>CAJANL010000319.1 GCA_903941105.1 uncultured Rhodospirillaceae bacterium
CTTGGCGCCGTCGCGGCTGTCGTGGCTCCACCACGACCGAGCCTTCGCCATCAGCGAGTTGGTGTAAAGCTCCTTGCCCGCCCAGTGGGTGAAGCCGACCAGCAACACCGAGACCAGAAGGGAGATGCCGATGGCGCCCAGCTTCAGGACATTTTCCGAGGCGCCGGGAATGGTGAAACCTGCCAGGACATACGAAAAGCCCATGGCCTCGATGGCGACCATGATGAACACCAGCACCCACATGTACCAAGCAAACGGATGGCGTCCGGTTTCGCCTGCGCGGGCGAGATAGGACGAACACTTGTCATAATATTCAGGGTCGGCGTGCAGCTTGCCGTGGTGATTGATGTACGCCTGGGCCAGTTCCTCTTCCGAGTGAAACCAGCGGGATTGACTGTTGAACTCAAGGTTCTTGGAGAGGCGCGCCACCTTGCCGATCGCCGGCAGCCCGTAGGACAGGTCCATCAGCCAGAAGCTGATCTCGTCCCAATAACGCTTGATGACCAGCAGGGTCATCAGGAGCACCAGCCCGAAGGCGAGCACGTCCTTGTAGGTGTGGATGATGTCCATGACCGTATCCATGCGACGGACCTCTTAGCGGGCGATTGAAGGGGTGAAGTCGGCAGCGTAGGCTTGGCCGCGCTTCTCGTAATAGACCTTGCCGTACCGGGCGCCGAACGGCTGCTGGTACGGGAAGACCAAATCGACGCATTGCAGCGGCGCCTTGTCCTGGCTGACGAACACTCGGTAGAGGAGCGCGTCGTTGCCGGGGTAGACGTTGACGTTGGTGGGTAGTTGGGCATCGGGCTTGCGGTCTTTCTCGGCAGCCCCGCTGTAATTCTTGAAGACGAGGATGGGCGACTTGCCGACCGGCGTGGCGCCGTCGCGCAGCACCGCGATGTCGGTCATGCCGACCATGTGGCCGTTGACCGTTCCAGCGTAGGACGAGCGGTACAGGCCGGGCAGGAAATCCTTGGTCCGATAGTCGAACTCCTTGCCGTCCGAGAGCCGCTTCACCTCGCCGCCAATTCGCGGCCTGTCCTCAAGGCAGGAGGACTGGAACACGCTGTCGTTGGCGAAGGCGGAGGAGATGCCGAGATAGCTGGCGACCGACTGGGCGGTGCTCTGCTTCTGGCCGCCGATCATCTGGGTGGACACACCCGCGACCTGGATGGCGGGGACGCCCCCGAAGTCGATCTCGGCAGGGCGCGGCTTCGCCTGAGAGTCTGCCTGCTTCCCGGCGCCTTGGCTCTCGGCCTGCACCGACGCGGTGCCGCCGGGCGAAGTCGTGGCCGTGGCGGGGGGCGTCGTCGCCGTCGCCGTCGCGGTGACCGTCGAAGGCTTCGACGTCGACTTGGTAGCGGGTGCCGCCTTCTCGACGACCTTTGTCTCCGGCTTTGAGGGGGCGCCACCAGCCGGGGCTTGGGCAACCCGATAGAAGTCCGTCTTCGGCAGCCGGTTCCGCAGATAGTGGGCCAGAGCGGTTTCGCTCTCCATGTCCACGATCTCGACCCGGCGGTTCTTTGCCCGGCCATCCTCAGTGCGGTTATCGGCGATGGGGAAGGTCTCGCCGGCGCCCTGGAAGAAGAGCCGGTTGGCATTCACCCCAGCCGCGCGAAAGACCTCGCCCACGGCCTTGGCTCTCGCCTCGGACAGCTTGGCATTGGCGTCGGACGAACCAACGTCGTCGGTATGCCCAACCAGGAGGATGCGTTGCTCTTGGCGCTTGGCCTCCAACTGCTGGCGTTCCTGCGGCGACATGTTGGGGTCGTTGATCGGACGGTGGCGGGCATAGGTCTCCGCAACGGCACGGAAATAGCGCTGGGCTTCGGGCGTCAGCGTGGCCGAGCCGAATTCGAAATGCCCATGACCTTCCCAGGTCGAAACCTGACCTACCCTCACATTCTCTTCGCGGCCCTGTTGGTTGGTCACCGGCACCACCACGTCGTCGAAGCGGGCGGTCACATTGGCGGCCTGCGCGATCTTCCACTGTTCGCAACGGCGATCATCAATGTCTTGGCCGATCAGGTAACCGATGGCACCGCCGCCCAGGACGCCGAGCGCGGCCGGAGCAGCCTTCTTGCCGCCGAGGAAATAGGCAAGGGTGCCGACCGCGACGGCGCCAATGGCAGCGCCATAATACTTGTTGTTCGCAGCCTCGCACGGGTTCTGCGGTGCGTTGGATGATGCAGTTGAAGAGGGCTGGTTGTCCGTCGTCACGCATCCGCTGACGGTGGCGAGGATGGCCGCTGCCGCTGTCAAGCGATGGGCAACACGCCGCCGGTCGGCCTTCCTTGCGGCGCCGGTATCAGGTGCAGCTTTCACGTCTTTCCTCCCATGGGCGTATCACGAGCGCGTTGCAGCCTAACCTAGCTGGCGCGTCCGCTCAACCGCATGGCACCTGGATTTGGACGAAAACCCCTCTTGGTAATCTCATCCGACATTTCCCAGATGAACGGCCCATCCGCCGCTGGTTGACGGCAGGATACTGACGCCTATCGCCAGCCGATGTGGACACCGTGCTGAATCGCGTAATGGCACACCGCCGACACACCTTCGGCAAGATGAAAATAGCCGTCGGCACGCGTGACGCCAGACCTGATCTCGCTTCGCCGCCGTTCCAGGAAATTTTCGACCTTCTCCTGCATGGTCGCGGCCGGCATGCTGCCTTCGACGCCGTGGCCATAGACAGTGTTCAGCCACCCCATGTCACCGGGATCAAACCCGATCAGTTGGCCGAAGGTGAAGGGCGACAGCGCTCCGCAGTTCGTTCGCGGCTCATCGGCATAGACATTGGTGAACACGAACTCGCCGTCATCGACGCCAGCGAGGGCACGGCTATACGTCGTGGAGTAATCGTTGAGCTTTGCCCATTGGACCAAGCTCAACAGCCGGCGGGCTGCAGGGAGATGTCTCAGCTCCAACCTTTCAATGGCCAGAGGAGACACCGGCTCCATTCGAATCGCGGCATTTGTCGGCAAATGCAGGCCCGATTCGACCTCTGATGTGAAATAGGCCGGCACCACCACGCGCGGCGGGTTGTCGCCGTAGATGAGGTGACTTGGCCGATTGCGGAGAGCGAAGAAAGTCGCGCTCATGCAAGGTCAGCTTCACGCGTGTCCGAGGCTTCGGTGCAGAGTTCTCGGATCAATCGCAACGAAACATTGGCGGTTGAATCGGACAGAACCTTCGCCAACTCGGCAGCCGAAAC
>CAJANL010000320.1 GCA_903941105.1 uncultured Rhodospirillaceae bacterium
GCGTTCCATATTAACAGGGTGCGGAAAAACTCAACTTTCCTTTCGTCATTCCCGCGAAGGCGGGAATCCATGCGTCCGGCAGCACAGCATATGGGGGCAAACGCCAGTCCTTGCCCCAACATGGACCCCGCCTTCGCGGGGGTGACGAGATGAAGGATGGTGGGAAGAGTTTTTCCGCACCCTGTTAAAGGCGCGACGCTCTAGGACCGGTCGGAACCACCCTTCGGCTGGCCTTCCGCCTCCGATGGCGCTATCGTCCGGTCGATGCGCAATCGACTCGCTGCCCTGCTGATACTGCTGCTGCCCTGGCCCGCCCTCGCCGGTCTCGACGAGGGAGTCGCGGCGTATCAGCGACGCGACTGGGTGACCGCCGCCCGCGAATTGACGCCGCCCGCTGCCGAGCGCAACCCCGCCGCCCAGGCGCGCCTCGGCCATCTCAAGCTGTTGGGACTGGGCGCCGCCAAGAATGAGCCCGAAGGAGTGGCGCTGCTCACCGCCGCCGCCAACGCCGGCAACGCCGTCGGCCAGTTCTGGCTGGGCAACGCCTACCTGGCCGGCTGGGGCCTGCCCCGCGACACGGCGACGGCGCTGCAATGGCTCACCAAGGCCGCCGATCAGGGCCTGCCCAACGCGCTGGTCTCCCTGGGCGAGCTCAAGCTCCGCGGCGCCGGGCTGGAAAAGGACGAAGCCGGCGCCAACGCCCTGTTCCAACGCGCCTTCGATGCCGGCATGGTCGAGGCCGGCAGCCAGCTCGCCACCTCCTACTGGAACGCGCGCGGCGTCGCCCAGGACCGCACCCGGGCCGTCGCCTATGCCCGACCCGCCGCCGAGGCCGGCTGGCCGGCGGCGCAGAAGATGCTGGGCATCGCCTATTGGCAGGGCGATGGCTTCAGCCGCGACCAGCAGCAGGCGGTGCTGTGGTTCCGCCGGGCGGCGGAGCGCGGCGAGCCCGGCTCGGCCCACAATCTCGGCCTGGCCTATGGCGGTGGTGTCGGCGTCGCCAAAAACCCAGCGCTGGCCTATTTCTGGCATCTCCAGGCGGCCCATCGTGCCCAGCCGGCCGACCGCTCGCGCTTCGAGAAGGCGCGCGACGACGCCGCCACCAAGCTGCCCATCGACGAGGCTGCCAAGATCCGCTACCGCCTCGCCAGTTGGGCGCCACTGCCGCCCGGAACCCCCGCCGGCATCGATGCCGCGCCGCCCATCCCGGCGGCCCAGCCGCTGCCGCCCCAACCCGACAGGCCGGGGACGGCACTGCAACAGCAGCCGCAGCAAGCCGCCGCCCCGCCGCCACCGCCTAAATTCAGCGCCGGCTCGGGCGTACTGGTGTCACGCGACGGCACCGTGCTGACCAACCATCACGTCATCGACAAGTGCCGCAACGTCCGCATTCAGACCGCCGACACCGCCTGGCGCGCGGCGGCCATCCTGGCGCAGGACGCCGTCAACGACCTCGCCCTGCTGAAGACCACCTTCCAGCCGCCCGACGTGGCCCGCTTTCGCGAGGATCGGCCACTGCGTTCGGGCGACGAAGTGGTGGTGGTGGGCTTCCCGCTGTCCAACATCCTGTCGCGCGAGGCCAACGTCACCGCCGGTGTGGTCAGCGCCATGGCCGGCCTTCGCGGCGACAAGCGCCACTACCAGCTGACCGCGCCGGTGCAGAAGGGTAATTCGGGCGGGCCGCTGGCGGACATGAGCGGCAACGTGGTCGGCATCGTCTCGTCCAAGCTCAACGCCATGACCGTGGTCGACCGCACGGGCGATATGCCGCAGAACATCAACTTCGCCATCAAGGCCGAACTGGCGCGCAAGTTCATGCAGGACAACGGCGTCGCCTTCGAGACCGCCCCCTCGCCCACCCCCCTCTCCGCCGCCGATGTGGGCGAACGCATCAAGGCGGTGACGGTGTTCGTCGAGTGCGAGGCGGCACGGTAGCATCCGCCCCGGCGGGCATGGGCCGCCTTACGCCACCGTGCGCAGGCTCTCCAGCAGCGGGCCGATGCGTGCCTGCGTGGCGGCGTCGAGCAGGAACTGCAGGCGAGTGCTGCCGGAAATGTGGCTGACGATGCGGCCCCTGACACCCTGTGCACTGCCGATGCTGATGGTGAAGGATTGGCCGGGACTGGCGGCCACTTCACGGTCGAGCGCGGCGCCGCCCAGCGAAATGTCCTTGACCACGCAGGTCTGGCTGCGACCATCCATCATCAACTGCGCCGGCAGGTCGCAGCCCAGCCGCTCGAAGCGACGGCGGTTGGCGACGTCGCGGATGGCGGCGAGGAAGTGCTCGACCTCGGTGGACAGCTCGGTGGACTGTTGCGACAGCGCACCCGCCGCCTGAAGCACATCCTCGGCGGCCATGCCGGTGGTGCCGGCCGCCTCGCTGACCGAGGCCATGCCGTCGGTGACCTGCCGGGTTTCATCGGCGGCCTCGTTAACGTTGCGGGCGATGTGGCCGGTCGCCGCCCCCTGCTGCTCGACCGCCGCGGCGATGGCGGCCGAATAGTCGTGGATGGTCTCGATGGTCCGGCTGACTGCGGCAATGGCGCTGACCGCCTCGCCGGTGGCCCCCTGCACCGCAGTAATTTGCGCGGTGATGTCGTCGGTCGCCTTGGCGGTCTGGGTCGCCAGGTTCTTCACCTCGCCCGCCACCACGGCGAAGCCCTTCCCCATTTCACCGGCGCGGGCTGCCTCGATGGTGGCATTGAGCGCCAACAGGTTGGTCTGGTTGGCGATGTCGTTGATCAGCTGCACCACTTCACCGATCTTCTGCGCCGCCTGCGACAGGCCGACCACGATGCCGTTGGCGCGGAGAGCCTCGGCCACCGCCGCCTCGGCAAGGTGCGAGGACTTGCCGACCTGCTCGCGAATCTCGGCCGCCGAATGCGACAGCTCCTCGGCGGCGGCAGCGACCCCGTCGACATTACCGGCAGCCCGGGCGGCGGCGTCCGAAACCTGCGACGACTGGCGGCTGGTGTCCTGCGCCGTCGCCACCATGGAATGGGCGGTGTTCTGCATCTCGTGCGCCGCCGCCGCCACCATCTCCAGCACGCCGCCCACCGACTCGTTGAAGTCGTTGGTCAGGCGCTCGATGGCACCCTGGCGACGGTTGCGGAGATCGACCTCGATGCGCTCCGCCTCTTCCATCTCCTTCATGTGCCGCAGGCTGTCCTGCAACCCTCGCAGACGCACCGCCATGGCGCCGATCTCATCGTCACGGCCGGTGTGGGGAACCTCGACGTCGACACGGTGCCGGGCAAGCTGCTCCAGCACCTGTCCCAGCGCCGCCAGCGGCCGCGACACGGCATTGACCTGCAGGGCCATCAGCACCACGGTGCCCCCGACGATGGGCACCAGCAGCAGGCCGAACATCAGCGCCTTGACGCGAAACTCATCGGGCGGCAGCACGCCGTGAATGATGTACAACCCGGCGGCCGCCACCACCGCATACCCCAGCAGGCACAAGCCCGCGATAGCCCACAGCTTGGCGCCGATGGTGCGAAGCTTGAGCATGGCGGGCCTCAGCGCGCTTGCAGGTCGAGTTGCTGGCCGCCGTCACGGCTCCGGGTCTTGACCATGCGGGGACGGTCGGCGTCGAGAGTGAAGCTGGCCTCGCTCTTGAACGAGCGGCTGGCGCCGTTGCCGGTGTCCACCAGGGCACCGATGATCGCCACTCCGCCGGTGGCCAGCACCAGGCCGGCATTGCCCCAGATCCAGCCGTTGGGCGTGAGGTCGAGGCTATGGACGGTGGGTTTGTATCCGGGGGCGGTGCAGGTCACCGTCACCGGTGCCGCGGCGGTGGGGATCGAGACACTGGCCGGCGTCTCCACCGAGGCGGCGAACGCCTCGCCGCGGCCCTTCAGCTCGCAGCGGGCCCGGTCGGGGCTGGTACGGATATTGACCGAGGATTCATTGGGACCGGCGATGGAGGCACAGGCCGCGACCGTAGCGGCGGCTGCTAACCCCACCACCATTCTTCCCCACTTGCGCGCCATACCGACCCCCCAAGCCCCAAGGATGGACGGACACTATCCCAATTCGGGGGGTAGGGGGCAAGGAGAATGGCTAGGTGGGCCGAGTGACCAGTCGCCCGTCCGGCCCATAAAGCTGCCGCGCCCGCTTTTCGAAGGCGGCAACCATCAGGCGGACGGCCTCGTTGAACAGGGCGCCAATCAGCTTCTGCAGCAGCTTGGAGCGGAACTCGAAATCGACGTAGAAATCGATATCGGTCCCGCCGTCGGGCGCCGGCTCGAACACCCAATGATTGTCCAAGTGGTGAAACGGCCCCTCGGTATAGGTGACGTCGACGCGGCCCTCGCCCAGCGTCACCTTCGAGGTGAAGCGCTCCCGCACCATCTTGAAGCCGATCACCAGATCGGCGAAGAACACCTGACCCTCGCGGCGGCGGATGCGGGCCGCCAGGCACCACGGCAGGAACTCGGGGTAGCGCTCGACATCGGCCACCAGATCGTACATCTGCTGCGGCGTGTAGGGCAGGCGGCGGCGCTCGGCGTGGGTCGGCATCGGACTAGCGCGTCCGGCGCTCGCGCTCGGCCTTCAACTCGGCGAAGTCGCGGTCGGCATGATGGGAAGAGCGGGTCAGCGGCGAGGCCGACACCAGCAGGAAGCCCTTGGCGCGGGCCATGGCCTTGTAGTCCTCGAATTCCTCCGGGGTGACGAAGCGGTCGATGGCCACATGCTTGAGGGTCGGCTGGAGATACTGGCCGATGGTGATGAAATCCACATCGGCCGAGCGCATGTCGTCCATCACCTGCAGCACCTCGGCCCGCGTCTCCCCCAGCCCGACCATGATGCCCGACTTGGTGAACAGGGACGGGTCGACTTCCTTGACCTTCTGCAACAGGCGCAGGCTCTCGAAATAGCGCGCCCCGGGGCGGATGGTGGGATAGAGCCGCGGCACGGTCTCAAGATTATGGTTGAAGACATCCGGCCTCGCCCGGGCCACCGCCTCGGCGGCGCCGGCCTTGTCGCGGAAATCGGGGGTCAGCACCTCGACGGTGCATTCGGGGGAACTGGCGCGGATGGCCTGGATGCTGGCGACGAACTGGAAGGCGCCGCCGTCGGCCAGGTCGTCGCGGTCGACCGAGGTGATCACCACATGCTTCAGCCCCATGGCCGCGACGCTTTCCGCCAGATGCTCGGGCTCGGCCGGATCGACGCCGCCGGGCTTGCCGGTCTTGACGTTGCAGAAGGCGCAAGCCCGGGTGCAGGTGTCGCCCAGGATCATGAAGGTGGCGTGCTTATGCTTCCAGCACTCGCCGATATTGGGGCAAGCGGCCTCCTCGCACACCGTATGAAGGTTCTTCTCGCGCATCAGCCGCCGCACCTCGGCGGCCTCGGCCGAGGTGGGGGCCTTGACGCGAATCCACGACGGCTTGCGCGGACTGGGGTTATCCGGCCGATGGGCCTTCTCGGGATGACGGGGGGGCGCGCAATCGCTCATGCAATGGATATCGGCCAGCGGCGCGGCGGGGTCAAGAAAAACCACTCCCGCCGGCACCAACCCTCCTTCATCGGCTAAAGGCTGCGGCTGTCCCGAGCGCCGTGCAGATTACGCAGCACCTCGATGCCACCCGGCACGATCTCAAAGACCACGACAGAGTGGCCCACGGGGAAGCCGCGGGTGTTTGCTCGAAGATTGCTGCGATCTCACCCAATTGTTGGAGAAGTGGCGAGAGGCTCGCCATCTTTCCACAATTTCAACAACAAACGCCTCGGCATCCGAAGGAGTATCCAGCCAACACCGGCCCCATCGCTGGGAGAGCGAGTGTTCTTCAGAAATGCACCGCCCGCCCATAGGCGTCCAGCACCGACTCGTGCATCATCTCGGACAGGGTCGGGTGCGGGAAGACGGTGTGCATCAGGTCGGCCTCGGTGGTCTCCAAGGTCTTGGCGATGGTGTAGCCCTGGATCATCTCGGTGACCTCGGTGCCCACCATGTGGGCGCCCAGCAGTTCGCCGGTCTTGGCGTCGAACACCGTCTTGATCATGCCCTCGGTCTCACCCAGCGCAATGGCCTTGCCGTTGGCCACGAAGGGGAAGCGGCCGACCTTGACCTGATAGCCCTTCTCCTTGGCCTTGGCCTCGGTCAGGCCGACGCTGGCGACCTGGGGGTGGCAGTAGGTGCAGCCGGGGATCATGCCCATGTTGAGCGGGTGGACGTCCTTGAGACCGGCGATCTTCTCGACCACGATGACGCCCTCATGACTGGCCTTGTGCGCCAGCCAGGGGGCGCCGGCGATGTCGCCGATGGCGTAGAGGCCGGGCTCGCCGGTCTCGCACCACTGGTTGACCACCACGTGGGTCCTCTCAACCACGGCCTTGGTGTTCTCCAGGCCGATGTTCTCGACGTTGCCGACGATGCCCACGGCGGTGATGACGCGATCCACCACGATCTCGTGGGTCTTGCCGGCGACCTCGACGGTCACCTTGGCGTTGGAGGCCGACTTCTCGATGCCCTTGATCTGGGCGCCGGTGTGGATGGTCATGCCCTGTTTCTCGAATGATTTCCGAGCGATGGCGCTGATTTCGGCATCTTCCACCGGAAGTACACGGTCCATCACTTCAACCACCGTCACCTTGGCGCCCAGGGCGTTGAAGAAGCTGGCGAATTCAATGCCGATAGCGCCCGATCCGATCACCAGCAGGCTTTGCGGCATGGTATCGGGCACCAGGGCTTCCTTGTAGGTCCAGATCAGCTTGCCCTCGGGCTCGAAGCCGGGCAGCACGCGGGCGCGGGCGCCGGTGGCCAGGATGATGTGCGGCGCGGTGACGGCGGCCTTGCCCTCCACCTGCACCGTACCCTTGCCCAGCAGGCGTGCATGGCCTTCGATGACGGTGACCTTGTTCTTCTTCAGCAGATGAGCGACCCCCTGCTGGAGCTGCTTCGACACGCCGCGCGAGCGGGCGACGATCTTGGCCAGGTCGAACGAGGCACCGGGAGCCGACAGGCCATAGGCCTCGGCGTGCTTCATGGTGCGGTAGATGTCGGCCGAGCGCAGCAGCGCCTTGGTGGGAATGCAGCCCCAGTTGAGGCAGATACCGCCCAGATGCTCACGCTCGATCAGGGCGGTGCGCATGCCGAGCTGTGCGGCGCGGATGGCAGCGACGTAGCCGCCCGGCCCGCCGCCGATGACCACCAGATCGAAGCTGTTCTCGGGCATCTTCTTCTCCATGAAGCTCATGTTGCGACCGGCCGCGACTACAGCAGCATCGCCAGGGGATCTTCCACCAGCCGCTTGAAGGCGGCGAGGAACTCGGCACCGACGGCACCATCGACCACGCGGTGATCCACCGACAGGGTGCAGGTCATCACCGTGGCGATGGCCAGGGCGCCGGCCTTGACCACCGGACGCTGCTCACCCGCCCCCACCGCCAGGATGCAGCCCTGCGGCGGGTTGATGATGGCGGCGAAGTCCTTGACGCCGTACATGCCGAGGTTGGAGATGGTGAAGCCGCCGCCCTGGAACTCCTCGGGCTTGAGCTTGCCGTCAC
>CAJANL010000321.1 GCA_903941105.1 uncultured Rhodospirillaceae bacterium
CGTTACCGATCAGCAGGTAGTGCGCTACATGTCTCAACGACCGAATCACACTCAAGTGTTTGATGTTTCAGCAGAGGAGGTTCGATTCCTGCCTCCTTCCCTCCGCCATTACTTCCAAAGAATAGATTCTCTGACGCATAGAGCCTTGGGCGAAAGCCCAAGACTCTGCGCCGTTTTTGGCCAGTACCTATTGACCTTCTGGTCTTGTGGTGGCTCATTCTCAACCAATTTCCTCTTCTCTCTCGCCCTGTTTCTCTGAAAGCTGTTGACTGCCGCCAAACGGTACAGGTTTGCGATGTTGTGGAAAATCAATGAGTTGTATCCAGAAAGGCTGTTGACCTTTCCGCACTTTTTACTGCCGGGCGAGGGAGTCCGGGGGCGAATCGGAAGGTCAATAGCCCGCAGATGCAAGGTCCAGGCATTCAAAGTGGCCTCATGTCACGGTTGCTCGTCTTGCGAAGGCGGACTACCCTTAGGCGGGCGCGCCGCTAGCCAAAGGACCGATGATGCCCATCTCTTTCGCAGAGGCTATCGACAGACTGTTAAAGGGCTCAGCCTTGGCTTGGCCGAAGGTAGGCAGCCATAAGGCTGGCGAAATCGTGCTGGAGACGGCCGGCGCGCGGCGCCTCTTCGATTTTCTGCTGCGCCAAGCTTCGGACAAGGTTCTGGGCGGCGACGAAAGCTTGTTCCCCGGCCTGATCGCGGCATGGGAGGACGATCAGCGGGATCCGGCGGCTGAACGTGCCGGGACCGGAGCCCAGACCATCATTCAGGAATGGCGGCTCCATCACATCCAAGCACATGGGTTCGGCGGCCTGACCCTGCTTGGCGGCCCGACTTTCGATCTGCGGATCGATGGCGTCAACTGGGTGCTGGAGGGGCAGAATGGCTCGGGCAAGACCTCGCTGGCCAGCGCCATCATGTGGGCTCTCACGGGCCTGCGCATTCGCGACCAGGCCGGCCCGATCGAGGAGAGTGGTGTCCGCGAGCCAGTCCTTGATGGTGCCGGTGCACGGCTGGGCACTTGGCCGCCGTTGGTGGCCTATCCCATGGATGCCACTGGACTGGCGGCCGACTCCGAGGCATGGGTGCGCCTGACCTTCGTCAGCCGCACTGGCGAGACCGCAACCGCCTACCGGCGGCTTTCAGCCCCAGCCAGCGGCGCCCCAGTTATCGAGGCTGAAGTGGACCCCCGCCTGCTGGTGGCATCGCCCCTGATCGATACCGGTCTGCTGATGCCCTGCCGGTTAGCGCATATGGGCTTCGGCGAACGTAGCCACTCCCTGTACAGCGCGGTAAAGGCGCTGACCGGACTTGACCAGCTTGCAGATATCGGCGAAGGCGTGGCCAATCAGCTAACTCACGCTGGCCGCAAGTTTCTGAAATTCGCCAAGGACCAAGGTATCGGCCTTAAGGAAGTCGCGTTCAGACGGGCCATCGAGGCAGCTCTCAAAGCGGCCAGCCATCTTGGGCTCGACATCAGTGGATGTGATGACTTCGCCGGCCAGGATGTCGTCCGCCGCCTCAGGGACGTGGCGGCCCGGCTTACGACCGATGCCGGCAGCCACCTTGGCACGCTGAAGGACAGCCTGTCGTCTGACATCGACATCACGACACCCCAGGGCCGCGCCACCGTCCGACAGGCGCTGGAGAGGGCGCGGGTGATTATGGGGCAGGGAACAACCGAAATCCCGACCCTCGCCGCCCTGAAAGCTCTTACCACCGCAGCGACGGATGCCGGTTTCGCATCGCTTCCCGCGGCGTTGGCTGGCGCCGAGCACGAGTTGGAGCGGGCCCTGCACTGGCACAAGGCTCAGGAAGCCGATCGCAAACTGCGCCTCAAGGCGGTGGCCGCACCGTGGTTCAATGTCGAGACGGAGGCAGCCTGTCCATTGTGCGAAGGCGTGCTGGCCACTCCGGACCAGCAGGCGCTGGCGAGGGAGCTGGCGGAACTTAGGGCCGAAGCGGGTGCGGCCGAGCGGAAGCTGGCAGACGTCTGCGCTCGGCTTGAAACAGAACTACGTCGATCGCTGCCGAAGGAACTGCTGCCCCACCTGCCACTTCTCGCGGAACTCGATCCGCGCCAGGGACTGACCTCAGCCATCCTGGCGCGCTTTGCCGACCAGCCCCCGTTCAGCACGATCCTGGTCGGTGCTGCGAAGCTGGTGCGGGATGCCGTCGCCGCCGGAGCCCAGGCGCTGCCTCCGTTCATCGCGCCTGTTCCCGCAGCGCCTCCGGACCAAGAGGAAACCGCCAGTCTATGGGCCACGCTCGGTGATTTGCGACGGGTGCTGGCCTTGGCAGCCTGGTGGGGGCTGCATCGGCAAGCTTTCGTCGATTTCTGGTCCCAGATCATCGGCAAGGGAGGTGTGGACGGTACGTATCCGGCCGATAGCCTGCATGGGCACATTGACGCGATCGACCTGGCGCTGGCAAAGGCTGAGCCGTTCGACGAGGCGGCCCGCTATTTGATTGAGGCCGCGGAGGCTGCAGAGGCCTGGCAGCGCATTCAGGCTGAACAGCTACTGCGGGAACAGATCCGCGATGCCCTGCTGCCCCTGAAGGACCTGCAGGTCATGGTCGCCGCCGAAACGGCGGGCTCGCTGGCCGCCCTGTCGGAACGGATCGACGCTGTACTGGCCCGCATCCATCTTAACGAGCGGCTAAATTTTCGCCATGCTGCCGTGGGCAAGAAGGTGGTCCAAGTTTACGGCGGCTTCGCCGAGGACATGAAGATCGATGCCACCTTGGTGGCAAACACGTCATGGCTGCGGGCTATCCTCTGGGCGTTCATTCTGGCTTTGCGCGAAGCCACCATCGAATCGTTGGGCGCCAATCCCTTCCCGCTGATGCTCTTCGACGACCCGCAAACCACCTTCGACCCGCGCAATAAACGCAAATGGGCTGAGGAACTGGCGCGGCTGGGCAACTTGGATCCGGCCGAGCAACCGATGGCCGCTCAGATCATCCTGACCACCCACGGCCGCGACTTCTTCGTCCTGCTTACCGAGGTGGAGAAGCTATCCGGCCAACAAGGCATGATCGCTCCGGTCAATGCCGCGTCCGAGCGGGCGACGGTGGTCAACGGCAACAATCTGCAGCGCATCTTTCACGAAGCAGAGACGGCCAACAATGATGCCAAAGCCCGAGAATACATTCGGCAGGTCCGCATCTACGCGGAATGCCTGCTGAAGCACATGCTGCGAGGCGAAGGCTCCCACGTTCCAGGGTCCAACCTCGACCGCCTGCGTAATGATTTGAAAAAATTGCGGGAAGAGCAGCACGTCGCCCCTTTCACCCGCCAGGCGTTTGGGGACCTCCTGAATGCCCTGGGTGGCGGGACCCGCCCCATTAAGCTGATCAATGACCCACCCCACAGCGACGATGAAAGCATTGGTCTAGCCCAGGCCCGTGATGTCCATGAGTATTGGGAAAGAATGCTCCGCCCCAAGCTCCATGCCGCATTTGACGTCTTTGCCGCTTTCGAAGCCCATCACGGGGACCCCCGGACCTTCACCCATACCCCCACTGTCATCACCCTGCCCGAGGGCCAGCGTGATCATTTGGCCAAGCTTACCTTTTTGCGCGCCGGGCGAGCCGCCGCGGCCCTGACCGAAGGGCGGGCTGGTGATGGCGAGTTGACCCTTCAGGAATGGGACAGCTCGCTTGCCAACCCCGTGCACCTCTACAACATGGAGATCTACAGACTGCTGTCCAGTACGCTCGAGCCGGTGGCCAACCCCGGCGACTTTGTCATCGTCGCCAGACACAAGCCCGTCAATGCCCGCAACCTTGTGGTGGCCGCCGTCGGCGACCGACTGTTGGCCCGCAGGTATAACGAAGTCGAGAGCCACCCAGACATCGCCATCCTCACCGGGCAGTCGCCCGATCCCTCGGCCCTGCCTGAGCCAGTCATCATGGGCCGCAAGGGCGCCGAGATGCGCAAGATCGTAGCCATCATCTATGCCTCCGACCTACCGTTGCCACCAGCGGTGGCCGGCCATGAAGTCCAGGCCGTCACTGACTCCGCAGACTACACTCCCCGGATCGATAAGGCGCGCATCTTTCAGGTGCAGGGTAGGAGCGCAGAGCCCATCGCCCTCGACGGCCAGTTTATCATCACCGGTCCCGCGGCATCCGGGGAGGCCATGCTGCGCTATGACGGCCGGTCGGTGGTCGCGCTAGATGCCAATGGCACCGCCTATTTCAAGCGCCTGCGCCTGCCAGGTGGCGAATTGGCTATCCTCGAAAGCCTCAATCCAGACGGAACCTGCCCTGCGGAACTGCTGAGCCTCGCGGAAGATAGTCCGCGATCGCAGTTGGTCCAGGTGCGGCCGGTTGTCGGCGTTCTGTTCGAGGACTAAGCTGTGGCAGCGATTCAGTTCGATGTCCGATTTCAGAAACTGGCGTAGATTTTCAAAACGACCAACATGGCGCAAAGCAGCCGTTGTCAGCTTTTCAGCATCCAAACATCTCCCGCTGCCGCCCCCACTCCACCGGAATGCCATCCATCAGATCGGCCAGTTGCAGGGTGCGGGGCTGGCGACCGTCGAGAATGGCCTCGACGATGTCGGGGGCCAGCAGGGTCAGTCGGTAGATGCGGGTCAGGTAAGACGGATTGATCTTCTCGGCTTCGGACAATTCATTCAGGGATGCCACCTGCCCGGATTCCAGCATGCGCTTCCAGCGATGGGCGCGGGCCAACGCTTTCAGAAGGGTATCGTCGGGGGTGGGTTTGGCGCGTACCGGAACGCCTTCGCCCTCCGGCACGATCACCAGTTTGCGGCCACCATATCGCCGCAGGGTCAGCGGCACGCGGATGGTGAACGTGTCGATCTGGATGTCGGCGGTCATGCCGCGCTCCTGTCGCCGGTCTGGGCGGTGATGTCGGCGATGACGCTGGCCAGCCCCTCGGCGCGCAGGCGGATCTCGGCGCCATCAGGAGCGACCCGCACCTGCTCGACCAGAAGCTGGAGGATGCGGGCCTGCTCGGCCGGGAACAGTTCGTCCCACACCGCCTCGAAACGATCGAGCGCGGCGTACAGATCGGCCGGCGCCATGGTTGGTGCCATCCGTTCGGCCCGCGCCCGGATCTCGGGGGCGCGCAGCAGGGCCCGGACCTGTCCGATGACGGCCGCCTCGATCTCACCGGCGGCAATGCTGCGCACCGGGCAGGACTCATGGCCGGAATGGATCGCCTTCATGCAGGTATAGTACCGGTACAGCCGCCCCTTCTTGCGGGTATGGCTCGGCGTCATGGCCCGGCCACAATGGGCGCAGTGGATCAGCCCCTTCAGCGGCGCCGGGGTCGAGGACCGCACCGCGTTGGCCCGCTTACGGGGCGCGTTGTCGGTCTTCACCGCCATCACCTTGTCCCAGGTGGCCCGATCGATGATGGCGGGATGCTCACCGGCATGGACTTCGCCCTTGTGGACGGCCTCGCCGAGATAGACCCGGTTGTCGA
>CAJANL010000322.1 GCA_903941105.1 uncultured Rhodospirillaceae bacterium
AAACTCTTCCCGCCGCCCTTCATCTCGTCACCCATGTTGGGGCAAGGGCTGGCATTTGCCCCCATATGCTGTGCTGCAGGACGCATGGATTCCCGCCTTCGCGGGAATGACGAAAGGAAAGTTGAGTTTTTCCGCACCCTGCTAACCGAATAGAGTCTTGAATGAGCGGGCATAGGTCACCAGCAGACGCAGGTGACGGATGACCTCGTGGCGCCACACCGCCCGCCCGAACCGGCGCGAGGCCTCGGCGATGGCCGGGATGGCGTCGACACCGGCGCGGGCCAGCAGTATCTCGGCGTGGTCGAAATAGCCATGCGCGGCGGCCAGCACCGCCGCCTGGATGGCGCTCTCCGGCCCGTCCACTCCATCGGGATGGCGGAAATACAGGTAGTCGCCCTGGGCCAGTTGTCCCCGCGAATAGGGGATGACGCCGCCGCCCGCCTGGGGGTGCGCCACATAGCCATGCATGCGCCAATGAGCCGGCTGCACCAGCTCCATCAGCTCGAAGCCATGGCCACGCAGGAAGCTGTCGATGTCGCAGGCCAGCGGCTGGCCCTTGCGGAAGGGCAGGAAGGAGACCTCGACCTTGAGTGCCAGCAGGCCAGCCAGGGTGCGGGGCGCCGCCTGCAGAATCTCCAACTCGGCGCCTTCGACGTCCAGCTTGAGATAAACCGGCCGCAAGCCCTCGGACGCGTCGTCCAGCCGCCGCGTCGTCACCGTCGCCGTGCGGTCGCGCTCGAAGAACTGCGCCTTGCCGAAGCGACGGCCGATGCTCTCGTCATGCTCCAGCAGCGAGGCCGAGATGGGGTCGCGGGGGATGAACAGCGGCCGCTCGCCCTCGCTGCCGGCCAAGGCCACCGGCAGATGGCGCAGCGACCGCCACGGCCCTTGGTCCGCGCCCAGGGCGGCGAAAGCCACCGGGTCGGGCTCGAACCCCACCGCATCCACCGCAAAGGCGATGGGCAGCAGGTCGGCCTCGAAGCCGCCCCGCGAGCCCACGTCCAGGCAGGTCAACGGATGCCGGGCGGCCAAGGCCCCCAGCAGGGTCGGTTTCAGCAGGTCGGTGAAGGCGGCTGACTGCATGTCCTATGGTATAACCCAGCCGGTGTGCCACGCCAACCACCGCCACGGCGCAATTAAATTGCGCCCTATTCTCCACCGCGCCAAGTGGTAAATCCCGCGGAATCCTTGCGATTTACGGAAAACCGAAGCTTTCCGGCGGGCCGCGAAGCAGGTATGGTAGCCCGCAATTACGAAATATCATTACTTGCTGAAGGTTCCCCCCCATGAGCATCGCCGACGAGCTGCGCGACAGCGCGCTGGAGTACCACCGGCATCCCGTTCCCGGTAAGATCAGCGTCACCCCCACCAAGCCGCTGGCCACCCAGCGCGACCTGGCGCTGGCCTACTCCCCCGGCGTCGCCTATGCCTGCGAGGCCATCGTCGCCGATCCCGACAGCGCGGTGGATTACACGGCGCGCGGCAATCTGGTGGCGGTGGTGACCAACGGCACCGCCGTGCTGGGCCTCGGCGCCATCGGTCCCCTGGCGGCCAAGCCGGTGATGGAAGGCAAGGGGGTGCTGTTCAAGAAGTTCGCCGGCATCGACGTATTCGACATGGAACTGGCCGAGCTCAACGCCGACCGGCTGGTGGACATCATCGCCGCCATGGAGCCCACCTTCGGTGCCATCAACCTGGAAGACATCAAGGCCCCCGAGTGCTTCGAGGTCGAGCGCAAGCTCAAGGAGCGCATGAACATCCCCGTCATGCACGACGACCAGCACGGCACCGCCATCGTGGTCGGCGCCGCCATGGTCAACGCGCTTCGGGTGGTGGGCAAGGACATCGGCTCGGTCAAGCTGGTGGCCTCGGGAGCCGGCGCCGCCGCGCTGGCCTGCCTCAACCTGCTGGTCAAGCTGGGGGTCAAGCGCGAGAACGTCTGGGTCTGCGACATCAAGGGGCTGGTCTATGCCGGCCGCACCGAGCTGATGGACGAGTACAAGGCCATCTTCGCCCAGGAGACCGACAAGCGCAGCCTGGCCGACGTCATCGGCGGCGCCGACATCTTCCTCGGCCTGTCGGCTCCCCGGGTGCTGACGCCCGAGATGGTCGCCACCATGGCGCCCAAGCCCATCGTCTTCGCCCTGGCCAACCCGACTCCCGAGATCCTGCCGGAAGAGGTCAAGGCGGTGCGCACCGACGCGGTGATCGCCACCGGCCGCTCGGATTATCCCAATCAGGTCAACAACGTCCTGGTGTTCCCCTACATCTTCCGTGGCGCGCTGGACGTGGGGGCGACCCAGATCAACGACGCCATGAAGCTGGCCGCCACCTACGCCCTGGCCGACCTCGCCCACGCCGAGTCCGACGAGCGGGTGCGCGCCGCCTATGGCCAGGAGCCGTTGTCGTTCGGACCGGAATACCTGATCCCCAAGCCGTTCGACTCGCGCCTGATCCTCAAGATTGCCCCCGCCGTGGCGCGTGCCGCCATGGAGTCGGGGGTGGCGCGGCGCCCCATCATCGACTTCGAGCGCTATCTGGAACAACTGGGCCAGTTCGTCTTCCGCTCCGGGCTGGTGATGAAACCGGTGTTCGACCGCGCCCGCCGCGACAGGCGCCGCATCGTCTATGCCGAGGGCGAAGGCCGGCGGGTGCTGCACGCGGTGCAGACGGTGGTGGACGAGGGGCTCGCCCATCCCATCCTGATCGGCCGCCGCGAGGTGGTGGCCAAGCGTATCCGCGACCTCAACCTGCGCCTGCGCATCGGCGAGCATTTCGAGCTGTGCGACCCCGAGGACGATCCCCGCTTCAACGAGTATTGGCGGCTGTACCACAGCGTCATGGAGCGCAAAGGCGTCAGCCCGGAATACGCCCGCACCGTGGTCCGCACCCGCAACACGGTAATCGGCTGCCTGATGCTCAAGCGCCGCGAGGCCGACGCGCTGATCTGCGGCACCATCGGCCGCTACGACAAGCATCTCAGCCACATCATGGCGGTCATCGGCATGAAGGACGGCGTGGTGACGCCCACCGCCATGAACCTGCTGATCCTGCCCAAGGGCACCTTCTTCCTGTGCGACACCTATGTCACCCCCACCCCCACCGCCGAGCAGATTTGCGAGACGACGCTGCTGGCGGCGGAAGAGGTGCGGCGCTTCGGCATCGAGCCCAAGGTGGCGCTGCTGTCGCACTCCAACTTCGGCTCGCGGCCGACGCCGTCGTCGCTCAACATGCGCGACGCGCTGGCCCTGCTGCACGAGCGTGCCCCCTTCCTGGAGGTCGAGGGCGAGATGCACGGCGACGCCGCCATGTCCCAGGAGATCCGCGAGCGCATCTTCCCCGCCTCGCGCCTCAAAGGGGCCGCCAACCTGCTGGTGATGCCGACGCTCGACGCCGCCAACATCTCGTTGAACCTGCTGAAGGTGCTGGATGACGGGCTGTCGGTGGGGCCGATGCTGATGGGCGTGGCCCAGCCGGCCCACATCCTCACCCCCTCGGCGACGGTGCGCAACATCGTCAACATCACGGCGGTGGCGGCGGTGGATGCCCAGATGGCGGCGGGGCGGGGATAGGGGGGAATGGACCCCATCGACCTCCTTGCCCGCGTCCTCCATCGCGACCAGGACGTCATCGTGCTCGACAAGCCGGCAGGGCTGGCGGTGCATGCCGGGCCGAACTCGCCCGAGCATCTGGAACTCTATCTCGACGCGCTGAGGTTCGGCTGGGCCGAGGCCCCGAAGCTGGCGCACCGCCTCGACCGCGACACCGCCGGCTGCCTGCTGCTCGGCCGCCACGACAAGGCGATCCGGCGGCTGGGCAAGCTGTTCATGGCCCACCGGGTGGAGAAGGCCTATTGGGCGGTGACCCATGGCGGTCCCGTGGCCGACCATGGCCGGGTCGACCTGCCGCTGCTCAAGGTCAGTTCGAAGGACAAGGGCTGGCGCATCGTCGCCAACGCCCAGAAGGGCCAACCGGCCATCACCGACTGGAGGGTGTTGGGACGCGGCACGCTGGAGGGCATTGGGGCCATCGTCTGGCTGGAATTCCGCCCCCGCACCGGCCGCACCCATCAGGTCCGCATCCACGCCCAGTCGCTGGACTGCCCCTTGCTGGGAGACCCCTATTACGGCCCCGAGCCCGAGCCCCGCTTGCCACTGCACCTGCTGGCCCGTAGCCTCGATCTGCCCGGGCTGTCGGACAACAAGCCCGCCATCCACGCCGAGGCGCCGCCACCCCCCCACATGCTGGCCGCCCTGACCGCCTGCGGTTGGCGTTAACAGGGTGCGGAAGAGCTCTTCCCGCCGCCCTTCATCTCGTCACCCCCGCGAAGGCGGGGGTCCATGTTGGGGCAAGGACTGGCATTTGCCCCCATATGCTGTGCTGCCGGACGCATGGATTTCCGCCTTCGCGGGAATGACGAAAGGAACCTTGAGTTTTTCCGCACCCTGTTAAGGCTTTCCTTCGCGCCTGCGAGAAAAACCTGCTTGACAGTGAATACGCATTACGGTACCTAAATGCTCATTACTGCTTTGTCTCCCTGAGATTATCTGGCGGAGGCGGCTCAAAAGGCCGGCTCCGCCATTTTTTATCCTTTTGAGCATGCCCCCCATACCGCCGTAGTCGTTGCCATAGGGATGAATGCAGTGCACAAAAGGGCCGGGGACAGGTGGTCCTTGGTCTAGGAGAATTCGTCCATGCTGGGTCCGGCCGAACTGCGGTTTATCGAGGAAGCCCTGCGCGAGGAGCGGCCCGAGAGCGGCCTGCGGGGATTGCGCAGCCCCTATCTGTCGCCCAACTTTGCCGCCGGCATGGCGGTCACCCGCGCGATGACCGGCAACCTCAAGCGGCTCGATCCGCGCGCCGACGCGCGATAGCTCCATCGATCCGGGCGCCGACGCGCGATAGCCCCGAAAAAGATATTTCACCTCAACGACTTGACGCCTGCGACTTGGACTTGACGGGCCGGGGGTCGTTTGGCAGGCTGGCGGCTCCATTAGACCCGATCCCCGCCAGCGAGGATGACCCATGACCAAGTCGGAGCTGATCGCCCGCCTTGCCGAGCGCAATCCGCATCTCTACCAGCGCGACGTCGAGCGTATCGTCACCACCATCTTCGATGAAATCGCCTCGGCGCTGGCGCGGGGCGACCGGGTCGAACTGCGCGGCTTCGGCGCCTTCTCGGTGAAGGCCCGCGACGCCCGCCAGGGCCGCAACCCGCGTACCGGCGAAGCGGTCTCGGTGGAGGGCAAGGCCATTCCCTTCTTCAAGACCGGCAAGCAGTTGCGCGAGCGCCTCAACATCGGCGGCGGCGACAAGTCGTGAGGCTGGCCGGCTGGATCGTCGGCCTGCCGCTGGCGTTGCTGCTGGTGGTGTTCGCGGTGGCCAACCGCCATGAAATCCGGCTTGAGCTGTGGCCGCTGCCGTTCGCCGTCGACCTGCCCGCCTATCTCGCGGTGTTCGGTGCCGCCCTGATCGGTCTGGTGATTGGCGCCGCCGCCACCTGGCTGGCCGGTTCGCGCGGCCGGAGCCGCGCTCGCGGCGACCGCCGCCGCGCCGCCGGGCTGGAGCGCCAGCTCGACGCCCACAAAGGCCCCTCTCCCTCGCCCTGACGAGACCCATGAACAATCCCATCTTCGTCGCCCTCGACACCACCGAACCGGCCCGTGCCGCCGCCCTCGCCGCCAACCTCAAGGGGCTGGTGGGCGGGATCAAGCTGGGCCTGGAATACTTCAACGCCACCGGCCCCGCCGGCATCGAGGCGGTGGCCGGGCTCGGCATGCCGGTGTTCCTCGACCTCAAGCTGCACGACATCCCCAACACCGTGGCCGGCGGCATGCGCGGCGTGGTGCGGCTGCGACCGGTGCTCACCACCATCCACGCCTCGGGCGGCGGCACCATGATGAAGGCCGCCGCCGAGGCCGCCCGCGACGAGGCCGCCCGGCTGGGCGTAGCGCCGCCCAAGGTGGTGGCGGTGACCGTCCTCACCAGCCTCGACCAGGCCGCCGCCGAGTCGGTGGGCTTCGGCGGCCCGGTGATCGACCAGGTCAAGCGGCTGGCCGCCCTGGCCCAGGCCAGCGGACTCGACGGCATCGTCTGCTCGCCGCATGAGGTCGAGGCGGTGCGGGCGCTGACCGGCCCCGGCTTCACCCTGGTGGTTCCCGGCATCCGCCCCGCCTGGGCCGAGGCCGGCGACCAGAAGCGGGTGCTGACGCCCCGCGAGGCCCGCGACAAGGGCGCCGACGTGCTGGTGATCGGCCGCCCCATCACCGGTGCCGCCGACCCGGCCGAGGCCGCCCGTCGCATCGCCGCCGAGCTGGTTTGAAACGCCCGAGGAGATTTCCCATGCCCGTCCAGGTCAAGATCTGCGGCATCACCGACGAAGACGCCATGGACGCCGCCGTCGAGGCCGGGGCGGACATGGTGGGGCTGGTGTTCTTCCCGCCCAGCCCACGCAACATCGCCGCCGACCGGGCCGCCGACCTGATCGACCTGTTGCCCGAGGAGCTGATCAAGGTCGGCCTGTTCGTCGACGCCGACGACGCCACCCTCGATCGGGTGCTGAACCGGGTGCGGCTCGACCTGCTGCAGTTCCACGGCCATGAGACCCCCGAGCGCATCGAGGCGGTGCGGCTGGAATACGGCGTGCCGGTGATGAAGGTCATTCCCGTCTCCACCGCCGATGATTTCGCCGCCGCCGCACCCTATTTCGAGGTGGCCGACCAACTGCTGTTCGACGCCAAGCCGCCCAAGGGTGCCGTGCTGCCCGGCGGCAATGCCGTGGCCTTCGACTGGACGCTGCTCCAGGGCCGCCACTGGGAGCTGCCGTGGATGCTGGCCGGCGGCCTTACCCCCGCCAATGTCGCCGAGGCCATCCGCATCAGCGGCGCCACGGCGGTGGATGTCTCGTCGGGCGTCGAAAGCGCCCCCGGCGTCAAGGACACCGGGCTGATCCGCGCCTTCATCGGCGCGGCGAAGGGCGCAGGCCTCAAAGCCGCCACGGGGGAATAGCCGGATCATGTGCGGCTTCGCCGGCTTCCTCGACATCGACGCCACCACGCCCGAGCGCGAGGCGGTGGTGCGGCGCATGGCGGGGACGCTGGTGCATCGCGGCCCCGACGACGAGGGCGCCTGGATCGACGAGGGCGCCGGGCTGGCGCTGGGCTTCCGCCGGCTGGCCATCCTCGACCTGACCCCCAGCGGCCACCAGCCCATGGAGTCGGACGACCGACGTTGGATGGTCGTCTTCAACGGCGAGATCTATAACCACGACGAACTGCGCCGCCGCCTGGGCGACGAGGTGACGTGGCGCGGCCACTCCGACACCGAGGTGCTGCTGGAAGCCGTGTCGCGCTGGGGCATCGAGCGGGCCTTGGCCAGCTTCGACGGCATGTTCGCCTTCGCCCTGTGGGACCGGCTGGAACGCATCCTTTATCTCGGCCGCGACCGCATCGGCGAAAAGCCGCTGTATTGGGCCAAATGCGGCGGCCGGCTGCTGTTCGGTTCCGAGCTCAAGGGGCTGAAGGCCCATCCCGCCTTCGACGCCGCCATCGATCGCGACGCGCTGGGCCTCTATATGCGCCTCGGCTGGATCGCCGCCCCCCACACCATCTACACCGCCGCCCGCAAGCTGCTGCCGGGCACCGTGCTGCGCATCAAGGGCAACGACATCCAGGAGCGGACCTACTGGTCGGCGCGCGAGCGGGCGCAGGCCCTGGCCGGCAGCTATTCTGGCGGTCCCGCCGCCGCCGCCGAGCGCCTCAACCAGTTGCTGCGCGCCTCCATCGCGCTCAGGATGCAGGCCGACGTGCCGGTGGGGGTGTTCCTGTCGGGCGGCATCGACTCGTCGGTGACCGCCGCCATCATGCAGGATCTGGCCGGGGTGCCGGTGCACACCTTCACCATCGGCTTCGACGTGGCCGGGCTGGACGAGAGCCCCTATGCCCGCGCGGTGGCCGAGCGGCTGGGCACCATCCACACCGAAATCCGCATCACCGACGACGATGCCCTGGGCCTGGTTCCCGCGCTGCCCCGCATCTATGACGAGCCCTTCGCGGATCCGGCGCAGTTGCCCACCTGCCTGCTGGCCCAGGCGACGCGGCGCTCGGTGACGGTGGCGCTGTCGGGCGACGGCGCCGACGAGCTGTTCGGCGGCTATGGCATCTATCGCTCGCTGCCCGCCGACGCGGCCCGCCGGCGCGCCATGCCACAGGCGTTGCGCCGGGCGGCCGGACTGCTGGCGCGCGGACTGCCGGCCGGGCCGCTCAATGGCTTGGCCGGTCTGGCCGGGCTGGTGGGACGCTCGAAGCGGAGCTATCCCGGCTATCGGATGAAGCGCAACCTGGAGAACCTGTCCACCCTCGACCTCGCGCAGATGCTGGGCCTGCATTATGGCCGCTGGCGGGGGATGCCGAACCCGGTGCCGGGGGCGGGCAGCGCATCGACGGTATTCAACGACCCCTCGCGCCAGCCCGAACTCGCCGATCCGGCGCTGGCGGTGATGGTGCTGGATGCGCTGGCCTACCTGCCCGACGACCTGTGCGTCAAGACCGACCGCGCCACCATGGCCGCCTCGCTGGAGGCCCGCCTGCCCTTCCTCGACCACTCGGTGGTGGAGTTCGCCTGGAGCCTGCCGACCTCGTTCAAGATCGAGGGCGACCTGGGCAAGACGGTGCTGCGCGACGTGCTCTACCGCTATGTGCCGCGCCAATTGGTGGACCGCCCCAAGATGGGCTTCGAGGTGCCCATCGGCCGCTGGCTGTCCGGCCGCCTCAAGGGCTGGGCCGACGACCTGCTGGCCGAGGACCGCTTGCGGCGCCAGGGGTTCCTCGACGCCGCCCTGGTAGCGCGCTGCTGGCGCGAACATCGCTCGGGCCGCAAGAACTGGTCGGCCGAACTGTGGCACGCCCTGATGTTCCAGGCCTGGCTGGGCGAAGGCTGATCACCCCTCCCAGGGGAAGACGATCCACACGTCCTGGGCCACCTCGTCGACGAAGGTGTCGACCAGCGGATGACCGGCCGGCTTAGTGTAGAGGGTGGCGTAATGGGCGTGCGGCAGCATGGCGCGCACCGCCGCCACGGTGGCGCCGCTGTCCACCAGATCGTCGACCACCAGCCAGCCGTCCCCGTCGCCGTCGAGCCGCTTCAACACCTCGACGGATCCCTGGCACCTGTCGTCGTAGCTGGCGATGCACACCGTATCCACCAGACGGATGTCGAGCTCGCGGGCCAGGATGGCGGCCGGCACCAGACCGCCGCGCGCCACAGCGATGATGCCGGTGAACCGCCCCTTGGCGGCGAGGCGGCGGGCCAGGGCTCGGGCATCGCGGTGGATGTCCTCCCAACTGAGGGCCAAGGTGAACGGTGCTTCCATGGCGGCAACAATAGCCAAACCCATCGGCCTTGTCGCCGGCCCGTGTTTTGGTGACAATCGGCCCAACCACGTGATCGGAAGATGATGCTCGACACCCCCATGGCCCGGCGCGGCATGGTCACCTCGCCCCACCACCTCGCCTCGCAGGCGGGGCTGGCGGTGCTGCGCGAGGGCGGCAACGCCATCGAGGCGGCGGTGGCGGTGGCGGCGACGCTGGCGGTGGTCGCTCCCCACAGGTGCGGACTGGGCGGCGACGGCTTCTGGCTGATCGCCGAGCCGGGCAAACCGCCGGTCTCCATCGACGGCTCGGGCGCCTCGGCGGCCAAGGCCGACCTCGCCCTCTATCGCGAGCACGGCCTTGCCGCCATGCCTCAGCGCGGGCCGCTGGCCGCCGCCACCGTGGCCGGCGTGGTGTCGAGCTGGCAACTGGCGCTCGACATCTCGGGCCAGTGGGGCGGCACGCTGCCGCTGTCGCGGTTGTTCGCCGACGCCGTCGACCTTGCCCGCGACGGCGTCGCCGTGTCCGGACATCAGGCGACGGCCACCGCCGCGAGCCTGACCGCCCTCAAGGCCCAACCGGGGTTCGCCGAGACCTTCCTGTCACGCCGGAAGGCCCCCGCCCCTGGAGCGCGGCAATGCCTGCCCGCCCTGGCCGCCACCTTCGAGCGCCTTGCCGCCGCCGGGCTCGACGACTTCTATCGCGGCGAGGTCGGCCGTACCCTGGCCGCCGGGCTGCAGGCCGCCGGCAGCCCCCTCCGCGCCGACGACCTCGCCCGCCATCGCGGCATGCGGCGACGGCCGCTGTCGCTGGGGCTGGCCGCCGGCACCCTCTACAACACCGCCCCGCCCACCCAGGGGCTGGCCTCGCTAGTCATCCTCGGGCTGTTTCAGCGCCTGGGGGTCACCGAGTGCGGCGGCGCCACCCATATCCACGCCCTGGCCGAGGCCACCAAGCTGGCGTTCCGGGTGCGCGACGGCCACATCACCGAACCGGCGCGCATGTCGGTGCACGCCACCACCTACCTGTCGGACCATGTGCTCGACCGCATCGCCGCCGAGGTGGACATGGGCCGGGCGGCGGCGTGGCCGCAGGCGTCCGCCGAGGACGACGCGGTGTGGCTGGGGGTGGTGGACGGCCATGGCCGCGCCGTCAGCGTCATCCAGAGTCTGTGCCACGCCTTCGGCTCCGGCGTCACCCTGGCCGAGGCCGGGGTGGTGTGGCACAACCGCGCCACCGGCTTCAGCCTCGATCCCACCCTGCGGGCCGCGCTGGAGCCCCGGCGGCGGCCCTACCACACCCTGTCGCCCGCCTTGGCACGCCTGAAGGACGGCCGCGTCATGGTCTATGGCGGCACCGGCGGCGACGCCCAGCCGCAGGCCCAGGCCCAGGTCTTCAGCCGCCACGTCATGTTCGGCGAAGCGTTGCAGGCGGCGGTGACGGCGCCACGCTGGCGGCTGGGCCGTGGCCTCGAATTGGAGGCCCGCTTCGATCCGGAAGTGGTGGACGCATTACGACGCGCCGGCCATGCGGTCGAGATGGTAGGATCGTACGACTCGCGGATGGGTCATGCCGGCGCCATCTGCCGCCACCCCGACGGCCGCCTCGACGGCGCCGCCGATCCGCGTGCCGACGGCTGCGTCGCGGCCTATTAACGACGGCTGCGTCGCAGCCTATTGAATGTTCAGGAGCACCCATGGCCGAGATCACGATGACGCCCATCGAACCCCATCAGGCCGGCGGCCTTGACATCGTCGAAACCGGTGTCTCCATGCTGGGTATCGAGGGGCCGGACTGGCGCTGCGGCCATTGCGGCCGGGTCATGATCACCAGCATGAAGCTCGACGCCATCAAGGTGATGCTGGCCTACAAATGCGGCCGCTGCGAAGGCCTCAACCTGGTGCCGGGCCAGGGGTGAACCTTGACCTTCGCCGCCGCTGCCTCTAAACCCCGGGGCCATGCGCGTCGACGACTTCGATTTCGAGCTTCCCCGCCAGCTGATTGCCGAACGGCCGGTCAGCCCGCGCGATGCCTCGCACCTGCTGCATGTGGGCGCTGGACGGCTCGATGACCTGACGGTGCGCGACCTGCCGGGGCTGCTGCACCCGGGCGACGTGATGGTGTTCAACGACACCCGCGTCATTCCCGCGCGGCTGTTCGGCCGGAGGGGTCTGGCCGGCGTCGAGCTGACCCTGCACGAACGCCTCGCCGACAGCCAATGGAACGCCTTCGCCCGACCGGCCAAGAAGCTGAAGCCGGGCGACGCCATCAGCTTCGCCGAAGGCTTCTCCGCCACCGTCACCGCCAAGGGCGAGGCCGGCGAGGTGACGCTGGCCTTCGATCGCGGCGGGCCGGAGCTGCTGGCGGCGCTGGAGGAATTCGGCCGGCTGCCGCTGCCGCCCTATATCCGCAAGGGCTGCGCCGACGCCGCCGACCGCGCCGACTACCAGACGGTTTACGCCAAGGCCGAGGGCGCGGTGGCCGCTCCCACCGCCGGGCTGCACTTCACCCCCGAGCTGCTGGCCGCCCTGGACGCGCGCGGCGTCCGCCGGGTGACGGTGACGCTGCATGTGGGTGCCGGCACCTTCCTGCCGGTCAAGGTCGACGACACCCGCGACCACAGGATGCATCGCGAGCGCGGCGTGGTGACGCCCGAGGCCGCCGAGGCCATCAACGCGGCGGCGGGCCGGGTGGTGGCGGTGGGCACCACGGCGTTGCGCCTGCTGGAGAGCGCCGCCGACGAGGGCGGACGGGTGCGGCCGTTCGACGGCGCCACCGACATCTTCATCACCCCGGGCTACCGGTTCCGGGTGGTGGACAGCCTGATGACCAATTTCCACCTGCCGCGCTCGACCCTGTTCATGCTGGTCGCCGCCTTCTCGGGGCTGGAACGCATGCGGGCGGCCTATGATCACGCCAAGAGCCATGGCTATCGTTTCTATTCCTACGGCGACGCCTGCCTGCTGCACCGGGAGAGCCTGTGACCCATTTCCGCTATGACCTGCTCGCCACCGACGGCGCCGCCCGGCTGGGGCGGCTGCACACCGCCCACGGCGTCGTCGACACGCCCGCCTTCATGCCGGTGGGCACCGCCGGCACCGTCAAGGCCATGCTACCGGAGTCGGTGGCCGCCACCGGCGCCCAGATGGTGCTGGGCAACACCTATCACCTGATGCTGCGCCCCAATGCCGAGCGGGTGGCGCGGCTGGGCGGGCTGCACGCCTTCATGAACTGGCCGGGGCCGATTCTCACCGATTCGGGCGGCTTCCAGGTGATGAGCCTGTCCAAGCTGCGCAAGATGGATGCCGACGGCGTCACCTTCCAGTCGCATATCGACGGCTCCAGCCACCGCCTGACGCCGGAGATCTCCATGGACATCCAGCGCCTGCTGGACGCCGACGTCACCATGGCCTTCGACGAGTGCACCCCCTTTCCCGCCACCCCCGAGCAGGCGGCCATCTCCATGCGCCTGTCCATGCGCTGGGCGGCGCGCTCGAAGCAGGCCTTCGTGGCGCGCCCCGGCTACGGCCTGTTCGGCATTGTCCAGGGCGGCGTGTACCCCGAACTGCGGGCGGAATCGGCGGCGGCGCTCAAGGATATCGGCTTCGACGGCTATGCGGTGGGCGGGCTGGCGGTGGGCGAGGGCCAGGAGATGATGCTGGCGACGCTGGACACCACCACGCCGCAGTTGCCCGCCGACCGGCCGCGTTACCTGATGGGAGTCGGCCGCCCGTCCGACATCATCGGTGCCGTGCTGCGCGGCATCGACATGTTCGACTGCGTCATGCCGACCCGCTCGGGCCGCACCGCCCAGGCCTTCACCCGGCGCGGCACGGTCAATCTCCGGAACGCCCGCCACCAGGACGATCCGCGCCCCCTCGAAGAAGACTGCGGCTGCCCGGCCTGCCGCGGCTACAGCCGCGCCTATCTGCACCACCTGATCCGCTCCGAGGAGATCCTGGGGCCGATGCTGCTGACCTGGCACAACATCCAGGCCTATCAGGACCTGATGAGGGGACTTCGCGCCGCCATCGCCGAGGGCCGCGTCCAGGCCTTCGCCGCCGAGGCGGCCCGGCTGGAGGCGCTGGGGGACGTGGAGGCGATGTGAGGGCGACTCGCTTCTGATTTCGCCCTCGCCAGGCGGGGTCAAACGAAAAGCTGGCGACTCGCCGTTATCACTCGTGCCCGGCGAACTGGCAGCCGCCGCAGCCGCCCGGCATGCAGCGGGGGGCCGGCTCGGGCTGCGACTTGCCGACGCGCGGCGCCATCATCGCCTTGGCCACATCCTTGTCGCCGCACTCGGGGCACACCAGATCGCCGGCGGTCTTGCGCACGTCGTAATCCGAGATGTTGGAAAACCACTCGTCGAAGACGTGGTCGTGGGAACATTTCAGGCTGTAGAGGATCATTCCGTCACCCGTCGGCTGGCCAAGGCCTCCTTATAAGGGAGGCCTTGGCGCCGAAGCTAATATTTCTTGTCGGTCCACATTTCCTTCTGGAAGCGGATCACCCGGTTGCGGCCGGTTTCCTTGGCCTGATACAGGGCGACGTCGGCGAATTTGACCGCCTGCCAGAAGGTGTCGCTGTCGTTGGGGAAGTCCGACACGCCGATGGAGATGGTCTTCTTGATCAGCGTCGAGCCGGCCTGGATATCGAGCGCCTCCACCGAGGCCCGGATCTTCTCGGCCACGATGTCGGCGTCCTCGGGCGGCGTATCGTTCAGCACGATCAGGAACTCCTCGCCGCCGTAGCGGATCACCAGATCCGAGGTCCGCACGCTCTGGCGCAGCACCTTGGCCAGGGCCTTGATCACCGTGTCGCCGGCGTCGTGGCCGTAGGTGTCGTTGACCATCTTGAAGAAGTCGAGGTCGAGCATCATCACCGCCACGCGGGCCTTGCGGCGCTGCACGGTGGCCACCAGGGTGTCGACGTATTCCTCCAGGAAGCGGCGGTTGTTGAGGCCGGTCATGGGATCGCGGAGCGAGGACTCGCGCAGCGTCTCCATCAGCTTCTTGGTCTCCAGCACCGGCGCCGCCTCGCGCAGGTAGACGTTGATATAGGGAATCTGCGACGCCAGCCGCTCGGCCTTGTCGGGGGTGGTCACCAGTTGCAGCACGTTGCCCACCGAGCCAGACTGGATGATGGGCAGGCAGACGTGGCGTCGCGCGCCCACCCCCTCCTCGGGCTTGAAGGCGTAGCAGATGCCCGGCGTGACGACGCCGTCGACCATGTGGCCGGTGCGCCGGGCGCGGCAGCCCTCGCTACGCACCATGATCTGCGGATCGCACCAGCGGCAGTCACCGTCCATCTCGCCGTCGACGAACAGCGGCACCATCTGATTGCGGTTGGCGATGATTTCGTAGACCGAGAACTCGTCGATGCCGAACTCGTTCTTCAGGGTGCCGGCCAGACGCTGGTGGATCTCGGCCTTGGTCTCGTCCTCCTCGATGGCCTGCTTGAAGTGGGCCGCCCGCGTCAGGCCGTCGACCATATCGATGGTGGCGTCCAACTGGTTCTCGTCGGGCGAGGGCGTGCGGTTGGTCAGGCGGGCCACGTTGACGCCGATGCGGGACAGACCGCTGTCAAGGAAGGTCAGCAGGCGATTCATGTCGAGGGCGATCTGGCCGATTTCGTCCTTGGTCACCACCTCGACCTTGGCCTTGAAGTCGCCGTTGAGGGCGCGCTGCACCGCGATTTCCACGTTCTCGGCGGTGGCGGCGATGGGGCGGATCAGGCGGCGGATCAGGAAGAAGGCGATGGTGGCGAACAGCGCCACGGTGCCGCCGATGCCGGCCACGGTCAGCATGGCCTTCGACTTGAGGCCGCCTACCGACACCAGCAGGGTCACCGCGCCCAGCACCGAGCCCTCGGGAACCTCGTGGCATTGCAGGCAGTTGGGCGAGCCGCGATTGGTGGCGACGAACGGGATGGTGCCGCGCATCAGGGTATCCTCGGCGGTCTCGAACACCTGGTATTGCGCCTTGCCGTCGCGCAGCACCTGCTGCTCGATTTCGTCGGAGGCGCTTTCCTGGTTGAGCCCGCGGCCGAACTGCCGATCGACCAGGGGGGAGCGGACCACCCGGGCAGAGGTCAGGCCTTGCACCTCCATCAGACGGATCAGGAAGCTTTCCCGTTTGTCGATGACGCCGTTGATCATGGATTCGGTCAGGTGGACCCGAATGATTTCGGCCGAGGTGCGGATATGCTCCGTCGACGAGGCGATGGAAAAGCTGCGGAACGCGAACAGGCTGATGGCCAACAGCATGGCCACCAGGCTGATCGAGATGGCCCCGAAGAACACGGTAACCTTGGAATTCAAATTCATCACGGTCTCCCCACGGACGCCATGGCGGCGCCGTCCCAACTCCCCCCAATCTCCCGGATCGGCTCCGAAATGGCCGGTCCCCGGACCTCCGCCCGCACAATCATCGGGCGGAGGCCCGATTGACCATGCGCAATGTAAGGGTATTGTGGTTTACCCATCAAGGAGTGAAGCGACATGGGCCGGGTCGAAAATTTGAATAATTATATGATTGACAGCGGCCGCGACAATGCGAGCCGCATGACCGGGTCCGCTTTGCGAAATATCGCCCTTGTCACCGGGGTGATCGTCGCCGCGACGGTGATCGCCGCCACCCTGTTCGCCTGGGCGACGATCCTGCTGATTTCGTCGGGCCTGCTGGGTTAGGCGGGAGCGGTGCCGCCTGAGACGGCACCGCTCTCCCGTATCACTTATTCCTCGTTGGCCAGTTCCCACACCGCGGGGGCACGCCACAGGCGGGACTTCAGCAGCTCGCGCTCGAACAGCAGCTCCTTGGGCACCCGGTCGAAGAAGCGGTCGAACAGCTCCTCCTGACTGCGGGCATCGGCGACGCCGGCTTCGCGGTCGACCCGCATCAGCTCCTGGAACTTGTCGCGCGGGTACTCCAGACCGGCCCACTCCATGTCCTCATGCTGAGGCACGAAGCCGATGGGGCTCTCCACCGCCTTGGCACGGCCCTGGACGCGATCGACGATCCACTTCAGCACCCGCATGTTCTGGCCGAAGCCCGGCCACATGAACTTGCCGTCGTCGCCCTTGCGGAACCAGTTGACGCGGAAGATCGGCGGCGGGTTGTTGACCTTGCGGCCCATGTTGAGCCAGTGATTGAAGTAGTCCGCCATGTTGTAGCCGCAGAACGGCAGCATGGCGAAGGGATCGCGGCGGATGGCGGCCTGGCCGACGGCGGCGGCGGTGGCCTCCGAGCCCATGGTGGCGCCGAGATAGACGCCGTGCGCCCAGTTGAAGGCCTGCACCACCAGCGGCGCGTTCTTGGACAGGCGGCCGCCGACGATGAAGGCCGAGATGGGCACGCCGGCCGGGTTCTCCCAATCGGGGTCCACCGAGGGGCACTGGCCCACCGGGGCGGTGAAGCGGGCGTTGGGATGGGCCGCCGGGGTGGAGGAGGCCGGCGTCCAGTCGTTGCCCTTCCAATCGACCAGATGGCCCGGCACCTCGTCGCTGATGCCTTCCCACCACACGTCGCCGTCATCGGTCAGGGCGACGTTGGTGAAGATCGAGTTGGAGGCGCAGGCCGCCATGGCGTTGGCGTTGGTCTGGTAGCCGGTGCCCGGCGCCACGCCGAAGAAGCCGGCTTCGGGGTTGATGGCGTAGAACTTGCCATCGGCGCCCGGCTTGATCCAGGCGATGTCGTCCCCGACGGTCCAGATCTTCCAGCCGTCGAAGCCGGCGGGCGGTTGCAGCATGGCGAAGTTGGTCTTGCCGCAGGCCGAGGGGAAGGCGGCCGCCACATAGGTCTTCTCACCCTGGGGATTCTCGACGCCGACGATCAGCATGTGCTCGGCCATCCAGCCCTCGTCGCGACCCATGGTCGAGGCGATGCGCAGCGCGAAGCACTTCTTGCCCAGGAGGGCGTTGCCGCCGTAGCCCGAACCGAACGACCAGATCGAGCGCTCCTCGGGGAAATGGGCGATGGTGATGTTGTCCGGGTTGCACGGCCACACCACGTCCTTCTGGCCGGCGGCCAGCGGCTGCCCCACCGAGTGCAGGCAGCGGACGAAGTCGCGCTCGGTTCCCAGCAGGTCGAGCACCGCCTGACCCATGCGGGTCATGATGCGCATGTTGCAGACGGCATAGGCGCTGTCGGTGATCTGGACGCCGATATGGGCGATGTTGGAGCCCAGCGGGCCCATGGAGAACGGCACCACATACATGGTGCGGCCCTTCATGCAGCCGTCGTACAGCTTGCCGAGGGTGGCCTTCATGTCGCGCGGGTCGACCCAGTTGTTGGTCGGGCCCGCCTCGTTCTTGTTCACCGAACAGATGAAGGTGCGGTCCTCGACGCGAGCGACGTCGCGCGGGTCGGAACGGCAGAGGAAGCTGTTGGCGCGCTTGGCGGGATTGAGCCGGATCATGGTCCCGGCCGCCACCATCATCTCGCACAGCGAGTCGTATTCCTTCTGCGACCCATCGCAGATATGGATGGTGTCCGGCTTGCAGAGACGGACCATTTCGTCGATCCATGCCAGCAGATTGGCATTCATGGTGCTTCCACCGAGCAACTTCGTCATTGTTCCCCCTGCTCATTGGGCCGCGGGCCGTCGCTCCGAGCCGAACTGGCACCATAATCATGAAATGAGATGTGGGGCAATTGCTATAGTGGGCGGGTGGTGCCCGCCTGACCGGTCAGTGCGCCAGGTCCATGAGCATCCGCCGCGCCGCCTCTGGCCCATCCACCACCGTATCGAACGCCAGCCGGGCGAAACACTCGCTCAACACCAGATCGCAGCCGTCGGGGTCGATGCCGGCCAGGCGCCAGCCGGTGCCGGCCAGCCCCAGCAGGCGGTGCGCCATGCGGTCGACGGCCTCGAAATGGTGCTCGTTCATGTGGCTGAGGATGGCGTCCTCCGCCCCGGCCATGGCGACGACGGCCTCGGTCGGCAGGCCCAGCGGCGCCTTGAACCATACCGCGCGGGCGAAGCCGCCGACGAAATGGGCGCGTTCGATCGCCACCCGCCAGAAGGCGAAATCGCCGAAACCGGCATATTGCGCCGCCGCCGGGTGATGGGCGAGGAAACGGGCCGCCAGCCGGGCATCGGGATCGGGCCGGGCGGTGCCCTGGATGGTGACGCGCGGCCCGGTCTGCGGGTTGGCGTGGCCCTCGGTGCCATCGAACAGCAACGACAGCCGGGCATCGCCGCCGAGATTGCGGGTATGGTCCGACAGACCCGACAGCAGCAGGATGGGCGACAGGTCGTGGTCCAGCGCCACGGTGACCAACGAGACATAGGGCGCCCCGCCGCCACCGTCGAGCAGGGTGGCCAGCGCCGCCTTGCGGGCGGCGCGCATGACCCGGCGCAGGGCCAGGCGGTTGTCGGCGGGGAGGTCGGCGGTGCTCATGACGGCCATGGTCGCCCGCCCAGGGGGCGGCGGTCAATCCCGTCAAGGGTGATAGACGGGGAGAGGCGCCCCGGTGCCGTCCACGGATAAGTCCCGGCTCGACAGAACAGGTTGAGAAACGCATTCTAGTAGGTCTAGCCCAAACGTCCCCCCCCGATGCGGGAACATTCGGTCAATGCCTGCCGCGACGACCAAGACTCAGCCGCATGCCGCCCAAGTGATCTCGCATCTGGCGACGGCGGCCTTGATTGCGATTGTTGCCACCGGCCTCTGCGTGATCGCCGGCTGGGTGCTGGATGTCGAGACCTTGAAGAGTGGTCTTCCCGGCTTTGTCGCCATGAAGATCAACACGGCGATCGGCTTTATCATGAGCGGCGTCGCCCTCTATCTGCTGCGATCGACCGGACGGCCGTCTTCGGCCGGCAGGATTCCCGCACTTGTGACGGCCGTTCTCGGGCTGTTGACGCTGGTGGAATACCTGCTGTCCGTCGAACTCGGCATCGATCAGGCGCTCATCGCCGAGCCGCCGGGGGCAGTGGGCACGGTCCATCCTGGCCGCATGTCCCCCGTCACCGCTTTCAATTTTTTCATTACCGGCATGGCCCTGTTGCTGCTCGACCGTCGGTCGGGGCGTGGGCGACGGGCGGCCGAAGCGTTGGCTTTGTTGGGGGGCGGACTGTCCCTGCTGGGTGTCATCGGATATGTCTACGGCGCCGAGGGCTTCTACAACCTGCTGCCGAACCTGACCGGCATCGCCCTCAACACGGCCATTCTGTTCTGCCTGTTGTTTTTCGCCATCGCGGTCGCCCGGCCCCATCATGCGGCCGTCCGCCTTCTGACGGATGGCGGTTCGGCGGGCATTCTGGCCCGTCGAATGATTCCCGCCGCCCTGATCCTGCCGCTGGGCCTTGAATGGGCATCCGGCATCGCCCGGTTCATTCCGCGTTACGGCGTTCAAGCGGAGAATGCCCTGCACGCCACCCTGACGATCGTGTTGCTGATCGTCATAACGGTGGTGACCGGCAAATTGCTGAAGCAGTTGGATGCCGACAAGGCCTCGCTCCAGGCTCAGTTGGAAGCGTCGCGCGACGGCCTGGAGCTGGTCGTGATCGAGCGGACATGCGAACTGGTTCAGGAAATCCACGAGCGTAACGCGGTTGAAGTCGAGTTGCGGGAGTCCCGGGACCGTCTCGATCAGCGGGTGGCGGAACGAACCGAGGAATTGGCCGCCGCCAACGCCGATCTGAAGCAGTTCGCCTATGTCGCCTCCCATGACCTGCGCGAGCCGCTGCGCATGGTGACGTCATACCTCACCTTGGTGTCGCGGAAACTGGGACCCGACATCGACGACGACATGAAAGCGTTCATCGGATTTGCCGTCGACGGGGCGAAGCGAATGGATGCGCTGATCCTCGGCCTGCTCGACTATGCCCGCATCACACGCGGCCAGACGCCCTTCGTCCCGCTGGCGCTGGGCCATATCGTCGCTGAAAGTCTGGATAATCTGCGGGTGACGAGCCAGGAGGCCGGCGCGGACATCACCGTGGCCGAGGGGCTGCCCACCGTCATGGGCGATGACATCGAATTGGTCCGGCTGTTCCAGAACCTGGTCGGAAACGCCATCAAGTATCGCGTGGCCGATCGGCCGATCCACGTGTCCATCGGCTGGCGCGACGATGGCGGGGAGTGGTGGGTCTGGGTCAAGGATAACGGCATCGGCATCGAGCCGGAATATTTCGAGCAGGTCTTCGGCCTGTTCCAGAGGCTGGTGCCTCGGGATCAATTCGAAGGGACCGGTATCGGGCTTGCCGTCTGCAAGAAGATCATTGAAAACCACGGTGGACGCATTTGGATTGAATCCACCCTCCATGAAGGTAGCACCTTCCTGTTCGCCATCCCCAAGCTCCCGCCTCAGGCGAGTCCCTGAAAACACCCGCTCAGAGCGTCCGCCGCCTCATACCATTTGCAGAAAATTCTGACCCGTGGTCGGAATTTTCAGGCCCTCGCCGGGCGGGCGCATCCGCGCCCTTGGCCGCGCCCTCAATGGGCGCTGGATACCCGTTTCAGGAATCAGAAATTCCTGAAACGGGTATCACTCCTCGCCCTCTTCCCCCGCCGTGGCCCATTCCCGGACGCGGGCGAGGTGGAGGTAGTCGGAGTATTTCGGCGCCCGCTCGGGATGGGGCCGCGCCTCGTAGGGGGTGGCGGGATCGTCGAAGGCGGCGATCAAGCCGTGCAGACCCTCCAGCGCCTCGTCGGCCAACCGGCGGGGATCGTCGCCGGCGCTCTTTTCCTCGCCGCCCTCGACGCCACCCTTCAGCCGCCAGTACGACAGCTCGACCGGCTCACCGGCCGCGATACCGGGAAAGGCGCCGTGGCGGGCCATCACCGCTTCGAGCGGGAGCTGCGGCGCGTAGCCGGCCGCCACCTCCTTGGCCGAAGGCGGCTGGCCGGTCTTGTAATCCACCACCGCAAGGCCGCCGTCGCGCAGCACATCGATGCGGTCGGCCTTGGCCACCAGGGTGAAGGGGCCGCCGGGCGCCTGGATCTCCAGCGCGCCCTTGACCTCGGCATGGACGGCGGCGAGGCGGGGACGGCGCTCGGCCTCCACCGCCGTCACCCAGCGGGCCACCGAAACGAAGCGCGGCCACCAGAAGGCCCACACCGCCGGCGAGGCCACCGCCGCCTCGAACACCTCGCGGCCGATGGCCAACAACCGCGCCTCGGCATCCGGGGGCAGCGGGCCGGGATACTGCTTGAGGAAGCGTTCCAGGGCGTCATGCACCATGCTGCCGTAATCGGCGGCGCCGGGGTCGGCGTCGATGGGGTCGAGGGCCCGCAGGCCCAGGATGTGCCGGGCGTAGATGCCGTAGGGGTCACGCATCCAGGTCTCGATCTCGGTGACCGACAGCCGGCGCGGCCGCGCCTCCAGCGGCGGGCGCGGTGCCGGGCGGGCCGGCGGGGCGACACGCTCGGGACGATCGAGCAGGCCGTGCCACTCCAGCCACTGGCCGGCGTCCTCGCGGAAGGTCAGCCCGGTGGCCTGCATCACCGCCTCCAGCCGCAGCAGCCAGCGCGACGGCACCGTCGGCGTGCCCTCCATACGGGCCGAGCGGGTCAGCACCACCCGGGGCGCCCCCAGCGCCTGGACGAAATCATGCGCCGACAGGCCGATGCGGCGCTCGTGGGGCGGCAGGCCGAACGCCTGGCGCATGGGCCGGCTCATCCACGGATCGGCGCTGGCCTGCGGCGGCCAGGTGCCTTCGTTGAGGCCTCCCAGCACCATCAGGTCGGCGTGCTGCAACCGGGCCTCCAGCGGACCCCAGATGAACAGGCGGGGATGGCGATCCCAGGCCGAGCGCACCACCCGGCCGGCCAACAATTCGTCGAACAGGGCCGGCCAGCAGGCCGGCGGCAACGACGGCAGGGTGGCGGCGGCCTGGGCCAGTTCGGCGGCGAAGCGGGCCAGCGCCTCGCCGGCCTCGCCGCGCCACAACCGGGCCGGACCGGGCAGGCGGTCGTCGGCGGCCAGCGTCTCGGCGAACTCCATATGCAGGCGAACCAACTCGGTGGGCGCCACCACATCGGCGGCCATGGCGGCGGCGAAGGGGGCGGCCATGGCCTCCAGCTCGTCGAGCCAGCGCCCCAGCCGGCCTTTCGCGGCGGCGATCAGTCCCGCCATGCCCGGCGCCGGACGGGGGCCGCGCAGCACCTCGCGCTCCAGCCGGCGCACCAGGGCGCGGAAGGCGCCGACGTCGCGCCCGCCCGCCGCCAGGGGATGCTTGAGGCAGGCCAGCGTGGCGTGGGGGGCGAAGTCCTCGGCCACCATGGCGCAAGCGAGGCGCAGGAACACGCCGGGCTCGGTGGTGTCGAGCGGCCGGCCGGCGGAATCGTCGATGGCGATGTCCCAGCGTTGCAGCTCGGCCGCCACCCGGCGGGCGAGGCCGCGATCGGGGGTGATCAGGGCGGCGGTGCGGCCCTCGGTCTGCAAGGCCTCGCGCAGCATCAGGGCGATGGCGCCGGCCTCCTCGCGCGGGCCGGGGGCGTCGAGCCGCACCACGCCGTCGAGCAACTCGGGCGGCAGGCGCGGCAGGTCGCGCCACGCCTCGCAGGTGGCGGCGGGACGCAGCGCCTCGGCCACCAAGGCGAGGCGGGCGGCACGCGGGGCGGCCTCGGTTGAATATGACCCGACGGCGGCACGCTCGACCCGCAACCGCTCCAGCAGTTTTTTCATTCCGTATTGCGGATGGGCCGGGTCGAGGGCGTGCCACGACGCTTCGTCCATGGCGGTATCGAGCCCCGGCAGCACCACCAGTCCGGTGGGCAGCGCCGCCACCGCCCCCAGCAGCTCGGCCACCGCCGGGCGCGAGCCGGTCGAGCCCGCCGCCACCACCCGATGGGCGGGGGGATGACGGCGCCACTGCTCGGTGCGAGCGGCGATGATCAGGGTCTGCCGCTGTTCGGCGTCCAGCGCGCCGCGCTCGGCCAGGATGGCCGGCCAGGCAATGGTGAGGATCTTGAGGAACTCCAGCGTCACCTGCCAGTGGGCGGCGAAGTCGTCGGGCACCAGCCGCTGCAGGCCGGAGAAGTCCAGCCCCTCGGCCTGCACCGCGTCGAGCAGCCGGCCCAACTCGCCGGCCAGCCGGGCCGCCTGATCGGGGGCCGGCGGCCGGCCGCCGCGCTCGGCTCCCATGGCCATCACCAGCCGGGTCAGCACCAGCAGGCGGTCCAGCGCCGGCATGGCGGGTGACAGGTCGAGCGGGTCGTCGGCGCCGAGCTCCAGCTCCTCCTCGTCGAGGTCGCCCAGCGGCCGCATCACCGGCAGCAGCAACGGCGCCCCCCCCGAGGCGCGCAGGAAGGCATCGCGCAAGGATCGGCAGGCCCGCCGGGTCGGCAGCAGCACCTCCATCCCCGCCAGCACCAGCGGATCGCCCGCCGCCTCGGCCAGCAGACCGGCCGCCAGGGTATCGACGAACGACAGGCCGGGGGGAATGGTGCGGATGGTCATGAGTGGACGGTCCCGCCAGATATTCCGCTTATGGCCGTCATTCCCGCGAAAGCGGGAATCCATGCGTCCACCGACCGGATGCCTTGCGGTCGACCTCGACATCCGCCCCGCCATGGACCCCCGCTTTCGCGGGGGTGACGGTCAACAGGGGGCGCGCATTCGTACCGGTGGGAGTGTTTTTGAATGGCGCCCATCAGGCTATTCTTCTTCCCGCAACCGCGCCTCCACCTCGGGTAGCGCCTCCGGGGTGCCGACGTGGAACCAGCGGCCGTCGTGGACGATGGCGAACAGGCGGCCGGCCTCCAGCGCCCGATCGTACAGCACGTTCAGCGAGAACCTACCCGATGGCGCGCCCTCGAACAATCGCGGGTGGAGAATCTGCACCCCCGAGAACAGGGTCGGCGCCACCTCGCGGCCGCTGCGCCGCCTTGGCACGCCGGTGGGATCGAGGAAGAAGTCGCCCGGCCCCTCATAGCCCACCGCCCCCGCCGTCGGTTGCAGCAACAATAGGGCATCCATGCGGCCGTCGTCCCAAACATCCGCCAGCCGCCGCAGCGCCGGGGTGCCGCCGTTGGTCCAGATGATGTCGCTGTTGACGACATAGAACGCCTCCGCCCCCAGCAACGGCAGCGCCTGGGCGACACCGCCGCCGGTCTCCAGCAGCTCGTCCTCGTGCGACAGGGTCACCCCCGGCCGGACAGCGAGATGGGCGCGGATGCGCTCGGCCAGCCAGTGAGTGTTGACGACGATGTCGGAGACGCCGGCCTCGGCCAGATGGTCGAGCGCCCGGTCGAGCATGGTCCGCCCCACCACCGCCACCATGGGCTTGGGGGTGGTCAGGGTGATGGGCCGCATGCGCAGGCCAAGGCCGGCGGCCAGCACCATGGCGTGGGAGATGGTCATGGCGACGGCACCGTCCGCCGGTGGCGGGGAATGTGGCGATCGAGCCAGCCGCGCAGGCCGGCCAGCGCCGGATGCTCCACCGCCGCCTCCAGCAGCCGCCAGACGCGGGGGATGTGTTCGAGATAGATCGGCTTGCCGTCGCGCTTGCACAGGCGGGTGAAGATGCCGATCACCTTGGCGTGGCGCTGTGCCGCCAGCACCGCCCACGAGGCCTCGAACACCATACGGTTGATGGGCGGGTGGTTGAGCGCCAGGCGGGCGAGGTAGCGTTGCTTCATGCGCTCGACCAGCAGGGGGGCGATGTCGCGGCGGGCGTCCTCCAGCAGCGACATGGGATCGTAGGTCAGCGGCCCCGCCACCGCGTCCTGAAAGTCCAGCAGGCCGCAGGCCGCCAGACCATTCCGCTTCAGCAACAGCAGGTTGTCGACGTGGAAATCGCGCAGCACCAGGGTGTCGGGCACGACACGGGCCACCGGGAAAACCTCGCGCCACAGGGCGACGTACTCGGCGCGGACGGCGGCATCGGTGGGGCGGCCGAGCACCGCCGGCATGTACCAGTCGGTCAGCAGGCCGGCCTCGGTCAGCAGGCGCTCGTCGTCATAGGGCGGCAGGCCGGCGGGAATGGCGTCGGGCCGGCAGTGCAACTCGGCCAGCGCATCGGTGGCCAGGGCATAAAGTGCCTCCTCGTCCGCGCCGTTCGCCAGCAGGCGGGTATAGGTGTCGTCGCCGAGATCTTCCAGCAGCAGCAGGCCGTTGTCCTCGTCCACCGCCAGCAGCTCGGGCGCGCTGAAGCCGAGGGCGTGGAGGTGGCGGGCGATGCGCACGAAGGGGCGCACGTCCTCGCGCGGCGGCGGGGCGTCCATCAGCACGGCGCGACGGGTGCCGTCCACCACCCGGTCGTAGTGGCGGAAACTGGCGTCGCCGGCCAGCCGCGAGCATTGCGCCGCGCCCCATCCGGCACGGAAAAGGAAGGATTGGATCAGCGCCCGGCGCTCGTACATTCACATGCTCCGTCGAAACGACTGCTTTGGCGGCGGGAGACTAGCATGGTCCCCCACCCTGATGGTGGTGACGAGAAAGAGCCGCCAGCCGGTCTTCCTCCCATCCGGTCAACCTCGCCCGGCGTCCCGAACCCGCGCCAGCCTCCAGCACCACGTCGAGCCGGCGGCGCGGCAGCAGCGGCCCCAGCCGTTCCGGCCATTCGATCAGGGTGATGCCGTCGGCCAGGGCGTCGTCGAGGCCGAGCTCGAAGGCATCGCCGGGCCGCTCGATGCGGTAGAGATCGAAATGCCACACCACTCCGGCATCGGTGTCGTAGGTCTGCACCAGGGTAAAGGTGGGGCTGGGCACTTCCTCGTCCGGCGTGGTCAAGGCGCGGATGAAGGCCCGCGCCAGGGTGGTCTTGCCGACGCCCAGCGTGCCGCCCAGCGCCACCACATCGCCCGGCCGCGCCAGCCCGGCCAGCCCTTGGCCCAGGCGGATGGTGGCGGCTTCGTCGGCGAGGTCGAGAATGGCGGTGGTCATCATGCCTTGGCCCGGGGATGCGCCTCGGAATAGATGGCGGTGAGCCGGGCGGCATCGACCTCGGTGTAGCGCTGGGTGGTGCTGAGCGACGAATGGCCCAGCAACTCCTGGATGGTGCGCAGGTCGCCGCCGCCAGCCAGCAGGTGGGTGGCGAAGCTGTGCCGCAGCGCGTGCGGCGTCGCCGATTCGGGCAGGCCCAGCAGCATGCGCAGCCGCCGCATCTGCCGCTGCACCACGCCGGGGTTGAGCCGGCCGCCACGCGCCCCCACGAACAACGGCGCCGTGGCGTCGGGGGGATAGGGGCACTGACGCAGGTACTCGGCCAGCGCCTCCCGCACCACCGGCAGCACCGGCACCAGCCGCTGCTTGCGGCCCTTGCCGGTGATGACCATGGTGTCGCCGCGCGGCGCATCGCGCCGGGCCAGCTCCAATGCCTCGCCCAGACGCAGGCCGCAGCCGTAGAGCAGGGTGAACAGGGCGACGTCGCGCGCCGCCAGCCAGGGCTCGTCATGCAGCTCGCCGGCGGTGGCCAGTGCCTCAAGCGCCTCGTCGGCGGCCAGCGGCTTGGGCAGCGAGCGCGGCGGCCGCGGCGACTTCACCGCCAGGATGGCCGGATTGTGCACCAAGGCGTTGCGGTCGAGGAATTTGAAGAAGCCGCGCAGGGTCGACATGGTGCGCGCCATGGACGAGCGCGCCAGCCCGCCATTGGAACGGAAGGCGAGGAAGGCGCGGAAATCGCCCGGCACCAGCTCGGCCAGCGCCGCCAGCCCGGGCTCGCCGCCCTGATGATCCACCAGGAAGCCGAGGAAGGCGGCGAGGTCGCGGCCATAGCCGTCCAGGGTATGGGCCGAGGCGCGTTTCTCCCCCGCCAGCCACTGCCGCCACGACCCCACCGCGGTGGCAAGGTCGGGAGCGCAGGCGAAATGGATGGGGAGAGGCGGCATCAGAGCAGTTCGACCACATCCCAGGCGGTTCCCCGCACCCGCTCGGCCAACCGGCGGTCAGCGGTGATGACAGAGGTGCCATTGGCCTTGGCCAGCGCCAGATAGAAACAATCGTAGATGGGATGCCCGAGAGTCCGCGCGGCCTCGAACGCGGCGCCGTACAGTCGGTCGATGGGCACCAGGCTGTGAAAGAACCGGGGCAAAACCGCAATGGCCTCCTCCGCCTGCAACGGCGGAATCTTGCCCTGCTGCGTCATACGCCAAGCGGCATTACCGATTTCCGCCAGCACCAGCGTCGGTGCCATGGTCATGGAACGGCCGAGAATCGCCCGGGCCTTTTCCCATCCCTCTTCGTCGAATACCCATTTGAGAGCAACGCTGGCGTCGATGACCAGCATCAACGACTATCCCGATCCTCACGGATGAGATGGGTACTGTCCTCGTGCCGATAAGGTGACATGGAGCGAATCCTGTCCGCCAGCGCCACCTTTTGGGCCGGGGTCAACGGAGCGCTATCCGCCAACGCGGCGCGAAGCTCGGCCTCCAACGAACGACCATTCAGTTCCGCCTTGGTACGGAAACTGTCAATGATGTCGTCATCGAGATTGCGAATGGTCACCGATCCCATCTCACCCTCCGTTGCCATCGAAAATGATAGCGATTTCCACCCCGTCAGACAATCACCCGACCGGTTTACCCCACCCACCGCCGGACGCAGGTTTCCACCACGCGGGCGAGGAAGGTGACCAGTTCGGTGGCCTGGCCGGCGTGGAAGGTGCGGCCGTGGCGCGAGCCGATGGCCATCACGCCGTCGGGGCTGCGGCCGCCGGGCGACAGGCGGACGATGGCCGAGGAGCGCACCAGCCCGGCGCCGTCGCCGAACAGCATGGGCTCGCCCGGCATCTCCTCGTTGAGGGCGCAATCGCGGTCGCGCCCCCCCATCAGGCGCACCATCGCCCCCTCGGGGATGGTGAGGATACCGGGCGCCACCAGTTCCGGCACCGGCCGTTGCGGCGGCTCGAAGCACAGGGTGGCGACGTCGACGTCGAGCAGCGCCGGCAGGTCGTCGGCCACCGCCTGCGCCAGGGCCGGGATACCGTCGGCCGACAGGATGGTCAGCACCGCCCGGTGGGTCTGGTTCTGGGTCGACATGTTGCTGCGGCTGGTGTGGATCAGATGCTCGGCGGCACCGCGCACGGTCTCCAGCTCGTCGTGCAGGCGCTCGATCATGAACACCTGCATGTCGGTGACGCCGTCGTCGGCGTTCCAGCGCGACGGCGGCGACAGCGCCAGCAGCAGGTCGGGATTGCGGACCAGGAAATCGGGATGGGCGCGCAGATACGCGGCCACCTGCCGTTCATCGGGCAGGACGGCGGCCAGAACGGCGTCATCGCGCTTGCGTGCCATGAATTGGAAAACCCTTCTCTAGTGAAGCTCGATCGGTGCCGCTAGAGTTTAGCCCATGGTTTTCGCATCCGCCAACTCCCCCCACCGTATTTTCCCATCGGGCAGCCGCATCGCGGTGCTGCTGCCGCTTCCCCTGGCCGGCGCCTACGACTATCACGTCGGCGCCGAACCGCTGGGGGAAGGCGATTTCGTTGCGGTGCCGCTGGGCGGGCGCGAGGTGATCGGCGTGGTGTGGGGCGAGGGGGCCGGCACGGTCGATACCGCCAGGATCAAGCCGGTGACGCGCCGCCTGCCGGCCTCGCCGCTGCCCGAGCCGTTGCGCAAGCTGGTGGACTGGGTCGCCTCCTACACCCTGGCACCGGCCGGGGCGGTGCTGAAGATGGCCATGAGCGTGCCCTCGGCGCTGGAGCCGCCCAAGCCGCTGGCCGCCTGCCGTCTCGCCGCGCCGCCGCCCGGCCTCAAGATGACCCCCGCCCGCCGCCGGGTGCTCGACACCGCCGCCGGCCAGCCCGCCATGATCATGGCCGATCTGGCGCGCGCCGCCGGGGTGGGACCGTCGGTGGTCAAGGGGCTGTTGGAGGCCGGCGCGCTGGAAGCGGTCGGGATGGCGCCGCCCGCCACCTTCGCCACCCCCGATTGGGCGCGGCCCGGGGCGGTGCTGTCGCCCGACCAGGAGGTAGCGGCGGCGGCGGCGGTGGCGGCACTGGACGGCGGCTTTTCCGTGCTTCTGATCGACGGCGTCACCGGCTCGGGCAAGACCGAGGTCTATTTCGCGGCGGTGGCCGCCGCCCTGGCCAAGGGGCGGCAGGTGCTGGTGCTGCTGCCCGAAATCGCCCTGTCGGCGCAGTGGCTGGGACGGTTCGCCGCCCGCTTCGGGGTGGCGCCGGCCGAGTGGCATTCCGAATTGGGCGACGCCGCCCGGCGCGAGACCTGGCGGGCGGTGGCCTCGGGCGAGGCCCGGGTGGTGGTGGGCGCCCGCTCGGCCCTGTTCCTGCCGTTTCTCAAGCTCGGCCTGATCATCGTCGACGAGGAGCACGAAAGCGCCTTCAAGCAGGAGGAGGGCGTCACCTACCACGCCCGCGACATGGCGGTGGTGCGGGCGCGCCTGGGCGCCTTTCCCGTCGTGCTGGCCTCGGCGACGCCGGCGCTGGAGACCCTGGCCAATGTCCAGGCCGGCCGCTACACCCGGCTGCACCTGCCCGACCGCCACGCCGGCGCGACCATGCCCGCCATCGCCGTGGTCGACATGCGCCGCACCCCGCCGCCGCGCAATTTCTGGCTGTCGCCGCCGCTGGTCACCGCCATCGAGGAAACCCTGGCGGCCGGCGAACAGGCGATGCTCTACCTCAACCGGCGTGGCTATGCGCCGCTGACCCTGTGCCGGGGCTGCGGTTACCGCTTCCAGTGCCCGCACTGCACCGCCTGGCTGGTGGAGCATCGCGCCGCCGGGCGGCTGGTCTGCCACCACTGCGGCTACTTCATCCGGCCCCCCCGGCTCTGTCCCGAATGCGAGGCCGAGGCCAGCTTCGCCGCCTGCGGTCCCGGCGTCGAGCGGGTGGCGGAAGAGGCGGCGCACCGCTTCCCCGAGGCCCGCATCGAGGTGATGGCCTCGGACACCCTGGCCGGCCCCGAGGCCACCGCCGAGCTGGTCCGCCGCGTCACAGAACGCGAGATCGACCTGCTGGTCGGCACCCAGATCGTCGCCAAGGGCTACCATTTCCCCTGGCTGACCTTGGTGGGGGTGGTGGATGCCGATCTCGGGCTGGAGGGCGGCGATCTGCGCGCCGCCGAGCGCACCCATCAGATGCTGTCGCAGGTCTCGGGTCGCGCCGGTCGGGCCGAGCGGCCGGGGCGGGTGTTCCTGCAGACCTTCCAGCCGGCCCATCCGGTGATGCTGGCCCTGACCTCGGGCGACCGCGACGACTTCATCGCCCGCGAGGCCGAGGCGCGGCGCGACGCCGGCATGCCGCCGTTCGGCCGGCTGGCGGCGCTGATCGTCTCCGGCCCCGAGGCCGCCATACTGGACGCCTTCTGCCGCGACGTCGCGAAGGCGGCACCGCGCGACGGCGATGTCTCGGTGCTGGGACCCGCCCCGGCACCGCTGGCCCTGCTGCGCGGCCGCCACCGCCGCCGCTTCCTGGTCAAGGCGACGCGGAGCGTCAACCTTCAGGCGCTGGTCAAGGCCTGGCTGACCCGGCTCAAGGTCCCAAACGGCGTACGGGTGCAGGTGGACATGGACCCATACAGCTTTTTTTAGGTGCCCACGGCCGGGCGCGAGCATCCGCTCGCTTGGCCGCCGCCGCCGCTATGACGGCCTGCCGGTTGCGCTTTCGCCATCCGCGCGCCTATAGTCGCCGCCTTCGTCACCGGCCGGAGGCATGGACCAGCCGGAAGCAACCGCTCGCAGGCAAGGACCAGGCGCATGACAGACAAGGTTGGGGTGATGATTTGCGGCCATGGCAGCCGCGATGTCGAAGCCGTCGCCGAATTCGACCTGCTGGCCGGCCACATGAAGGCGCGGCTGCCCGACTACCACGTGGAAAGCGGCTATCTCGAATTCGCCCGCCCGGTGATCAAGGACGGGCTGGAGGCGCTGATGGCCAAGGGCGTGTCGCGCATCCTGGCGGTGCCGGGGATGCTGTTCGCCGCCGGTCACGTCAAGAACGACCTGCCGTGGGAGATCAACTCCTTCGCCGCCGCCCATCCCGGCCTCGACATCCGCTATGGCCGCGAACTGGCCATCGACCCCAAGCTGCTCACGGCCGCCACCCAGCGCATCGAGGAAGGCGAGGCCACGGGCAAGCCCGGTGTCGCCCGCAAGGACACCCTGCTGCTGGTGGTGGGGCGCGGCACCAATGACCCCGACGCCAATTCCAACGTCGCCAAGGTGGCGCGCATGCTGTGGGAAGGCATGGGCTTCGGCTGGGCCGAGGTCGCTTTCTCGGGCGTCGCCACTCCGCTGGTGGACGAGGCGCTGGAGCGGGTGGTCAAGCTGGGCTTCCGCCGCATCGTGGTGTTCCCCTATTTCCTGTTCACCGGCGTGCTGGTCAAGCGCATCTACCAGTGGGCCGACGAGGCCGCCGCCCGCCACCCCGAGGTGGAAATCCTCAGCGCCCCCTACCTGCGCGACCACCCGCTGGTCATCGACAGCTTCCTGGAGCGGGTGGCGGAGATACTGCACGGCGAGGCCAGGATGAACTGCCAGCTGTGCAAGTACCGCGAGCAGGTGGTGGGCTACGAGGCCGACCGGGGTGCGGTGCAGGCCGGCCACCACCATCATGTCAGCGGGATCGGCACCGACGGCGACCATGATCACCACGATCACGATCACCATCACCACGGCCACCACCACCACCACGACTGAGGCCGCCGCCATGGAGTGGGAGAAGGAACCGGCGGCCATCTACCGCGCCTCCTTCGCCGCCATCCGCGCCGAAGCGGCGCTGGACGGCGTGCCCGAGGAGCTGCGTGATCTGGTGATCCGGGTGGTGCATGCCTGCGGCATGCCCGATATCGTTTCGGACATGGCATGGAGCACTGGTGCCGGCGAAGCCGGTCGCACCGCCCTCGCGTCCGCGGCTCCCATTCTGGTGGACGCCGAGATGGTGGCGCATGGCATCATCCGGCGCAAGCTGGCGGGAAATCCGGTGATCTGTACCCTCAATGCGGTGACTGCGTATGCAGGCACCACCCGCTCCGCCGCCGCGGTCGAGCTGTGGCGCGACCGCATCGCCGGCTCTGTGGTGGCCATCGGCAACGCCCCCACCGCCCTGTTCCGCCTGCTGGAGCTGATGGCGGAGGGCTGGCCGCGCCCCGCCCTGATCCTCGGCTTCCCGGTGGGATTCGTCGGCGCCGCCGAGTCCAAGCAGGCGCTGGCGGAGTCCGGCCTGCCCTTCGTCACCCTGCGCGGCCGGCGTGGCGGCAGCGCCATGGCGGCGGCGGCGGTCAACGCCCTGGCGGGAGGGTTGGAGTGATGACAACGCCCTGGCTCACCGTCATCGGTATCGGCGAGGATGGGCCGGACGGCCTGTCCGCCGTCGCCCGTGCCCTGATCGATGCCGCCGAGGTGCTGGTCGGCGGCGCCCGGCATCTCGACATGGTGCCGGCCTCGGCCGCCCAGCGGCTGGAATGGCTGTCGCCCTTCGCCGCCAATCGCGACCTGCTGGCCGCCCATGAGGGCCGCCGCGTCGTGGTGCTGGCCAGCGGCGACCCCATGTGGTTCGGCGTCGGTGTCACGCTCGCACGCTGGTTCACGCCGGCCGCGATGACGGTGCTGCCGCATCCCGGCGCCTTTTCGCTGGCGGCGGCGCGGCTGACTTGGCCGTTGCAGGACTGCCTGTGCCTCACCGCCCACGGGCGGCCGGTGGAGGCGCTGGCGCTGCATCTGGTGCCCGGCCGGCGACTGCTGGTGTTGTCCGAGGATGGCCGCACCCCCGAAGGGGTGGCCGACCTGCTGCGCCGCCTCGGCTGGGGTGCCAGCCTCCTGACCGTGCTGGAGCATCTCGGCGGTCCCCGCGAGCACATCCGCCGCGCCGTCGCCGACCAGTGGCAGGAGTCCTGCGCCGATCTCAATCTGGTGGCGGTGGAGTGCGTCGCCGCCCCCGGCACCCGGCCGCTGTCCACCCTGGGCGGCCTGCCCGATGAGGCCTTTATCAACGACGGCCAGATGACCAAGCGCGAGATCCGCGCCGTCACCCTGTCGGCCCTGGCCCCCTTGCCCGGCGAACTGCTGTGGGACGTGGGCGCCGGCTGCGGCACGGTGGCCATCGAGTGGATGCGGGCCGGCGGGCGCGCCATCGCCCTCGAACCGCGGCCCGACCGCTGCGACCTCATCGCCCGCAATGCCGCCGCCCTGGGGGTGCCCGGCCTCGACATCCGCCGCGCCACCGCCCCGGGTGGGCTGCCCGAGTCCGAGCCCGACGCCCTTTCTCCCGACGCCATCTTCCTCGGCGGCGGCCTGTCGCGGCCCGGCGTGCTGGAGCATTGCTGGACGGCCCTCAGGCCCGGCGGTCGACTGGTGGCCAACGCGGTGACCGCCGAGGGCGAGGCCGCCCTGTTCGCCTTCCATACCCTTCACGGCGGCGGCATGACCCGCCTGGCGGTGTCGCGCCTCAAGCCGGTGGGCGGTTTCCACAGCTGGCACCCGGCCATGCCGGTGACGCAGTATCTGGGGATAAAGCCATGACCACACTCTACGGCATCGGCGTCGGCCCCGGCGAGGCCGAGCTGCTCACCGTCAAGGCGGCGCGCCTGCTGGAGCGGGTGCCGGTGGTGGCCTATCCCGCGCCCCTGCGGGGAGACGGCATGGCGCGCACCATCGCGGGGCCGTTCATCCCGGCCGGCAAGATCGAGATCGCCATCCGCATGGGCTTCACCGCCGACCGCGCCGGGGCCGACGAGGCCTATGACCAAGGCGCCGCCGCGATCGCCGGCCATCTGGAGGCCGGGCGCGACGTCGCCGTGCTGTGCGAGGGCGACCCGCTGCTGTTCGGCTCGTTCATCTACCTGCTGCAGCGGCTGTCCGGCCGTTTCGCCATCGAGGTGGTGCCGGGCGTCGCCTCGCCCTTGGCCGCCGCCGCCGCCGCGCAGCTGCCGCTGGCCGCCTGGGACGAGGCGGTGGCGCTGATTCCCGCCACCAAGTCCGAGGCCGATCTCGAACGGCTGCTGGAGGTGGCCGACCGGGCGGTGGTGATGAAGGCGGGGCCGCATCTCGACAAGCTTCGCCGCGTGCTCGGCCGCCTGGGGCGCAACGCCACCCTGGTGGAGCGGGTCGGCTTCTCCGACCAGCGCATGCTGCCGTTGGCCGAAGCCGGCGCGGCGGGCTATTTCTCGCTGGTTCTGGTGCATGGGAAAGGCAAACTATGAACGCAGAGACTTGCGGCGCCGCCATCGTGGTGGTCAGCCCGGCCGGGCTGGCGACGGCGCGCAAACTTGCGGCCGCCCTGCCCGGCGCCGGCATCCATGGCCTGGCGCCCCGCATCGCCGACAGCGATTCGCCCTTCACCGACACGCTGGCCCATCTGCGGATGCTGTTCGTCTCCGGCGTACCCATCATCGGCGTCTGCGCCGCCGGCATCCTGATCCGCGCCCTGGGGCCGCTGCTCACCGACAAGCACGCCGAGCCGCCGGTGCTGGCGGTGGCGGTGGACGGCTCCTCGGTGGTGCCGCTGCTGGGCGGGCATCGCGGCGGCAACCATCTCGCCAAGGCCATCGGCGACAGCCTGGGGGTGCAACCGGCCTTGACCACGGCGGGCGAGCTGGCGCTGGGCGTGGCGCTCGACGACCCGCCGGCCGGCTGGCGCGTCGCCAATGCCACGGCGGTCAAGCCGGTGACGGCGGCCCTGCTGGCCGGCGAAGCGGTGCGGCTGGAGATCGAGGCCGGCACGGCCGGCTGGCTCGACGGCATTGCCTTTGCCAAGGACGCCGAATTGGCGGTGCGTATCACCGACCGCGCCGTGACTCCCGACGACGACGAGCTGGTGCTGCACCCGCCGGTGCTGGCGCTGGGGGTCGGCTGCGAGCGCGGCACGCCGCCCGAGGAGCTTTCCGCCCTGGTGCGCGAGGTCCTGGCGGCCGAGGCGCTGTCACCCGCCGCCATCGCCTGCGTCGTCAGCCTCGACCTCAAGGCCGACGAGCCGGCGGTGCACGCCCTGGCCGCCGAGCTGGGGGTTCCCGCCCGCTTCTTCCCCGCCTCCGAGCTGGAAGCCGAGGCGGGCCGCCTGCTCAACCCGTCCGAGGTGGTATTCCAGGAGACCGGCTGCCATGGCGTCGCCGAGGGCGCGGCGCTGGCGGCGGCGGGATTCGGCGGCAGCCTGATCGTCCCCAAGGTCAAGGGCAGGCGCGCCACCGTGGCCATTGCCCGCGCGCCGCGTGACATCGATACCGACGAGACCGGACAGCCGCGCGGCACCCTCTTCATCGTCGGCATCGGCCCCGGCTCGGCGGAATGGCGCACGCCCGAGGCCTCGGCGGCGGTGGCGGCGTCGAGCGACCTGGTGGGCTACGGCCTCTATCTCGACCTGCTGGGAGACGATGCCGCCGGCAAGCACCGCCACGAAAGCGGCCTCGGCGCCGAGGCCGACCGCGCCCGCATGGCGCTGGACCTCGCCGCCCAGGGACTGACGGTGTCGCTGGTATGCTCGGGCGACCCCGGCATCTATGCCCTCGCCACCCTGGTCTTCGAGCTGCTGGACCGCGAGGGCGACGGCCGCCCCGACTGGAAGCGCCTGGATCTGCGGGTGGTGCCCGGCGTCTCGGCGCTGCAGGCGGCGGCGGCGCGGGCCGGCGCCCCGGTCAACCACGATTTCTGCACCATCTCGCTGTCCGACCTGCTGACCCCCTGGGAAAGCATCGAGGCCCGGCTGAAGGCGGCGGCGGCCGGCGACTTCGTAGTGTGCTTCTACAATCCGGTGTCGCAGCGCCGCCGCGACCAGTTGCCGCGCGCCCGCGACATCCTGCTCACCGGACGATCGGCCGACACGCCGGTGGTGCTGGCCCGCCAGCTCGGCCGCGACGGCGAAACGGTGGAATTCATCCGCCTGGGCGACCTCGACCCCGACCGCGTCGACATGCTGACCATGGTGGTGGTGGGCAACAGCGAGACCCGCCTGGTGGAAGCCGGCGGCCGCCGCTGGGCCTTCACGCCCCGGGGGTACGGCAAGAAGTTGTGATGCAGGCCCCCACCCTGCCCTCCCCCGCATGCGGGGGAGGGGGGAGACAGGCGATGATCAGTGCACGCTGACCGGTTCGAGTTCGTGCTGGATGACGGCGGCGAAGGCCAGCTCGCGGCTGGGGGCGAGGCCGATGCGGGTGCCTTCGGCCCCGTGGATGGCCCAGGCGACGCCGTTCTCCTCCTCGACACGCTTGATATAAGCCAGGCCGGGAACGCCCAGGCTGGCGAGATCGATGCTCGGGCCGACGAAGACCTCGTGCCGTTCGGGCTGGTTCTTCATCTCAAGACTCCTTCTCGACCGAAATGGTCCGCGCGCTGTCGGCGCGGCCACCGCTCTTGCCCGCGATGGGGATGGTGCGCACCCGGGGCTCCGGGGTAGGCCGGGTCAGGTCGATGTGCAGCAGGCCGTTGTCGAGCGATGCACCGGCCACCTCGATGCCCTCGGCCAGCACGAAGCTGCGCTGGAACTGGCGGGCGGCGATGCCGCGGTGCAGGAAGACGCGCCCCGCTTCGTCCTCGGTCGATTGCCGGCCACGAACCACCAACTGGTTGTCCTCCAGGGCCACCGCAAGGTCGTCCATGGAAAAGCCGGCCACCGCCAGGGTGATCCGCAGGCCGGTCTCGCCGACCTGTTCGATGTTGTAGGGAGGATAGCCCTCGGCGGAACTCTTGGAGATGCGGTCGAGCACGCGTTCGAAATGGTCGAAGCCGAGCAAAAGGGGGCTGTTGAATCCGGACAGACGGGTCATGGCTGGCGTCCTCCTCGTTGAGCGAGTCCGTGGCGGGGCCCGACGATCGGCACCCCGGTTCCATGCTATTTTGGGGGGATATGGAGGCTCGTCAAGGCCGCAGCGCAAAAGTCAGCAGCCAAAACTCGCGGCGCTGCGTCTGAACTATGAAACGCGGTACTCTTGCGAGCATTGAGCGAGCGGCCAAGGGCACGACGGTGCCCGCCCGGCGAGGGCGAAATCATAATGCCTAAAGCGTGATGCACATTGAGGGCATCACGCTTTAACAGGGTGCGGAAAAACTCAACTTTCCTTTCGTCATTCCCGCGAAGGCGGGAATCCATGCGTCCGGCAACACAGCATATGGGGGCAAATGCCAGTCCTTGCCCCAACATGGACCCCC
>CAJANL010000323.1 GCA_903941105.1 uncultured Rhodospirillaceae bacterium
CAACGCAGACGACGCCGAACGCCGCGACCACTGCGACCCCAAGTGCCGGGCCGACGGAGACGGCCAGTGGCACGCCGAGCGTAGCGCCGACCGCGGCTGTCGATGTCTTAAGATTCATCAGCCAAAATGCGGAACCTGTCATCCGGTCCCCCCCTTCACAACACCTGAACCCAGCTTCAATTAAGCACATGGGTTGTGGGGCGGTCAATAGCACTTGGGAGTGGGGGGGGGGTCAATAAGTGCTGAATATGAAATGTAAAGCTAAATTAAAGTACGGAAGTGCCTATTCATCCGTGTTTGTTGCGTGCGGTGTATTTAGGTCGGGCTTCTCGTTGATTCTGCAGTGGTATTTATTCGTATTATTATTAGTACGTTGTGTGCGTAGTGTCGGGGTTGGATTAATGTATTGTTGGGCTGCATTCATGCATCGCGGGGGATTATTTCGTCAGCACGCACACTGTCGCCGGCGTCGACCTTGCGATGGCCGCCGCAGACAGATGAAATGACGACGGATGATGTCATGTTAGGGGGGGCGACCATGCTGGCGCCCGGCGGCAATCCGTTGCTTCAGGCTAAAGCAGCGTGTCGTCGTCGCCCTCTGCTTCCAGGACCATCAGCGCCAGCGGAGCGGGGTCGACATGGGAAGCTTGAACGCATGGCCGGTAGGCGTGGTCATCTTTGGCAATGTGGGCGTATAGCCAGTCGGTCACGATATCCGGCAGGGGAGCAGGGGCGGTGAGGTCGCCGTTGCGGTAGGCCTTGGCGATGGCCGCCACCTTGTCGCGGAATACTTGATGCTGCAGACGGTGTGCTTCAAAGTCGGGATAGCCCGCGCTTTCCATGGCCCGCTCTTCCCGCAGGAAGTGCCCGACGACATAATCCTCGAGAAGGTCAATGGCGCTACGCACCACCAGATCGTTTTCCCCGGGCCCTGCCGCGCGTGCATCCTGCAGAACGGCGGCGAGTTCGAAGAAAGCCTTGTGGTCGGAATCCAGCGCTTCGATATCGACGGATAATTCAGGTGCCCAGTTTTCCAATGTACCCACTGACCCTCTTCTGCCGAATGGGAATGGAACGCCATAAACGGAGAAATTGTCAACGATTTGGTTGAGATCGTCGGTCGCGACGTTCATTCCCCGAGCTTGCGACCGCGGGCCCGTTCCCACTCGGCAATGATGTCGTGGTCGACCACGGCGATGGAGTGGTCGGCCGGTTCGGCGGTGCGCTGGGGCGGCGCTTCAAGTTCGGCGACGCGCGCCTTCAGCGCGGCGATCTCCTGCGCCGGGGTCAACCGACCCTTGTGCCGTTCACGATAGCGGCGCTGCTTCTCTGCTGGCGTCAGGGCCATGACCGTCTCCGGTAACGCGTTACCCGGAGAAAATAGCACAGGGAACCTCGCCGGGCTAGCCCGTCTTATTCACCGGGAAGCTGGCGGATATAGGGCAAGGCATTGATACAGCATAAGACTTTGGTGTTCAAACATCATCTTCGCCAAGGCCGAAAGCGCCACACCCACCATGATCGACGATAGCCTGCTGCCGTTCTCGTTTCCAGCCGTAAGCCGCAAGAAGGTGACGGCCGCCTTCGATGGGGGGCGTATCACCTCGGACGGCGGCGTGCTGCTGCTGGCCGAGGCGGACCGGCGGCTGGGCTTGGCCGACAAGCTGGCTGCGGTGATCGCCGATCGCCGCGATCCGACGCGGGTGATCCACCCGCTGCCCAACACCCTGCGCGCCCGCATCCTGGCCATCGCCTGCGGCTGGAAGGACGCCGATGATCTCGACACCCTGCGCCGTGGTCCCGTGTTCAAGCTGGCCTGCGGCCGCCTGCTCGACAGCGGACGGGATTTGTGCTCGCAGCCGACAGTGTCGCGCTGGGAGAATGCCCCGTCCTTGCGGGAAATTCTCCGCCTGATGGCGGTGATGGTTGATGTCTGGTTCGCCAGCTATCCATCACCGCTGGCGGCGGTGACGCTGGACATTGACGACACGTTGGACGTGGTGCACGGGCACCAGCAGTTGTCCCTATCCCTGTTCAACGCCCATTACGACGAGCGCTGCTTCCTGCCCATCCACATCTACGACACCGCGACGGGGCGGCCGGTGGCGAGATCCTGCGGCCGGGCAAGACGCTGACCGGCATTGAGGTGCGGGGCCATCTGTGCCGTCTGGTCCGGCGCATCCGCCGTCACTGGCCCGCCACCCGGCTGGCCATTCGCGGCGACGGCCATTACAGCCGGCCCGAGGTGATGGACTGGTGCGATGCCCACGGCATCGACTACGTCTTCGGCCTGCCGGGCAACGCCGTGCTGGCCCGCGCCGTCGAAGCGGCGGCCGACGACATCCGCACGAGCCGCGCCGAAGCCAATAATCCTTGCCTGCGCGGCTACAGCGAAACCCGCTACCGTGCCAGATCGTGGAAGACCGAACGGCCCGCCTGCGCCCGCATCGAAGCGACCAGGCTGGGCCTCGACATCCGCTTCGTCGTCACCAGCCTGGCCGCCCGCTCGGCGGAATTCATCTACGACACGCTCTATTGTGCGCGCGGTCAGGCCGAGAACCTGATCAAGCTGCACACGGCGCAACTAGAGCATTGCCTACTCTGACGGAATCACGGGGGATTGAACGAGGACGGGCTAGACTGCTTGCTCCCAGGAGTGAAGCGCGCTCAGCAGCGGCCGCAGCACATCCTCGAGCCGCTCCACCAATTCCAGCCCTTTCTCCGACACCCCGTCCTCCAGAATTTCTTCCAGCTGAGCGGTGACCAATCGCACCTCGTTCGCCTCGATCATGCCGGCATTGCCCTTGAGGCTGTGGGCTATCCGCATCGCCGACACCAGGTCGCCGGCCTGGATTGTCAGGCGAAGGCGGTCCGTCACATCGCTCTCGTCGATGGCGAATCGGCGGAGGGAGTTGAGGTAGAGCTTGCGCATTCCGGCCATGCGGCGCAGTCCCTGGCGGACATCGAGGTTGGCAATGCCGGTCGGCAGGTTCGCTTCGCTCTCCCGCATCTGGGCCACCAACATCGGTGGCAGCATGTCGGAATTCCCGAGGCCGGTAACCCATTTCTGGATGATGGAGGAGGGCTCTCCCGGTTCGAAGGGGGTGGTGACGACGTCGTCCACTCCCGCCGCCCGGTAGTCGTCCATGCGGCTTTTCATTGTGGCGGTGGCTATGGCCACGATGGGCAGCTCGGCGAAGCGCCCATCCTCCCGGATGATCCGCGTTGCGGCGAGGGCGGCTGCCTTGGGGATGTGCGAGGCCAACATGACGATCTCATAATGCCCCTGCTGGATGAGGTCAGCCGTTACCGCTGCGGCGCCGGTCACTTCGACCCGCATCCCGTCCGCCTCCAATGGCCCGGTGGCCGCCGGCCGATCGGCGGCATCGTCCGCCACCATCAGCACCCGGGTCCCTCGCAGCAGGATAAAGTCGGTCGGTGGTGTGCGAGGCTTCCCGACTGAGGCGAGGGTGCGTTCATTGTCGGTCATGCAATATCTTCCGCTTTCATTCTCCCAGAGCGGTTAATCTGACACGGTGGCTATGGCAAGCGGAAGCTGAGATGCGAGGAAACCTTGCCAATATTATGCCGCCAATACTCCCCGCTTGAGATGCTCGGACACCGAATGCCGGTTCTCCGATTCGTCCGCGAGACGCCCCCAGTCTTGTGATGGACCAACACTGCCAAACTCATGGTTACGGTTGAATTAGCGGCATCGCCCAAACCATGTCTCTATAGTTAGGGGTATATATTGCTTTGGTATGGAAAACCATGTATGGTTGGGTCATCTTCTTGTGCTTAAGGTGCGGTTATAATGCACGCGTTCCCCGATACCGCCCTGGTGGCAGTGGGTAGCCAGCCGCTCCGTCGGTTGCTGTGCGGTCACCTGCGGGATATCGGGATTGACGACCTCACCGAGGTCGAGGCGGCCGACCATGCCATCCTTCATCTGCAGCACAGCTTGAAGGCCTTTCAGGTGATCTTTTGCGATCACCTTGGCGGGCGGGGGCACCTCGACGTCTTGAAATTCGCGCGTTGGGAGGCCAAACCTCCGCTGTCGCGCGAACTTCCGATCATTTGCCTGAGTGAACGGTGGTCGGGCGATCAGCTGATCGTCGCCAGGGATGCCGGGGTGTCGGCGATGTTCACTCTGCCGCTGACCCGGAATGCCCTCCGAAAGTTGATCGTTTCGGCGACCTCGACCGTCAAGCGTTTTATCGATGCGCCGACCTTTCATGGATTTGATCGGCGCGTCTCCACGATTTCCGCCTATAAGGGGCCGTTCCGCAGGGGCGACGAGGAAAAATACCGGCGCGTGGACGGGTCCCCCATTATCGCGCCCGCCATCGAGATGGAGCCAGCGAGTCGGCGCGTTACGGCGACCATGCCGGCCGCCCCGAGGAAAGCGGCATTAGAGGAAATTGTCCCGGCCCCCGAACAACCGGTCTGGGGGACCAAGGTGGTTATTGGGATTCCGGACATGGATTCGGAGCACGACCAAATTCGCAGACTGATGGAGCGCCTCAGTCTGGCGGTGTCGCGTGCGGAGACCTTTGAGAAGGTCCACTCCAAGATCGACATGTTACGCCAATCCGTGCAGCAGCATTTCATCCGCGAAGAAATGGTCATGCAATCATTTAAATATGACGGGATCGGCGTGCATAAAAAGTGTCACGACGAATTCCTGTCGGAACTTGAGCGACTTGGCACCAAGGAAAGCGGAAAATTGCCGGAGATGTTGGCCATCGTTACGTTGGGACGGCAATTTAATGCGCATATTGCCAATGATGATACTCTCTATGTAACTGCCATGCTGCACGGTGATTTTGCCAAATTGGAAAATCCCGAGACGAAGCAAGCGTCGATTATTCTGCATGGAGCCTACGAGCTTACCGCCGTGATCGAGAGCCTGCAGACGCAGCTTCATGCCGCGCACCACGACGGTCCCACGGCCCGGAGGTTGCGCAAGAAGCTCTATGAGGCAACGGAGCGACTCGCCAATCTTTTGATGCTGGTGCCCCGCGGGATCAACGAGTCGGCGATGTTCGGCGAAAGCCTGCGGGCCGGATTCAAGACGATCCGGACGTTCTTTTTCGGCGCGGCGATTCATCTCGCGGAGGAGCGGACGGACAAGATCATTTCCGAGGCCGAGAATGTCCTCAAGGACCACAGTGCGGTGCCCTATGGGATATCAGCCAAGCTCTCCATCCAATGGACCGCGGTAAAAGCCCTGCTGGCCATCATGGGCGAAACCGAGGCGATGAGCGATGGCCTGCGCTTGAAGTTCTTTCGCGCCGGTGAACTGTTCAAGAGGGTGGCAGCACTGGAGGGCGAGAGATGTAAGTTGATCGACTACTCCGGTAGCGACGCCGGCGGTAATGCGTCCGCTCAGGCCAATATCGGCAGTAGCCAGGCCGAGGTAAAGGCGCAATTGGCGAAGAAGGCGTTAGATAGGGCTTAGGACAAGGGCTGGGGAATCGCTGGGGGGCGCGTCCATCACGCCTATTCGGCCAGCCGCCTCCGCTTCCATGCTTGCCGCGCCCGGTAGCCCAGCAGCACCGCGACCGCCACCGCATAGACATAGGGCTCGCCGTTCTCGGCGTTGGCGGCCAAAATAAAATGAAACGCGACCAGGATGTTCAAGGCATAGGCCGACCGGTGGATCAGCTTCCACTTCTTGCCGCCCACCTTCCGGACCATCTTGTCGTTGGACGTCATCGCCAGCGGTATCAGCAGCAGGAATCCGCAAAGACCCAGCAGGATGAATGGTCGCTTGTAGATGTCGGCGACCATGTCGCCAAGCTTGAACGCCCATTCCATGGAGATGTAGGTCGCGACGTGCAGGCAGGCGTAGAAGAACGCGTAGAGGCCGATCATGCGGCGGTATTTGGATAGCGCCTTCAGGCCGGTCAGCTCCTGTACCGGACGCAACGCCAGCGAGATCAGCAGGAAGGTGAAGGCCCAGTCGCCCAGATAGCGATTGATGAACCCCACCGGAATCTGTCCCAGCGGCGTGCCGAAGGCATACCCTTCCACCAGGGCGCGACCCACCAGCCACACGAAGGGCAGCGCCGATGTCAGGAAGACCAGCGGCTTCCAGTCAATCTTGCGCGCGCTGGTCAGGACATGGTCGGCGGTCTCGTCGATGTCGGACCACAGCAGCCATCCGGCATAAAGCATCACCAGGAATTTGCCGGTTCCCATCAGGAGGAAAGGCGCGCGTGGGCCGACCGCATCGAAATAATAGCCACTGCTCTGCACCAGCATGATGATGCCGGCACCGCCCGTCAGATAGGCGGCGCCCAGCAGGGTGCCGAGGATTTCCTTGGGGGAGACGTCGACCACCAGCACTTTCAGCGTCACCCAGCAGCCGGCATGGCCGATGCCGATCAGCAGCAGGGGAATCGCCACCCCCCAGCTGAACGGGTTGACCGTCATTCCCAGCAGCATATAGCCGGTGGCGCTCACCGATAGCGCGGCCCCGATGGCTGAAATTCGGCTGTGACGCTCGATGAAGGCTCGCCAGAGGGGAATGGAGGCCAGCACGCCGACGCCGAGGAGGGCGATCATACCGGCGGCATGGGCGGTGGCGAAGGTGCGGGTGACGCCGACCACGTCGGAAAAAGAGATGCACCATAGCGAATAGAACAGGCTGACGATGATGATGTCGGCGCGGGTGTAGAAGGCGGCGGCGAATGCCAACTGCATGCGCGGGTCGCGCGTGACGAAGGTCCACACGTCCGTGAACGGCAGGTGGTCGCCGTCGTGCTTCGGCGCCACGTCCCGCAGTCCGCGCCGCGCCAACGGGATGCCGACCACGCCGATCAGCAGGGGGATCGTCATCACCACCAGGATGCCCGAGGGATGCTCGGTCAACTGCATGATGATGCCCGAGAGCACCGTGCCGCCGAACACCATCATGAAGACGATGTTGGTCAGAAGGCGGGGACGGTTGTGATAGTCGGAATTGTCGCCCACCAGGGTTGAAAGCTGCAGTTGCGCCGTTTCGGCCCCCACCGAAATCAGCACGCGGGTAACGTAGAAGACGATCAGGCCACCGACGCCAATGGTAAGGCCGATCTCGATGCTGATAAGCGACAGCGCGGCACCGACGGCGATGATGCAGAAGGCGTAGACCACCACCGGTACCCGGCCGATGCGGTCCGACAGCAGGCCGAAATAGCCGACGCACAGGATCGAGATGATCTCGGCCACCACCTGGATATCGGCATTGATGGACCCCTCCTTCTCGAAGGCGATGCCGAAGACCTTGTCCAGCAGCAGGGGCTGAATGCCGACCGCCAGGGCCGATACCAGCGCTGCGGCCGCCGACAGCAGATAGATGGCGTTCCAGTGTTGCTCGGTGGAAGGACGGCTCTCAGACATGCCGGATCACTTCTCCTCCGAGTCGGCGGTAGCGTCGCCGTGGTCCCACAACCCGACCATGTGGCTATTGCGCAATTCACAGATGTCGCCGTTGACGGTGATGCTGCGGCCATAGACCAAGCTGCCGGCGCCGCCGGCATCGCGGAAGGCGGTGCCCTTGACGAACATGCCGGGGCCGATCTGGCACCCGGCCGACTGGAGGTACCAGTAGGGCGCCACGTCAATCCAGGCCGGCTGATTGATGCCGTCGTTGACCAGCATATAGACGTCGCCCCAACTGGACTGGGGATTGCTGCTGTTCACGCGGACGATCTTGCCCTGGAAGCGATACTCGGCGAACCGCTCATGGGCCTCGCGGTTCATCTCGGCAGGCGGCGGCAGGGGCGGCGGCAGGGCCGTCATGGCCACCGTAACCGCCTGCGGCAGCGAAGCGGTGGCCGGGCGCGGCGCGGGCGCTTTGGCGGGCGCCGCCGTCTTGCCCTTGGGAATGATGGTGTGGCAGTTCGAACAGGGCATGGCCTCGCGCCCGTCGGCATGCGGCGCGGGGGTGCCCTCCACGATAGGCAGGACGCCGACCGACGGACCGGCCTTCGGCGGCACCACCACATGACAACTGGTGCACACCATCTTCTCGCGGCCGTCGCGATGGGGGGCCGGGCGGCCGGCGACGATGGGAGGCGCCACGTCATAACCGTGGTCGGCCCAGAAGTCTTCGGAAAAGACTGCGGTAAAGAAGACGCTGACGCCGAACACGACACCGAGTGCCATGATCCATTCGGCGATGCCGTGGCGATTTGCGGGAACAGCCTTCATGAATGATTACGGTCGCCAATTATGTGACAAGGCGTCGCGGGCGAAACACCGGCGACCACGACTGTCCGCTTTTACACCAAGGAGCCGCTGCGGGCCAGTGGAACCGCGTGTTCCAGTTCGCCGGTCAGGGATGCAACAGCCGGCTTTGCTTCGCTATTCCGGCTTGCCGGGCTTCCTTCGAAGCATGGCGAGAACGTCGGATTGGGATGCCGGCTGCGGCCGTTCCGCCGTTGCGGGGGGAGCGGCCGGCGCTGTGGCGGAAACCGTGCTCTCCTCCGGCGTTTGTGCGGCGTTCGAGGTCGCCGGCAGCGGCGGATTTGTCTCTTTGGGCGGCGGTTTGAGCGTCTCCGTATCCATGGTATGGGCAAGGATCGCCATTTCAGAGACTTGGGAAAAGATGTCGCCGATGATGGCCAGGGCGGCTTTCCTATTGTCGGTCATGGCGCGGCTACCTCCTTGGCTGCCGTTGCAGGGTGAAATCGGGGATGACCAGGGATGATTGGGTTTCGAGTCTGATGACCGAATCGGCCAACTCTCTGGCACGCCTGACGGATTGGGCGACTGTTTCCGACATGGCGTCGTGGCCTCCGATGACACCGACGATGGCGTCACACTTCCCGATCTGGTGCGCCAGTCTCACGCCGACGCCGAGGGGAATGCCATTCCGTCTCTTGAGGATCCTCTCGCATTCGCCGATGATGCGTTGTGCGGCGGCCTCGGCAAGTCCCTCGGCGTTGCGCATGATGATGGTGCGAATGCTCCCCAGCCGGGTCACCACGGAATCCGAGCAACCAAATTCGCGCACTCGGGAATCCGCCAGCGACATCAGATTAATCATTCGTTCGGAGACCATGGCGATTTCGTAGCAGAGCTGCGCCCGCTGCTGCGGGAGTGTCGCCATTTTCAGCTCGGACGACAGGTGATCCATATGCATCGCCGTATTATGGGCGTTGTCCACCACGACCCGGGTCTGCCGCATCTCCGGCGTGGTCGACTTGTCCGAGTCGTCGTCGGCATCCACGGTTTGCGGGGGGCGGGGGGGGGGGAGGGGCATGGGTCGGCGAGGCCTGTCGTCGAGCGTATGCGCTGCCGCAGAGTTCGGTTTGACGGCGGGGGCTGACGCGGTCTTGTCGGTCCGCCGGCGGCGCGGCCCGTCGTATTTCGGGTTGTCCTTGCCACGGCGGCAGGGGCCGCGATACCCGGTGGTGGCGATGAACTCTCGGGGTTCCAGGGCGCGGGTCACGTATTTCAGCAGTGTCCGCATGGTCAGCGGCAGCGTCGCCAAAACGGTCACGCCCTCATTGCGCAACAGGGCGATCTGGTCGGCGCTCCATGACTCCGCCACCGATATCACCGGTATGGCGGCCACCAGAGGAGCGGTCTGGCGCCGAATGCGTCCCAGCAGCTTGGCGCCTTCGTCCTGGTCCAGATCGAGAAGGAATACTACGTCGAAATCGGAGCTAGTGAGTTGGAGGATGCAGTGTTCCGCATCGTCTGCCTTTGTCACGTCGACAAGGCCAATCTGGCGAAGCGTATGAGTAATCAGCCGCGAAAGGTCTTGCTTTGGACTGACCAAGAGGCAGGAAGTTTGGGAAAATGAAATATTGACCAGCATATTCTTTTTCCGAAGTCCAGAATCTTACAGCTCGGCCTCGATTGCGAGGTAAACCAGCGGCCTGTCATCGACGTCCCTTTCTCTTATCCAGCCTTTGTACTGTGCGTCATCAGACTTAATATGAGTGATCAACCAGTCGATTGCCATATCCGGCAGTCCGACCGCCACCGATTTCGTTCCCTGGCGATAGACCCTGCCTATGGCCTCAATTCGGCCCCGAAACAGGTTGTGCTGCAAAACGTGAGCGGCGACGCGGGGGTATTTGGCGGACCGCATGGCTTTCTCCTCCCGGAGAAAATGACCGCACACATATTCTTCAAGAATGGAAATGGCGCTTTCCACAACAAGATCACGGTCCTCGGTGCCATCGGAATCGTGCAGCATTTTGGCGATCTCGAAGAATGCCTTGTGGTCATCGTCAATGATCCGGTTTCCGACCGTCAAATCGTCGGACCATGCGAGTTTCGATTTCCCTGGGTCGCCCGGGTCAATCTCGTTCACAACAAAACTCCCATCATCGGCGAACCATCGAAGGGCCTCCCCTTGCATTCGGGCGGCTTAGGTTCATCCGTTCGTCATGATAGCATATGGCTTACGATTGACTCACGCATCTCTGTTCGTGCGTCGGAGCAATGAAGTGGCGGCGGGGCATCCGCGTCGCATTGCCGCCCTCTCGGCCTTCCGCCGCGCTGCCGCTCAAGCCATCGATTTTAGGCTAATCGACGTTCAGAGCAGCAGGTTTCCTATCTTGGCGGCGGCGAATGCCAGGCTCCAGGCGAAGACCAGCGAGTAGAGAACCGAGAACCCCGCCCACCCCCAGCTCTTCGATTCGCGGCCAATAATCGCGATGGTCGACAGGCATGGCGCGTAGAGGAGGGTGAAGAGCATGAAGGCCACCGCGGTGGCGGCGGGCATGGCCGCCTTCAGGGCCTCCGTCAGTCCCTCTGATTCCTTGGCCTGGGCATAGATCACGGCATAGGTCGCCACAACCACTTCCTTGGCGACGAAACCGGTCAGGATGGCGGCGCTGTCACGCCACGAGAATCCCAGGGGTGCGAATGCCGGCGTTACGGCGATGGCCACTCGTCCCAGGTAGCTCTTCTCCAGCTTCTCCTGGGCTTGGGCCGCCTTAAGTACGCGGATTTGGCCGTCCTGCGCCTCTCCCGCCGGCTGGCCCGTCACCTCGGCGATGACCGTTTCGAAATCCTGCGAATAGACGATGTCGCGCGGGAATTCCTGTAGGAACCAGATCACGATCGAGCCCACCAGGATGACGCCGGTCACCTTGACGACGAAGCCGTGGGCGCTTTCCCACATGTGATGCAGGATCGAGTGCAGAGTCGGCAGTCGGTAGGGGGGCAGCTCCATCACGAACGCGTCGCTGCCGCTGCCGGGAATGATGCGGTTGAGCACCACCGCCGACAGCATGGCCGCCGCGATCGAGGCCATATACATGCCGAACACGACGGTTCCGGCAATCTCGGCGAAAAACGCGCCGGCGAACAGAATGAACACCGGCAGCCGGGCCGAGCAGTTCATGAACGGTGAGATCAGCATGGCGATCAGGCGCGCCCGCTTGTTGGTGATGACGCGTGTGGCCATCACCGCCGGCACGTTACAGCCGAAACCGGCCACCATGGGGATCAGGGTCGTACCATGCAGCCCAAAATGGTGCATCACCCGATCCATCAGGAAGCTGGCGCGGGAGAGATAGCCGGTGCCGCTGAGGATCGCCATGAAGAAGAACAGGATGACGATGTTGGGCAGGAATACGATGGTGCCGCCAACGCCGGCCATGACGCCATTGACCACCAGATCGTGGAACATTCCCTCGGGCAGCGCCTTGTCCACATACCCCGTCGCCAGTTGGACGCCGGACTTGATCCATTCGGTGGGGATGGCCCCGAGGCTGAACGTGGTCTCGAACATTACCCACAGGATGCCCAAGAGCAGAGGCAGGCCGAGGGTGCGGTTCAAAAAGATGTCGTCCAGGACCCGGGTCATCTTGAATCCGGCTGTGGGATCGCCCGTTCGCTCGCGAACCTCGCGCAGCAGTCCGTGGGAGAAGGCGAAGCGGGCGGAAGCCAGCAGCGTCGCCGCGTCTTCATCGTGCTCATGGGCCAGGGTCGCCCGCTCTCGCTCGACTTCCTCGATCAGTTCGCCGTGATTGCTCTCACCGCGGACAATCTTATCGTCACCCTCTAGCATCTTGATCGCCAACCAGCGCGAGCGGCTGGCGGTTATTTCTTGCGGATGCAGTCGGGCCAGATGCGCCTGAACGCGGAGAATCGCCTGCTCGAGATGACTGTCGTAACGCAGAATCAAGGCGTCATGCGCCGGTGCCGCGACCGCCTGCACGATGGTGTCGAGAAGGGTGTCGATCCCCTCCCGCTTGAGCGCGCAGGTCTCGACCACCGGGGACCCGATCGCCGATGCCAGCATCGCGGTATCAACGTGAATACCGGAGCGATGCGCCTCATCGATCATGTTGAGGACGGTGATGCGGGGAATGCCGGTTTCGATCAACTGGGTGGTCAGGAACAGGCTTCGATCCAGGTGCCCGGCGTCGAGCACATTGAGGATGTAGTCGGGCATTTGGGTATGAAGGAAGTCGCAGCCGACCTGTTCTTCGGGAGATTGCGACGACACCGAATAGATCCCGGGCACGTCGATGATGCGAAGGGTGACGCCCCGATGGGTGATTTTCTGCTCGGCCAAATCCGCCGTAACGCGTGGATAGTTGGCGACGGCCTGCTTAGCTCCCGTAAGGGCGTTGAACAGGCTGGACGCGCCGGCGTTGGGGTTCCCCACCAGCGCCACGGTGACGGCGGAAGTCATGATGATCGGCCTTGAGGACGGGGTTGCAGGCTAGATGACGCGGATACGGATATTTCGGGCCTCGGCGTTACGCAGCCCCAAATTGTACCCCATAAGATGGTAGATGCGTGGATCGCCCAGCGGAGCCGCGCGGTCAACGGAAATCGGAGCGCCGGGCACCACCCCCAAGGATGTCATGCGGCGCTTAAAAATACCGTCGTCAGTGACGATCTTCACTATTTCGCCCTGCTGCTCGGGACGAAGGTCGGCCAGGGTGACAACGGTTTCTGTCAAATTTTGCAGCTTCATGCCGAGACCCACGATGTGAGAATAGATATCACTCACTATAGATATGCCTATTTGTGGGGTCAATACCCTGGCCGAAAGGATGGCAATATATCGCGCTGGCGGGGATATGTCGGCCGTTCCATCAACGAGGTGACGATCGGGCGTATCGCGTTGTGGCCTGAGGCCCCGCCCAGCAAGGGGCAAACAAGATATAAGGCGAGCCCCCTCAAGGGCTCGCCGGCCTTACAGAATAGCCTACAGTTCCGTTACCGGCCGCTTCGCGTTATCCGAGGCGGTCACGGCGTTGTGCCGCGCCGGGTTCAGGAGGCCCTGCAATCGGCGGAGACCACCCATTGCCGACTTGCCCATGCCGGCGGCTGTGTTGGCCAACGCGGCGGAATGGATGTTGCGAGCCTTCAAGTAGTCTCCGACCCGCGCAACGGATGACACATTGCCGCCGATCAAGCGGACGACACCGACCAGAAGATCCTCGACCGGGACCTCGGCGACCTTCGATACGGTCACGGTCTGCTGGTGCACCGGCTGTGTTTCAACGATTAGCACCGGCATTTCAATCGTTGTTGAAAGTTCATGAGTCTCGGTGGTCATGTATGAATTCTCATTGTCAGGTGGGTTCGAACGAGCCGTGGGGGATTGGCAGCGGGTGATTGGCTAGGGCGGTGGCGTTGTCGTGGGTCCTAAATCATCGGTGAATTTGCGGTTCAGCATCTCGGTCAGGCGCGCCCGCTCTTCGCTCATCCACCGGTTCAGCTCAGACAGGGTCGCCTCTTTGGCGGCATCGGTTTCGGCCTGAACTTCGGCCAGCCGGGCGTCCCGGGCGGCGGCGACGTCCTGCTCGAGTTCGGCCAGGGCGACCACGCGACGCTCATCCATTTCCTGTTCCAATTCGAGGCTACGCCGTTCCCGCTCGCCGGCCATCTGAGTTTCGATGGCGAAAAGCTGGTTCTCGTGCAGACGAATGGCCTCGCCTTCGATGGTCGTGCGGCGGACCAGGGCTTGCGATTCCATTTCCTGATCCAGGGCGGCTGACCGCCGCCGGTGCTCGTCGGCGATTTCGGCCTCGAGGGCGGCGAGGGCGGCGCGACGGCGCTCGACCATATCGCGATCAAGGCCCGCCGCGCGTCGACGACTTTCCTCGTCATTGGCGGCGGCGGCCTCGTCGAGACGGCGGCGATGCTCGTTGGCGATTTCGGCGTCGAGGGCGGCGAGGGCTGCGTCACGGCGTTCGGCAAGTTCGTTGTCAATATCCGCCGAGCGTCGCCGGCGTTCCTCTTCGGCGGCGGCGGCGGCTTCCTCGAGACGGCGGCCGCGTTCGATGGCCGCCTCGGCGTCAAGGGCGATCAGTGCGTCGTTGCGACGGGCTGTGGTGTCGGCTTCGAGATTGACCATGCGGTTCCGTCGCTCGTCGGCGATTTCGGCGGCGAGGGCGGCGAGGGCGGCGCTACGGCGCCCGGCAAGTTCGCGATCAAAGTCCTCCAGGCGCCGCCTGCGCTCATCTTCGACAGTGATGGCCTCGTCCGCGCGACGTCGGCGTTCCTCGGCCGCCTCGGCGTCGAGGGCGGCCATATTCTGTTCGTGCAAGGCCGTCAACTCAGCGGTCAGCGCCGTCGTGAGGCTCTGCCGATCTTCGATTTCCTTTTTCAGCGCGTCACGCCGCGTCGTCAGCGCACCGACCTCTTGGCTGAGGGCGAGACGGCGGCGACCGAGTTGCTCAATCTGCTCGCTGATACGCTGCATTACGCGGTGTCCATCGTCTTCTGAACGAGTGGGCTTTTTGCCTCCCCGCGGACGGAACCACGAAATGCCGGCGACAAGAAGTGCCGCAGCGGTCAATGTCACGATCAGTTCCATTGGCTAGAGGCTTTCCAGGCGGGTCAGCAAGGATATCACCTTCATCCGGTCATCAACTCCCCCGCCCAGCCGACGTAGCATGACGGTAGCACTGCCATCCGAAGCCTGTGTCATATCACCATCCAGAATTCGGATTTCAATCCCGAGGCGTGGGCACATGATGGCTTCTACGCGTCCCCCCGTCCAGTGAGACCGTGGCCGGAATGAGACTTCATCGGTGGTCAGCCCCGTGGCGTCGTCCACATGCGACAGGCCGTCGGCATCTCGCCAGCTTACCGTGAGGGCGCCGGCGGAGATCACCGCCCGCAAGGGCAGGTCCGCCCGAGGCGGGCGCGGCGCCCTGGGCGACATTGCCGGTGGCGCCGGGGGAGGGAGGGGCGGCGGAGGCGGTTGCGCGGCCATGGCCGCGGGCTCCGCCTCCGAGGCATGGTAGCGGCGGCGCCTGAGCAACAGCACCGCCGTCGCCGGCAGCGATATTCCGGCGACGACGGCCATGATCATGCCGAGTCCCGGGAACACCGGACCTTCATGAACCAACAGATCGCCACGGCGAAGTAGAGCGGTGACCGCCGCGCCGATGCGGCGGGCCTGCCGCTCCGGGTCGTTGTCGGACAGTGGCAGATAGGTGGCGGACGCCGCCTTGGCGGCTGCCCTGAGGACGTTGGAGTGTCCCGATGTGTCGATGATCAGCAGGCGCGGCCCCAACGAGCGGGCAAGGCGGGGGAGATCGGCTTCCGTCAGGGCGCGGTTGCGCTCTTGATAGAACGGCCCAAAATATTCGATCAACTCCTCGGCACTGGCCTGGGCCTGCTGGAGATCGACCAATTGTGCGGTGATGTCCTGATAGCGCGGATCGGAGCGCACACTTTCGCCGATGACCCGCGCTTCCCGGTTGACAACCGTGGGATCGGCACCGCCGACGATGATCGCCACGGCGACCTCGCCCGCCGCCGCCTTGTCGGCGATGCGATGGAAGGCCGTCTCGAAATTGGCGATCTTGCCGTTGTGAGGCATTTCCGCCATGCGCCGTGTGACGGCCTGGCGGTCGGTGGCGCTGTTGGTGACCCCCAAGGCGTAGTCGGCGGTTCCATCGGCGAAGCCCGATACTACCACCGCCAGGGCTTCGGAGGATGACCGCATCAGCGTCTCCACCGCCCAGTCGGCGCCTTTACGGGTCGGGTGGCGGCTGCCGGCTTCCGATTGATCCACCATGATCAGCACTTGGCCGGGCGTGGCCTTCGGTTGTGCCGTGACGGGGCCCGTCAGGATCGTCCACATGGCTGCGGTAAGCGCCAGGACCACCAGTCGGCCCGCGGCTTCTGCTTGGGGAGGGCGGGGCGTCATTTCAGGCGCCCCGCCGCATGGTGCCGGCCACCCGCTGTCAGCAGGTAGAACAGGCGGCGTGGGCCGCCGGGTTCGACATTGACGTCGAGCTTGAGGGCCGCCCGCAGGATGGCGCGCATCCCCGGCACCCGCAAGGCGCCCGTACGGCAGGCGGCAACCAGTCGCCCGCTCCAGTCGGCCAGGAAGCAATCATCCGAATTCAGTAACATTTGCAGCAACGGCGAAGCGGTCGGCGTGACGAAATCCTGATGCGACAGGATGATATTCTCGCCGTTGTGATATTTCGCCAGCAGCGAGGGATCGTGCACCAGCGCCCGCAGGGAAAGCAGCATGACCAGCATGGAAAAGTGATCGACGCTATCGTCGTAATGGCGATCGGTGCGCGCGGGGTTCTGGAAGTTGATGCCGCCCAGAAGTGGGCTGGCCAATCCCTGCAATTCGGGCAGGAACATGGAATCGTAGTCGATCAGCTTCAGCCGGCCTTCCGGCGTGACCAGGACGTTGTCGTGCTTGAGGTCGCCATGGGCGATGCCACGGCCGAGCAGGTCGCGGCACAGCCGGGCCCAGGCCCGCCCCAGACCGGCCAGCGCCCGCCGATTGTTCTTTTCGCATAGGGCGCCGGCTACGGCACCGATGGTGCGGCCGTCGATCCAGGGCATGGTCACCACCGGAAACTCGCCGGCGGTGGCGATGGTCGAGGTGACGTACACCTCGGCGGGGTGATAGGTCAGGTCGATGAAATAAGGCGATCCGGCCGCACTGATGAAGCGCGCCACCGCCTGGTAGCGACGCTCCAGGTTCGGCAGGTCGCGAATGAAGCACTTCACTGCCAACAGCGTTCCGTCGGGCCGTTCCGCCTTGAAGACACCGGCGAAGTTTCCCGCCAGGAACAGCGGGCCGCGTCGCCCGTCCAACCGGGGCGTGATGTCCAGCGTCGCGAAGCGGGCCTTCGCGTTGGTCATCGCCGCCTTGTAGTCGTTGAGAATCGGGAAGGTCACGGCGAATTCTCCGGCTGCGGCGCAGAGGGCCGGCACGGGTCAGGGTAGCGGATGTCGACGTCCATGACGACCACGGTCGCGTCATCGTTGGCCATCAACCCCGCCTCATAGCGCTGCCGTTGCCAGGACGTGAACGATTCAGGTGTCCGAAGCGCCTTCCGCAGGGTGGACATTTCCGCGGCGAAGCTGTCCGGTTCGACCGTGGTTCCCTTCGCCGGTCTCAGGTCCCGCCGGCCTCCGCTTGATCCGGCGAGTTGACGGAACTCCTGTCGAAACGACAGTTCGGTCGATGTCGCGTCCCCGTCATGCCGGCGTTCCATGTAGGCTCCAAGAAGATACAAACCGACGGCATCGGATGCCAGCACCACGCAGGCTCTTGCCGGCAGGGTGCGGCATCCCGCGCGAAATCCCTCTGCGGGAGCCATGTCCTTCCAATTGAGCAGGTGCGGATCGCGCTCCATGAGCGCCAGTGGCCGGGGGTGCCAGTCCAGGATGGCGTAGTCCGGGCCACTTCGGTCGAATAGCATGATCGGGCTGTCGCCGAACCCCAGCCAGTGGGCGCGGCAACCGTTGCCGTCGGTGGCAAGCCAGCAGGCCGACAGGGTCGAGCACGAGCCCTCGCGGATGAACTTGGCGTGACGTCGCGCGTCGGCACCGGCCTTGGCGGCGTGCTCGCGCCGAAATTCCAAGCAGAAGTCCGCCATCCAGCCATCAAGCGCCGCCGGGGCGGCAATGGGTGTCGGCGGCAGACGCTCCACCAGGGTGGCCGCCCACGGGCCGCAATAGAGGCCCGAGGCGCCGGCGCCATCGGCCACGGCGGCCAGCAGCGTGCCGGGGCGCGCGGCGATGCGGAAGCGATCCTCGTTGGCCCGCCAGACCTGGGAGCCATCGATGGTGAAGGAATCGTTCTTCGGCTTGACGGTGGTTTGCCCGCGTACCGCCCAGCGGACCCGGGGCCGCGCCGGCTCGCCGCCGTTGGTCGCCACTAGCCTCGCCCGTCCGCCGCTTCCAGCCCCGCCA
>CAJANL010000324.1 GCA_903941105.1 uncultured Rhodospirillaceae bacterium
CCGCCTTTGGCAGGGGAGGGGGTTAAGGAGAGCAAATTTACAACGTCCTCTTTCGGCGAAGCCGGAAGAGAGGGGGTTTTCTCCAACTTAAGGACGAGCCATGCGCGAGAGAGATCCCATCGACCTCTACATGAACACCCTGGTTCCCATGGTGGTCGAGCAGACCAACCGGGGCGAGCGCTCCTACGACATCTATTCCCGCCTGCTGAAGGAACGCATCGTCTTCCTCACCGGCCAGGTGTTCGACGAGGTCGCCAGCCTGATCTGCGCCCAGTTGCTGTTTCTCGAGTCGGAGAACCCCACCAAGGACATCGCCTTATACATCAACTCGCCGGGCGGGGTGGTGACGTCGGGCCTCGCCATTTACGACACCATGCAGTACATCCGTCCCGAGGTCTCGACGGTGTGCATCGGCCAGGCTGCCTCCATGGGCTCGCTGCTGATGGCCGCCGGCGCCAAGGGCAAGCGGTTTTCGCTGCCCAACGCCCGCATCATGGTGCACCAGCCCTCGGGCGGCGCTCAGGGCCAGGCGACCGACATCGAAATCCAGGCGCGGGAAATCCTTGCGCTGCGGGCTCGCCTGAACAATATCTACGTGGATCATACCGGCCAGCCGCTCGACGTGATCGAGCGGGTCATGGAACGGGACAAGTTCATGACCGCCGTCGAGGCCAAGGAGTTCGGCCTGATCGACGAGGTGGTCAACAAGCGGCCGGCCCGCGAGGGTGACGGCCAGTCCTAAGCGTGGACGTTCGGCTCGGGGAGCATGGCCGAAAGGCCGGCTCCTTAGGCCGAAAGGGGGGCGATCCATGGTCCGCGTGCCGGTGCGCGCGGAAGAATTGTCGTTGTCTGCCCGTGCCCGCTGTGTCTAACATGACCGTGCAAAGCCGGCCGAGTTTTCCGATGGAGTTTCGATGACCAAGTCCGCCAGCGGCGATTCCAAGAACACCCTCTACTGCTCTTTCTGCGGAAAGAGTCAGCACGAGGTGCGGAAGCTCATCGCCGGGCCGACGGTATTCATCTGCGATGAATGCGTCGAGCTGTGCATGGACATCATCCGCGAGGAGCACAAGACCCACCTGGTGCGTTCGCGCGACGGGGTTCCCACGCCGAGGGACATCCGGGCCGTGCTCGACGACTATGTCATCGGCCAGGACCACGCCAAGAAGGTCCTCTCGGTGGCGGTGCACAACCACTACAAGCGGCTGCAGCACGGCGGCAAGAGCAACGAGGTCGAGCTGGCCAAGTCGAACATCCTGCTGGTCGGCCCCACCGGCTGCGGCAAGACGCTGCTGGCCCAGACCCTGGCCCGTATCCTCGACGTGCCCTTCACCATGGCCGACGCCACCACGCTGACCGAGGCCGGCTATGTCGGCGAGGACGTGGAGAACATCATCCTCAAGCTGCTGCAGGCCGCCGAATACAATGTCGAGCGGGCCCAGCGCGGCATCGTCTACATCGACGAGGTCGACAAGATCAGCCGCAAGTCCGACAACCCCTCCATAACCCGCGACGTCTCGGGCGAGGGCGTGCAGCAGGCGCTGCTGAAGATCATGGAAGGCACGGTGGCCTCGGTGCCGCCGCAGGGGGGGCGCAAGCATCCCCAGCAGGAATTCCTGCAGGTCGACACCACCAACATCCTGTTCATCTGCGGTGGCGCCTTCTCGGGTCTTGAGAAGCTGATCTCGACCCGCGGCCGTGGCACCTCCATCGGCTTCGGCGCCGACGTGCGCGGCCCCGACGAGCGTCGCACCGGTGAAATTCTGCGCGAGGTCGAACCCGAGGATCTGCTGAAATTCGGCCTGATCCCCGAATTCGTCGGCCGCCTGCCGGTGATCGCCACCCTGGAGGATCTGGACGTCGGCGCCCTGGTGGACATCCTGTCCAAGCCCAAGAACGCCCTGACCAAGCAGTACCAGCGGCTGTTCGAGATGGAGGACACCCGTCTCGCCTTCTCCGAGGACGCCCTGAAGGCCATCGCCGAGAAGGCCATCGCGCGCAAGACCGGCGCCCGCGGTCTGCGCTCCATCATGGAGACCATCCTGCTCGACACCATGTTCGATTTGCCGAGCCTGGAGAACGTCGACGAGGTGGTGGTCAACAAGGAAGTGGCGGAGGGCCGCGCCTCGCCGCTCTACATCTACTCCGAGCGTCGCGAGGACATCGAGTCGAGCGCCTAGGAAGGGATAAAGGATTTCCGGGCCGTGCGGGGCGGCCGATCCCCCTTGACTGGGTATCCGGATACACCCACCTTGGTTATATAGAGTATTTCTAAAAAGCCGGCCGCTCTAATCCCTTATGGCCGCACGCTTCAAGAGGTAGCATGGTCGAAATCGCACCTGGCGACGTCTTCCCCGTACTCCCGCTCCGCGACATCGTCGTCTTTCCCCACATGATCGTTCCCCTGTTCGTCGGCCGTGAGAAGTCGGTTCGGGCGCTGGAAGACGTCATGCGTGAGGACAAGCAGATCCTGTTGGTGGCGCAGAAGAATGCGGCCCAGGATGATCCCACCACCGACGATATCTATACCGTCGGCACGGTTTCCACCGTACTGCAGTTGCTGAAGCTGCCCGACGGTACGGTCAAGGTGCTGGTCGAGGGCGGCAAGCGCGCCAGGATCACCGGCTTCACCGACAACGAAGGCTTCTTCCAGGCCTATGCCGAGGTCATCGACGAGCGTGAGGGCGACCTGCAGGAGCTTGAGGCGCTGTCGCGTTCGGTGGTGTCGCAGTTCGAGCAGTACATCAAGCTCAACAAGAAGATTCCTCCCGAGGTGCTGGTCTCGGTCAACCAGATCGAGGCCCCCGGCAAGCTGGCCGACACGGTGGCCTCGCATCTGGCGCTGAAGATTTCCGAGAAGCAGGAGCTGCTGGAGATCGAGACCATCTCGGAGCGCCTGGAGCGCGTCTATTCCTATATGGAAGGCGAGATCGGCGTCCTGCAGGTCGAAAAGAAGATCCGCAATCGCGTCAAGCGCCAGATGGAGAAGACGCAGCGCGAGTACTATCTCAACGAGCAGCTGAAGGCCATCCAGAAGGAGCTGGGCGAGGGCGAGGACGGCAAGGACGAGGCCGCCGAGATCGAAGAACGCATCGCCAAGACCCGCCTGTCGAAGGAAGCCCGCGAGAAATCCCTGGCCGAGCTGAAGAAGCTGAAGTCCATGAGCCCCATGTCGGCCGAGGCCACGGTGGTGCGCAACTATCTCGACTGGCTGCTCAGCATTCCGTGGAAGAAGCGCACCAAGGTCAAGAAGGACGTCCTGGCCGCCGAGAAGATCCTCAACGAGGATCACTACGGCCTGGAGAAGGTCAAGGAGCGCATCCTGGAATATCTTGCGGTGCAGACGCGCACCGACAAGGTCAAGGGACCCATCCTGTGCCTGGTTGGGCCTCCCGGCGTCGGCAAGACCTCGCTGGGCAAGTCCATCGCCCGGGCGACGGGCCGCAATTTCGTGCGCATCAGCCTGGGTGGCGTGCGCGACGAAGCCGAGGTGCGCGGCCATCGCCGCACCTATATCGGCTCCATGCCCGGCAAGGTCATCCAGGGCATGAAGAAGGCCAAGTCGTCCAACCCGCTGTTCCTGCTCGACGAAATCGACAAGCTGGGCTCGGACTGGCGCGGCGATCCCTCATCGGCGCTGCTGGAAGTGCTTGATCCGGAGCAGAACTCCACCTTTGCCGACCATTACCTGGAAGTCGACTACGACCTGTCGGACGTGATGTTCGTCACCACCGCCAACAGCCTCCGCATGCCCCAGCCGTTGTTGGACCGCATGGAGCTGATCCGCCTCGCCGGCTATACCGAGGACGAGAAGGTGGAGATCGCCAAGCGCCATCTGCTCGACAAGGTTCTCAAATCGGCCGGGCTGCGCAAGGGCGAATGGTCCATCAGCGACGAAGGCATGCGCGACCTGATCCGCTACTATACGCGGGAAGCCGGGGTGCGCAACCTGGAGCGCGAGCTGGCCAGCCTGGCCCGCAAGGCCACCAAGGAGATCGTCGCCAATCGCAAGACCAAGGTGACGGTGACGCCGCGCAACCTGGAAAAATTTGCCGGTGTTCGCAAGTACCGCTATGGCGAGACCGAGACCGAGGACATGGTCGGTGTTGTCACCGGTCTGGCCTGGACCGAGGTGGGCGGCGAACTGCTGACCATCGAGGCGGTCAGCATGCCGGGCAAGGGCACCTTCAGCCATACCGGCAAGCTGGGCGACGTGATGCAGGAATCCGTGCAGGCGGCACGGTCCTATGTCCGCTCGCGCTTGGTCAGCCTCGGCATTAGGCCGACGGCGTTCGAGAAGCGCGACATCCACGTCCATGTTCCCGAAGGCGCCACGCCCAAGGACGGCCCGTCGGCCGGTGTCGCCATGTGCACCGCCATCGTCTCGGTGTTCACCGGTATCCCGGTGCGCTTCGACGTGGCGATGACGGGCGAGATCACCCTGCGCGGCCGGGTGCTCGCTATCGGTGGCCTCAAGGAGAAACTGCTGGCGGCGTTGCGTGGCGGCCTCAAGACGGTGCTGATCCCCAAGGACAACGAGAAGGACCTGGCCGAAATCCCCGACAACGTCAAGAAGGGGCTGGAGATCGTGCCGGTCGCCACCGTCGACGAAGTGTTGCAGCGGGCGCTGGTGCGTGCCCCGGTGGCCATCGAATGGGAAGAGCCGGAGGAGGATGCGGTGCGTAAGGTGGCCAAGGAGCCCGAGCCCACCGGTCTCATCACCCATTAAGCCGTAATTCAACTAAAGCGTGATGCCCTGAATGTGCATCACGCTTTAGCGGGGTGCGGAAAAACTCAACTTTCCTTTCGTCATTCCCGCGAAGGCGGGAATCCATGCATCCGGCAGCACAGCATATGGGGGCAAATGCCAGTCCTTGCCCCAACATGGCCCCCCGCCTTCGCGCTAGTCGATTCACACATCGCGGACGTTCCAGCCG
>CAJANL010000325.1 GCA_903941105.1 uncultured Rhodospirillaceae bacterium
CAAGGTCGGCTCCATACTGTCGCCGCGCACCCGGATCAGTCTCAAACCGGCGGGCTTGAGGCTTAAGATGTCGCGCAGCCAATGTCGTGGAAAGTACCAGGGCGCTCCCTCCGGCTCGTCATCGACGGCAGCGCCGCCGCCCATATCGGCCTCGACATTGACGAACGGCACCGCTGCGTAATCGCGCTCCGGCATGGCGTCGTCGTCGGGGGCATTGCTCGCTCCTTCACCATAAACCAGGGCCTCCACCGACATTTTCAGTACGGCGGCGACGCGGGACAATTTCTCGCTGGATGGGTCGGCCGACCTCCCACGCAAGATGTCGTAAACGAATGACCGTCCGACGCCGGCAGCCTCGGCGACGTGCAGCGCCTTCATGTGAAGTTCCTTCATGCGGGCGCGCATGCGGTCGGCCAGGGTCTCGGTCATGGGGGCTCCTCGAATTTGTACTTCTCCATAAAATAGGATTCGTCCTAACTGTGTCAAGCTTGATACGCTCCGGCCATCCGATACGAAGGGGGGCCACATGGGCACCAGCAAAGACAATATCGCCAACCACGTCAGCTCGTTCATCGCCGATGTCCAGCAGGAGGTGGATTCCTATCTGGCGGCAACCGGGACGGCACCGACCATGTTCTGCAAGGCAGCGGTCAACGATCCCAATCTGCTGCGCCATATCGAGCAGGGGCGCCGCCGCCTGACCTTCGCCATGGCTGTCCGCCTGCGCGATTACCTTGCCGAACAAAAGCACAACATTGACAGTGCCGGTTGCGGGAGGGTCGCCCAATGACCATCCCCAACCGCCCAAGCCTCGGTGATCTGATCGGCATGCCGGTCGGTGATGTCGCCGCCCTGCCGGCCGATATGCTGGCCATGCTCCAGGAAGAGGTCGACGAGTCCCTGCGTCGTGCCAAGGCCGTCAAGGACCGGCTCGATGGAGCGCTGGACAGGAAATACGGCACCATCGCCGCCGAGTTGCGGAGTCGGGAGGGCAAGGACACCGGCACGGTGCGTTTCGATGATGGCGCCGTCACCGTAGCGGTTGATCTGCCCAAGAAGGTGGACTGGGATCAGGCCCATTTAGCGGCCACCGTCGAGCGCATCCGCGTCGCCGGTGACGACCCGGCCGAATACGTCGATCTCGCCTTCAAGGTGCCGGAGCGCAAATACGCCGCTTGGCCCGCCCATATCCGCACCGCCTTCGAGCCGGCCCGCACGGTCAAGACCGGCAAGCCCAGCTTCGTGCTGAAACCCATCGCCCCCTGAGACAACGACGGGGCCGCCCGTTCCGCAAGGGCGGGCAAGGTTTCCCTTCGGCGCCCGGTCAAAGCCCCGTCGTCCCCGCTCTGAATTGGAGAATCTCCCCATGGCCGTTCGCATCATCACCGCCGACGAGCGCCTGTCGTCCGCCGGCAACAAGACCTCGGTGGCCATTTTCGGCCCACCTGGAGTCGGCAAAACCTCGCTGCTGAAGACCCTGCCGCCCGCCCACACCGTCTGCCTCGACTTGGAGGCGGGCATGAAGTCGGTCCAGGACTGGTCCGGCGCCAGCATCCCGGTGCGCAGCTTCGGCGACTTCCGGGACTTGGTGGTGCTGATCGG
>CAJANL010000326.1 GCA_903941105.1 uncultured Rhodospirillaceae bacterium
CCCTTCCTTCGCCACCTCCAGGACCGGCTCCACCGCCCGACCACCAAGGCTCTGCTGTCCAAGCTGGCGGCGAGCTTCCCTGCGGCCGTCGTCATGCTCGACCTTGCGAGCGAGCAGATAGCTGGCGCCTCGCTCGCCGAGGTCTCCACCGTCCTGTACTACAAGGTCCTCCAGTATGCGGGCTACTCCCGGAACCTGAAGGTCGCAGCGCTTGAACGCCGGCTTCGCAAGGAGAGCCGATACGCGGAATTCGAACGGGCGTTCACCGACGAGACTGGAGAGCAGTGGGCAGACTACAGGAACGACGAGCTGGTGGTGGACAGTGTCGTCCCCCGGCTCGCCCACAAGCTCTACCCGAACCTGTTCCGCACCGAGCATGCGTTCACGACGGCCAGCAGCGACACCGTCTATCTGATGGACGACCGCGTCCAGGAGATGATCGATGTCGTTCGCGACGTGTCCGGCAAACAGCACATCATCTTCGTCATTGACGAGATTGGCCAGTATGTGGGCAGCCAGCAGACCAAGATCCTCGATCTTCAGGGTCTCGCCCAGAACCTGAAGGATCTTGGCGGCGGCAAGGTTTGGATCGTCGGCACCGCCCAGCAGACGCTGACCGAGGACGATCCCCGGGCGGCCATCAACTCGCCCGAGCTTTACAAGCTGAAGGACCGTTTTCCGATCACCGTCGCCCTCGAATCAAGCGACATCAAGGAAATCTGCTTCCGTCGCTTGCTGGGCAAATCCTCGGCCGGCGCCGCTGAACTGGGTACCTTGTTCGACCGCCACGGCCAAGCGCTGCGGCAGCACACCAAGCTTACCGACGCCAAATTCTATGATTCCGGCTTCGACCGGGAAACCTTCGTAAACCTCTACCCGTTCCTGCCCGCGCACTTCGATATCTTGCTGCACCTGCTCGGCGCCCTAGCCAAATCGACAGGCGGCATCGGCCTGCGCTCGGCCATCAAGGTCATCCAGGACATCCTGGTCGAGGGCGCCGGCTCGCTGAAGCCCGTCGCGGATCGTGAGGTCGGCTGGCTTGCCACCACCGTCACGTTATACGACGCCTTGGACAAGGATATCCGCCGGGCTTTCCCTTCCATCCATCAGGCCGTCGAGAAAGCGGTTGTGATCCGTTTTCTGGACGATGAACTCTGCAAAGGTGTAGCTAAGACGGTGGCGGTCTTGCAGGTTCTCGGGAACCTGCCGGTCACGGTGGACAATGTCGCCGCGCTGATGCATTCCGGCATCGATGCAGCATCCATGGCGGACAAGGTCAAGGAAGCGGCTGATCGGCTGCTCAAGGACTCCATAGTCCCCCTCGGTGAAAAGGATGGCACGCTCCGCTTCTTCTCCGAAAAGCTGAACGATGTGGAGCAGGAGCGTGCCCAACTCGTCCCGCGCACGCCGGATCTCCGCCGCGTCTTCAACGAGGCGCTGAAAGAGGTGTTTGATCCGCCGCCCAGCGTCAGGTTGCACGGCACGTTGACGGTGACGACGGGACTTCGCCACCTCTCCTCTGGTCAGCAAGTGTCGCTGGCTGGCGAACGTGAGATCGTGCAGACCGTGGCGACGTGTCAATCGGCGTCGAAAATTGACCCC
>CAJANL010000327.1 GCA_903941105.1 uncultured Rhodospirillaceae bacterium
CATCGGGCTTCACCGCCCCGATCGCCTTCATTGCCGTGGGCTCATGGCACACCGCCACGAAATCGACGAAGATCAGCGATGCCAGATTTTCTGCCCGCAATTGCTCCTTGAAAATCGGACGTCCCGGACCCTTCTTGATGAATTCGTCTGCGGTAAGCGTGACAAATAGCAGATCTCCTTCTTCACGCGCGCGCTGTAGGTGGCGGATATGCCCCATATGCACGAGATCGAAGGTGCCATGGCACAGGACGATACGCTTGCCCCTGGATCGCATCTCCGCTGCCTTGGCAGCCAATTCGTCAAGCGAAAGTATCTTCTCCGAGAGCATCACGTGTCGGCCTTTACCTGTTGCGCACGCCGGTCAGTAACGTGATGCAGGATGAACGCATGCCCCGTTTCGACCAAGCCATAGTTGCTCGAATCCAGCCAGAGATTGACGTCACCAAGCTGGCGCAAGGGGTTTCCTGCCGTGAATCCGCTAAGCGTGATCACGCCGACACCCAGCCGACGCGCCGTGATGGCGGCGTTGCAGATATTGGCTGAACGTCCTGAACTGCTTATTGCGACCAGCAGGTCTCCCGGCTCGCACCATACTTCAAGAATGCGGGAGTACGCTGCGTCGTGGCCAAAATCATTGGTCATGCAGCTCAGGAGTGCCGGATCGGACAGGGTATGGGCACGCGTTCGGGTCATGTTGACCAGGTCGTTGACGACATGGCTGGCTACGGCGGAACTACCCCCATTGCCGATAACGTACACGCGCCGGCTGGCACCTGCCACCTTGCTCAGCAATTCGAGACTTGCTGCGACGCCTTCTTCCGGATCGACCGAAGCAGCTTCTTTCAAGGTCCAGCTTGCGTTCGCCACAAGTGCCGCCAGTGCAGCGCCGTGCTCCGCCAAAGTCGGATGCGTCATCATTGTTTTGCCTCATTGCCCAGAAAGCGAAACCACGCCGCGGTTGCCTCGCCGATGCTTGCCGGATTCCAAACTGGAGCATCGCGCCAATCGTCAATCCGCTCCACCATTCTTCGCACTCCTTCCTCGAAAGGCACACTAGCCTTCCAGCCCAGCAATTCCTTTATCCTGCTGACGTCGGCAAACGTACAGTCCGGCTCGCCCGGGCGCTTCGGAATGTACTCGACCGCGCCACCAAGCAGGTCCACCAGACGATTGACGCTGTAGTGATTGCCGCTGCCGACGTTCATCGCAATGCCAGAGATCTCGGATTCCGCCGCCCTGTAGAACGCTTCGGCAACATCGGCGACATAAGTGAAGTCACGCGTCTGGCGCCCATCGCCGACAACGGTAAAGGGCCGGCCGTTCAGCTTCTGTGCCAGGAACACTCCGAACACCGCACCATAGGCACCGGACGTGCGTGACCGCGGCCCGAAGACATTGAACAGGCGCAAGGACACCGTCGGCAACTTGTAAACACTCGACCAATGCAGCACAAGTTCCTCGCCCATGTGCTTGGTGAGGGCGTACGGATACTGTGGCCGGATAGGCGAAGATTCCGGCGTCGGGTATACATCGGGGATGCCATAGCTTGATGATGA
>CAJANL010000328.1 GCA_903941105.1 uncultured Rhodospirillaceae bacterium
ATGGGCGGTGGCGCTGCCGTCGATGACGAGCCGGAGGGAGCGCCCTGGTACTTTCCACGACATTGGCTGCGCGACATCTTAAGCCTCAAGCCCGCCGGTTTGAGACTGATCCGGGTGCGCGGCGACAGTATGGAGCCGACCTTGATGAGCGGCGACGTGGTGATGATCGACACCACCCAGACCAATCCAAGGCCCACCGGCATCTTCGTCCTGTATGACGGATTTGGTCTGGTGGCCAAGCGGCTGGAGCGCCTCTCCGGCGGCGAATCGCCGACCCTGCGGATCATCTCCGACAATTCCCGCTACAGCCCCTATGAGCGTATAGCCGAGGAAATCCGCATTGCCGGTCGAATCGTCTGGGTCTCGCGACGCCTGTTTGACAATTAGGAATAGTCCGAATACATATCGGCGAGTCATAAGGGAATGATCACTAATCGTTCCTCATTCCCGGTATGCCCCATGTCCATCGCCCTCCATCCCGACCACATGACCGCCGCCGAACGCCTCGACGAAATCGCGGAGATTCTGGCGACCGGGGCCATGCGCCTGATGGCGCGGAAGTCCACTCGTTTATCTGCTGACGCCGGAGACTGTTCCGTCGACTTCACCGCCAACCAGAGCGTCCATGGGTCTGACCGCAATTGCAGGAGACCCCGTAAATGACAACCGCGATCCTTTCCCAGGTGGCCGAATTGCCGACCCTGCCGACGCCCAAGTTGAAGGCGATGTGGCGGGAGCTGACCGGCACCGAGCCGCCGCCCTACAACCGCACCTTCCTGGTCAAGCGACTGGCCTACCGGATCCAGGAACTGGCTTTTGGCGGGTTGTCGGCCCAGGCCGAACGCCGCCTCGACGATCTGGTCGATGAGTTGGACGGCAAGAAGAAGCCCAAACCCAAGGACATGACAGCCCCCATCGTCGGCACCAAGCTGATCCGGGAATGGCAAGGCGTGCTGCAGGAGGTGACCGCACTGGCCGATGGCTTCGAATGGCAGGGCCGCCGCTACCAGAGCCTGTCGGCGGTGGCCCGCGCCATTACCGGCACCCGCTGGAACGGGCCGTTGTTTTTCGGACTTCGGAAACACGGCAAGCTGGAGGCCAGCCGATGAACCCGCCCAAGCCTATCCGCAAGGTCCGCTGCGCCATCTACACCCGCAAGTCCTCGGAAGAGGGGCTGGAGATGGAATTCAACAGCCTCGACGCCCAGCGGGAATCCTGTGATGCCTACATCACCAGCCAGAAGGCCGAGGGCTGGGTCCCGGTTCCCGATCACTATGATGATGGAGGCTTCTCCGGCGGTAACCTGGAACGTCCCGCCCTGAAGCGTCTGCTGGCCGACATCGAGTCCGGGCTGATCGACGTGGTGGTGGTCTACAAGATCGACCGCCTGTCGCGCTCGCTGATGGATTTCTCCAAGCTGGTCGAGGTGTTCGACCGAAACGCCGTCACCTTCGTGTCGGTAACGCAGTCGTTCAACACCACCACCTCCATGGGCCGGTTGACGCTGAACATTCTGCTCAGCTTCGCTCAGTTTGAGCGGGAAGTGATCGGCGAGCGCATTCGCGACAAGTTCGCCGCCTCCCGCCGCAAGGGAATGTGGATGGGTGGGGTGCCGCCGCTCGGCTACGACGTCGTTGCCCGTAAGCTGGTGGTCAACCAGCCCGAGGCCGATCTGGTCCGTCACATCTTCGACCGCTTCCTCAAGGTCGGCTCCGCCACCCTGCTGGTCAAGGAACTCAACGCCGCCGGTCACCATACCAAGTCCTGGACCACCCAGGACGGCAAGCACCGCGACGGCGCGCCCATCACCAAGAACTTCCTCTACAAGCTGCTCAGCAACCGGGTCTATCTCGGTGAGGCCGTCCACAAGGGCGAAGCCCATGCCGGTGAGCATCCCGCCATCATCGACCGCGCCACCTGGGACAAGGTGATGGCGGTCAAGACCGACAATG
>CAJANL010000329.1 GCA_903941105.1 uncultured Rhodospirillaceae bacterium
GTGGACGACTACAAGACGATGCTCCGGATCATCCGGAACCTGCTGAAGCAGTTGGGCTTCAACAACGTGGACGAGGCCACCGACGGGGCCATGGCGCTGCAGATGCTGCGTGTCGGCACCTATGGCCTGGTGATCTCGGACTGGAACATGGAGCCGATGACCGGGCTGCAGCTTCTGCGCGAAGTCCGCGCCGACGCCAAGCTCAAGCCGACTCCGTTCATCATGGTGACCGCCGAGTCCAAGTCGGAAAACGTCGTCGCCGCCAAGGAGGCTGGCGTTTCCAACTACATCGTCAAGCCGTTCAATGCGGAGACGCTGAAGACCAAGATGTCGAGCGTGCTCGGCGACTTCTAAGAGCTGGGGGGCTCTGCCATGCCGGCGAAAGGCGTCGTTGATCGCGACCTTGAACTACGCCTGGATGCCATTCGCCAGGAGCATGGCGACACCGTGCGTGTCGAACAGATCGCGGAGGTGGTGCGAGCATTGCTCGACACCATGTCCGGCGATATATCGGCGGGCGATCTTCGTCTGTACAGGGAGCTCGAATCCCTGTCCGACTATATCCAATCCGCCAAGGCGGAGATTGCGGCGCTGCGCCCCGGCGAGATCAAGAACGAGTTCATCGCTTCGGCCACCGACGAGCTTGATGCCATCGTCGGCGCCACCGAGGCCGCCACCAATGAAATCATGGACGCCGCCGAGAAGCTGGAAGCCTTGGCACCGGTCATGGACGCCGAGGTGGCGGCGCGAATGACCGAGATCACGACCCTGATTTTCGAGGCCTGCACCTTCCAGGACATCACCGGTCAGCGCATCACCAAGGTGGTCAAGGCGCTCAAGGAGATCGAGGCCAGGGTCGAGAACCTTGTCAAGGCCTTCGGCGGTGACTACGAGTCGGCGCCCAAGGCGGAAAAGGCCATCGTCACCGACCAGGACCTGCTCAACGGCCCTCAGTTGCCCAGTAGCGCTTCCAACCAGGCCGAGATCGACGCGCTGCTGGCCAGTTTCGACTAATCATCCATGAGGGGGCTCGGCCAGGCAGGCGACAGGCGGGGCGACGTGCTTCTCCGGATGCGCGATTGGCGCCTCGCACTGCGGCCGGCTACAACCCGCTGCCTTAAGGACATGTGCAAGCCCGTCTCACATTTGCTGATCACCCTGTTGCTGGCGCTGCTGCTCGGGGCGCCCTTGGGCGGTGCGTTGGCGCAGAACACGCCGCGGGCCGCCGAGCATGATGGCTTCGGCCGCATCGTCTTCGATTGGGATGCGCCGGTCCAGTGGTCGGTGGACGTGGTCAACACCCAGTTGATCGTGCGGTTCAACCGGCCCATCGTCGGTGATCCCAAGGTGCTGCTGCGGCCGCTCGCCCGCTACCTCAAGGGCGTCACCGTCAGTGCCGACCGCAAGATGGCCACCTTCCCCCTGGCCGTGCCGGTGCAGACCAAGACGTTCCTGTCCGGCAACAACGTGGTCATCGATCTCAGCGAGAGCCGGGTGGCAACCGCCTCGGCGGCACCACCGCCGCCGGCCGCCACTCCCACGCCCGAGGCCAAGCTGGTCAAGGGCGCGTCTCCCCCACCCCCGCCGCCGGCCGAGCCCGCCGGACCGCCGACCGACCTGATGGTACGGGGCGGCGAGCATACCGGCTTCAACCGGCTGGTGTTCGACTGGCCCAAGGCGGTCGGCTACACGGTGGACCAGGGCGGCAGTCAGGCGGTGATCACATTCGACAAGCCGGCCAATCTCAATGTCGTCAGCCTGAAGGCGGCGCTGCCGCCCGACGTCGCCTTCGTCGAATCCCGGCCGTCCGGCAAGGGGACCGCGATCGTGCTGGCCCTGCCGGTGGAAATGCGGCTCCGGCACTTCACCAGCGGCTTCAAGGTCGCGGTCGATCTGGTGCGTCCAGCCGGTTCGGCACCACCGCCGCGTGCCGCCGGGGTTCAGCCGCCACCGCTGGCGCCCGCTCCCGGCACCGACGAGCAGCCACCGGCGCTGAAGCCGTTGGGACCGCAGGCCCAGCCGTCCTCGCCGGTCCAGACCCTGGCCGAGAACGCCAAGGGCAGCCCCGCCGATGATGCATCCCCGGCTCTGGCGGCCTCGAAGCCAGCCAAGTCCGGCAAGGTGGTCAGCCTCGGCTTCCCCTTCGATGCCACGGTGGGGGCGGCGGTATTCCGCCGCGCCGGCTGGCTATGGGTAGTGTTCGACCGTAAGATCGATGTCGATGCCAAATTGCTCAAACGCTCCGGCGGTGACGTGGTGTTGGCGCTGGAGCCGGTGACGACACCGAAGGCCACCGCGGTGCGCATGCTGACGCGTCCCGGCTTCAACCCCTCCCTGCGCAAGGACGGCCACCTGTGGGTGCTCGATCTGATGGAGCAGCCGCTGGCCCCCACCGCGGTGTTGACCATGCGCCAGGAGTTCGATTTCGAGGATCGCGGCCGGGTCGTCATCACCGCTAGCGAGCCGTCGCAGCCCCTGCCCATCCGCGACCCCGAGGTGGGCGATACCATGCAGGTGGTCGCGATGCCGTCCATTGGCGCCGGCATCCGTGCTCCGCGGGAATTTCCCCTGGCGGAGGTCCTGGCTTCGGCGCAGGGCGTGGTGGTGCTGCCGCTGGCCGAGGGGGTCCGAGTCGAGGTCAAGAAGAACCAGATCGAAATCGGGCAGATTGGCGGCATGGTGATGTCGCGCGATATTCCGGCGCCGGATCAGCCCGGCGGCACCGCGCCGGCCCAGGTTTCCGCCACCGGCCCACTGGACATTTCCTCGTGGATGCGCGGCGGGCCCGACAAGTTCACCGTCGAGCACCAGAAGCTGTTGGGCCGCATGCCGTCGGTGCGTCCCGAGGACAAGAACGCGCAGCGACTTGAAATCGCCCGCCACTATCTCGCCAACGGATTCGGCGCCGAGGCGTTGGGCGTCATGCGCATCGTCGCCGCGGCCGATCCCGCTATGGTGGATACGCCGGCCTTCCGGGCGGTGCGCGGCGCCGCCAACCTGCTGATGACCCGTGATGCCGACGCCGTCGCCGACCTGTCGTTGCCGGCGCTGAAGAGCGATCCCAACGTGCAGTTGTTTTTGGCGGTGGCCCGCAGCCGCGCCGAGCCCGATCCCACCAAGCACGCCCTCGCGCTCCGACTGGCCGGCGACGATATCAAGGGCTGGCCGCGCGCCTTGCGCATGTCGCTGGGCGCCACCGCCGCCAAGGTCGCGGCGCAGTCGGGCGACGGCAAGTCGGCGGCCAAGATCGTCGATGCCATGACCGGCCCCGGTCTCAGCCGCCGCGACGTGGGGACTCTGGCCTACCTCGCCGGCCTGGCGGCCGAGGCCACCAAGAATTTCGAAGGCGCCATCTCCAAGTACCGTGAGGCCGAGGCCGGCGAGAGTCGCCCCGACCGCGCATATGCCGCCCGTTCGCGCGTCGAGCTGATGCTGAAGCTGGGCAAGTTGACGCCGCAAGAGGCCATCCGCGAGTTGGAGCGGCTGCGCTTCGCCTGGCGCGGCGAAGACTATGAGTACCGTCTGCTGAAGCGCCTGGGCGAGTTGCAGATCGCCGGCGGCATGTATGGCGAAGGGCTGCGCACCTTGCGCGCCCTGACCTCCAACTACACCGACAATCCCGATATCCCCACCGTGACCCGGACCATGAGCGAGGCGTTCGACAAGCTCTATCTGGGCGGCGAGGCGGATCGCCTGCAGCCGGTGATGGCCATCGGCCTCTACGACGAGTTCCAGGAGTTGACCCCGACCGGGGCCAAGGGGGACGAGATGATCCGCCGCCTGGCCGATCGGCTGGCCTCGGTCGACCTGCTCGACCGCGCCGCTGAGTTGCTGCGGCATCAGGTGGGCTTCCGCCTGACCGGCCACGACAAAGCGCGTGTCGGCGCCCGTGTCGCCCTGCTGGAGATCTCCGACCGCAAGCCGCAGCAGGCGCTGGATACTCTCGACATGAGCGAACTGCCCGATCTTCCCGGCGACCTGTCCGCCCAGCGCCGCTACTTGCGAGTCCAGGCATTGGACGATCTGGGGCGTTCGGCCGAGGCGTTGGCGCTGATCATCAACGACCAGAGCGACGAAGCGCGACGGATGCGCGCCAACGTCTACTGGCGACTCAAGCGCTGGCCGGAGGCGGCGGCGGCCCTGGAGACGGTGATCGACAAGCCGTCGCCGGCCCGCCCACTCGATCCACGCACCGCACGGCGGGTGATCGACCTCGCCACCGCCCTGACCCTGGCCAAGGACGAGCGAGGATTGCAGCGACTCAGGCGCACCTACGGTCCCCACATGGCGGCCACCGATTTCCGCGAGGCATTTGAGCTGTTGACCAGCGAGGCTGAACGGGGAATCATCGATTATCGCCGGGTTGGTGAGAAGATAAAGCAGGTCCAGGACTTCAGGACTTTTATGGGCGAATGGCAAAAGCGGGTCCAGGACCAAGGACTGTCCTCAATTAATTGATACGGAGGCGAAGTAACTCTGGTATTTCTTTAGAGGTAGTCTAGGCGTGGGTGCGGGTAGGTTGGGTCCTCCCCCTTGCAGGCGGCGAGGGAAGTGCTCCGCTAATGCGTTGAAAATGCATCAGTTATTATGCTTTCTGCCGGGCGGGGCGATTCCTCGGCCGACGGGGGCGCTTTTTCTCTTGCATCGGGGGGCAAAACAATAGATAACGCGCCCTTCCTGATGACCTTCGGGTCCATCTGCTGGTTTGGAGGGGAGCAATGGTTCACGCTCTGGCCACCCAACTGGGGATGCATTCGGACA
>CAJANL010000330.1 GCA_903941105.1 uncultured Rhodospirillaceae bacterium
AGCCAGGATCGGAAGCGCAGGAAGCGTATTCCACCCCCCTCGAATCGGCCGGGGCGGAACTCCATGGTGCCGGAGACAATGACACCGTCGGCAAGGCGCATAGCCCAGCCGGCGGTCGTGCCCAGATCAAGGGCGAGGATGGTGGTCATGGTGAAGGCTCACAAGGTCAGTGGGCCTTCGGCTTCGGTCGAGGGAGAGTCTACGGGTCGCGGTGTCTCGGGGCAAACCGAATTACGGAGCGGCATGGGATGGCCGTGTGTTCCCATGTTCCCAACCAGAATCGGATTTCTAAAACATTTCCCTGCCAGAAAAATTTACGCAATATAGCGTGTCACACCATCTTTATAGGACAACCATAAGCATTCTTTTTTCTCTGCCTCCAATAACTTTCAAAAAGGTTGGGAACAATGGAAAGGTTGGGAACAACAAGGATTTCCGGGGCCTCCAGCGTTCCCAACCCCTGCCTGTGGTTGGGAACGGTTGGGAACAAATCGGGCAAGACGACGCGCTCTCCAACGAGTGGGCGATCCGGATTTTGGGAGGAGGTTGGGAACAGAACGGAAAGGTTGGGAACAGGCCGGGCATGAAAATGGCCGCGACGACCGATGTCATCGCGGCCCAAGACAGGACAGGTAAGAACCGGTCAGCCTGCCGATCGATACCGCCAATCCAGTGAGGCACCACTGCGGCTGCGGTACCGCTCCCACCCCCGAGCCTTCAAGTAGGCACTGATGCGCATTTGATCGCCCCGCGTCCACCGCCCCGGTTCGATGCCGATGGCGTTCTGGAGGATCTCCGCCACCGACACGTCGGTCAGAAGAGCAGCCCGCTCCACCTCTTCCTCCCGCCAGTCGTCGTAGGCAGCGTAGCCGCGATTGACGCGCTGCTTGTCGTAGACCAGCCAGCGGTCGATCAGGCCGTCCCAGGCGTCGGATTGGTAACGCTCCTCTTGCTCTGCGCGGGCCTGGGCAATCAAGTCGGGATCGTCCAGCCACCAGATGGCGCCTTGGCTGTACATGGCCATGGCCTCGGCCCAGAGTTGGTCGCGGGCACGGCGGATAGCCTCAAGATCGATCTTACCGCAACGGATTGGCCAGAAGCGTCGGTTTCCGGTTTCATCGCGCAGGTAGGTGTCGGGATTGACGGTGCCGGCGAACACGCACTGGCGTGGCACGTCGGTGACGTAGCGTTCATAGGGCGGGCGGTAGCGGTCGACGGAGCGCGACAAGAAGGACTTGATGCGGGATACCTCGGCGCGGCCGATGGCGTCCAGTTCGGCGATCTCGATGATCCAGACGCCGCGCGTCTGCTGGGCGGCGTCCTTGCTGCCGATCTCAGCCAGTTCGTCGGTGAACCACTCTGCTCCGGCCAGGGTCTTGAGTGCCGTAGATTTCTTGGCGCCCTGTGGGCCTTCCAGTATCAGCATGTGATCGACCTTGGTGCCGGGGTCCATGATCCGGGCGACGGCGGAGATCATCCACAACGAACCGAAGGCGCGGTTAAGCCGGGTGTCGGCGGCGCCCAGATAGGTGATGGCCCAGGTCTCCATGCGGTGGATACCATCCCATGTCAGATTGCTCAGGTACTCGCGTACTGGATGAATGCGGACACCGTGGGCCACCGCACCGATGCTACGGGCCACCACCTTGGGGGAAACATTGATGTCGCGGCGCTGGAGCCATTCGGCGCAGCGGACGTCGTCGGCTTCCCCCCACGGACGGGATGCCGATATCCGATCATCCCAGGGCAGCGAGCGATTGACGACGATCTCCTGGCGGAACTCGTCGAAGATCAGCGCCCCGGCGAAGGCCTCGTCGTGGGACAGGGCGGTGATGACGTTGGCTTCGTTGCGCTCAGGGTTGCCGTCGGCGCCAGTGCGGATCTGAGCGAACCAGGCTGGGCGGACGGACGGCATGCCGTTGCCGTTTCGCAACTCACGGTGAAGCCGCGTGAGATGCTTCTCCATGGTCGCGACCGGAATGCGGGCCGCCGCCTTGATGGCGACCAGCACCTCGCGTTCATGGGCTGGTTCGAGCCGGGCACGGGCGAGATCCCCCAACAACCGGCTGAACTCGTCCATGTCGGGCGGATAGGTCAGCTTGAGTGCGGCGGAGCGCAGATCGTCGAAGTTGGAGAGGGACGGCGGGTCCTCGGCGGATGGCAGGCTGTTATAATGTGCGGCGACCGCGCCTTTGCGCAGATCGTCGTTGAAGTCATCGCCGTGCAGGGGCACGACGATGGAGGACGGGATGCCCGCCGTATTTAGCCTGTCGGCCAAGGTGGCGGCCGCCTGCATGCCGGCGTCACCAGCATCGGCGAAGATGG
>CAJANL010000331.1 GCA_903941105.1 uncultured Rhodospirillaceae bacterium
CCCTCGGTCTCGCCCAGCGCGATGGCCTTTCCATTGCCGACGAAGGGGAAGCGGCCGACCTTGACCTGGTAGCCCTTCTCACGCGCCTTGGCCTCGCTGAGGCCGACGCTGGCGACCTGGGGGTGGCAGTAGGTGCAGCCGGGAATGCTGCGGATGTCCAGCGGGTGGACGTCCTTCAGCCCGGCGATGCGCTCGACCACCATGACGCCCTCGTGGCTGGCCTTGTGCGCCAGCCAGGGCGCGCCGGCGATGTCGCCGATGGCGTAGAGGCCGGGCTCGCCGGTCTCGCACCACTGGTTCACCACCACATGGGTCTTCTCGACCACACACTTGGTGGCCTCGAGACCGATGTCCTCCACGTTGCCGACGATGCCGATGGCGGTGATGACGCGGTCGGCCGTGATCTCGTGGGTCTTGCCGCCGGCCTCTACCGTCACCTTGGCGTTGGTGGCCGACTTCTGCATCCCCTTGATCTGGGCGCCGGTGTGGATGGTCATGCCCTGCTTCTCGAACGACTTGCGGGCGATGGCGCTGATCTCGGCGTCTTCCACCGGCAGCACGCGGTCCATCACCTCGATCACCGTCACCTTCGAGCCCAGCGCGTTGAAGAACGAGGCGAACTCGATGCCGATGGCGCCGGAGCCGATCACCACCAGGTTCTGCGGCATGGTGTCGGGCACCAGGGCTTCCTTATAGGTCCAGATGAACTTGCCGTCGGGCTCGAAGCCCGGCAGGATTCTGGCCCGCGCACCGGTCGCCAGGATGATATGGGGGGCCGAAATGGCGTCCTTGCCCTCGATGGCGACCTTGCCGCCGCCGGCCAGCTTGGCGGTGCCCTCGATCACCGTGACCTTGTTCTTCTTCAGCAGGTGCTTGACCCCGCCCTGCAATTGGGCCGAAACCCCACGCGAACGCGCCACGATCTTGGGCAAGTCGAACGAAGCCCCCGGTGCCGACAGGCCATAGGACTCGGCATGCTGCATCTGGCGATAAATCTCGGCCGAGCGCAGCAGGGCCTTGGTTGGAATGCAGCCCCAGTTCAGGCAGATACCGCCCAGATGCTCGCGCTCGACCAGCGCGGTCTTCATGCCCAGCTGGGCGGCACGGATGGCGGCGACATAGCCGCCCGGCCCGCCGCCAATCACCACCAGGTCGAAGCTGTTCTCGGGCATCTTCTTCTCCATGAAGCTCATCGTTCCGCGTCCAGTCCCACTTGTCATCCTGAGCGCAGCGAAGGACCTTTCACCAAAGCCGGCTGCCGTCTCAGGCTGAAAGGTCCTTCGGCTTCGCCTCAGGATGACAGATCAGTCACAGCAGCATCGCCAGCGGGTCTTCCACCAATTTCTTGAAGGCGGCGAGGAACTCGGCACCGACGGCGCCGTCGACCACGCGGTGGTCCACCGACAGGGTGCAGGTCATCACCGTGGCCACCGCCAGGGCGCCGGCCTTGACCACCGGCCGCTGCTCACCCGCTCCCACCGCCAGGATGCAGCCCTGCGGCGGGTTGATGATGGCGGCGAAGTCCTTGACGCCGTACATGCCGAGGTTGGAGATGGTGAAGCCGCCGCCCTGGAACTCCTCGGGCTTGAGCTTGCCGTCACGGGCCTTGCCGGCCAGCGCCTTCATCTCGGTGGAGATCTCCGCCAGGCCCTTGCGGTCGGCGTGATGCACGATGGGGGTGATCAGGCCGTTGGGCGTCGCCACCGCCACCGAAATGTCGATGTCGGTGTAGCGCTTGATGGCCTCCTCGCCCCATGAGGCATTGGCGGCGGGGACCTTCTTCAAGGCCAGGGCGACGGCGCGGACCACGAAGTCGTTGACCGACAGCTTGTAGGCGTCCGAGCGGCCGTTCAGCTCGGCCCGCACCTTCAACAGGGCATCCAGCTCGCAGTCGATGGAGAGGTAGAAATGCGGGATGGTCGCCTTGGCCTCGGTCAGACGGCGGGCAATCACCTTGCGCATGGACGAGTTGGGAATAGCCTCGAAGGCCGGCTCGAAGGGATTGACAGCGGCGGGCGCCGGCTTGGGGGCCGCAGCCGGAGCGGCGGCAACCGGAGCCGCGGCCGGACGCGGCGCAGCGACGGCGGCCTCCACGTCAGCCTTGACGATGCGGCCATGCGGGCCAGAGCCGAACAGGCCGGCGAGGTCGAGGCCAGCGTCACGGGCGATGCGACGGGCCAGCGGGCTGGCGAAGACGCGGGCAGAACCTCCCTCCCCTGCCGCAGCCGGGGGAGGGTTGGGGTGGGGGCCCAAGCGAAGCGCGGGAGCTTTTCCACCCGGCACCACTCCCGCCTCGCTCACGCTCGTTGGCCCCCCACCCTGCCCTCCCCCGGCTGCGCCAGGGGCGGGGTGTGTCTCCAGGGAGGCGGCGTCCTCGCCCTCTTCGAGCAACAGTGCGATGGGCTGGTTGACCTTGACGCCGGCGGTGCCGCCGGGGACCAGGATGCGACCGAGCACGCCGTCCTCGGCGGCCTCGAACTCCATGGTGGCCTTGTCGGTCTCGATTTCGGCCAGGACCTCACCCGATTTGACCGTGTCGCCTTCGTTCTTCAGCCAGCGGGCCAGGTTGCCCTCGCTCATGGTGGGCGACAGGGCGGGCATCAGGATTTGAATCGGCATCTCAACGCCCCCCTTACTTGCGATAGCAGACGGCACGCGCCGCATCGACCACCTGGGCCACCTGCGGCAACGCCAGCTTTTCGAGACTGGCGGCATAGGGCATCGGCACGTCGGCACCGCAGACCCGCGCCACCGGCGCATCCAGCCAGTCGAAGGCCTGCTCCATCATCACCGCCGCCAGTTCGGCACCGATGCCGGCGAAGGCCCAGCCTTCCTCGATGCTGACCAACCGATTGGTCTTCTGCACCGAGGCCACCAGGGTTGCGGTATCCAGCGGGCGGATGGTGCGCAGGTTGATGACCTCGGCCTCGATACCTTCGGCCTTCAACTGCTCGGCCGCCTCAAGGGCTACGTGCACCATGCGGGAAAAGGCCACCAGGGTGACGTGTGCGCCGGCCCGCTCGATCTTGGCCTTGCCGATGGGCAGGACGAAGTCCGGGTCCTCTGGCACCTCGAAACTCTGCCCGTAGAGCAACTCGTTTTCCAGGAACACCACCGGGTTGGGGTCGCGGATGGCGGCCTTGAGCAGGCCCTTGGCGTCGGCCGCCGAATAGGGCGCCACCACCTTGAGCCCGGGGCAATGGGCGAACCACGAGGCGTAGCACTGGCTGTGCTGGGCCCCGACCCGCGAGGCGGCCCCGTTGGCGCCGCGAAAGACGATGGAGGACGGTAGCTGGCCGCCCGACATGTACAGCGTCTTGGCCGACGAATTGAGGATGTGGTCGATGGCCTGCATAGAGAAGTTCATGGTCATGAACTCGACGATGGGCTTGAGGCCGGCATAGGCGGCGCCCGCCGCCAGACCGGTAAAGCCCATCTCGGTGATGGGGGTGTCGATCACCCGCTTCGGCCCGAACTCGTCCAGCAAGCCCTGGCTGACCTTGTAGGCGCCCTGGTACTGGCCGACCTCCTCGCCCATCAGGAAGACGGAGGCGTCGCGGCGCATCTCCTCGGCCATGGCGTCACGCAGCGCCTCGCGCACCGTCTGGCGCTTGGTGGGGCCGCTCCACTCACCCTCCCCAGGCGTGGCCGGAGACGGGGCTGGTTTGGGGCTCACGGAGCGAGGCGAGGCGGGAGCGTCTCCACGCGGCACCACGCCCGCCGAAGGCGGGGGAGGGTTCGAAAGAGAAGTGGCGTCCTCGCCCTCCTCCAGCAGAATGGCGATGGGGGTGTTGACGGCGACACCCTCGGCGCCGGACTGCACCAGGATCTTGCCCAACGTCCCCTCTTCGGCGGCCTCCATCTCCATGGTGGCCTTGTCGGTCTCGATCTCGGCGATGACGTCGCCGGCCTTGACGCGATCGCCCTCGGCCTTCAGCCACTTGGCCAGCTTGCCCTCGGTCATGGTGGGCGACAGCGCCGGCATCAATACTTGGATCGGCATGATATATCCCCTCCCCCTCAGGCTTCGATCAGGATGTCGGTGAACAGTTCCGACGGATCGGGCTCGGGACTGGTCTGCGAGAACTCGGCGGCCTCGCTGACGATGGCCTTGACCTCGCGGTCGATTTCCTTGAGGCCGACTTCGTCGATCAACCCGTCGGACAGCAGTTTGGCCTTGAGGTGGTCGATGGGATCGTGCTGCTCGCGCATGCGGCTGACTTCCTCCTTGGTCCGGTACTTGGCCGGATCGGACATGGAGTGGCCGCGATAGCGATAGGTCTTCATTTCGAGGATATAGGGACCCTCACCGGAACGGGCATGCTCCAGGGCACGCAGCGCCGCTTCGCGCACCGCCAGTACGTTCATGCCGTCCACCGCCTCGCCGGGGATGCCGTAGGCGGCGCCGCGCTTGAACAGTTCGGTGCCGGCGGCATGGCGCTCGGACGAGGTGCCCATGGCGTATTTGTTGTTCTCGATGACGTAGACCACCGGCAGCTTCCAGAGCGCCGCCATGTTGAAGGACTCGTAGACCTGGCCCTGATTGAGGGCGCCATCGCCGAGATAGACATGGGCGACGCCGTCATCCTCGTTGTACTTGTGGGCAAACCCCAGGCCAGTGCCCAGCGGCACCTGGGCGCCGACGATGCCATGGCCGCCGTAGAAACGCTTCTCGCGGCTGAACATGTGCATGGAGCCGCCCTTGCCGCGGGAATAGCCGCCGGCGCGCCCGGTCAGCTCGGCCATCACGCCCTTGGGGTCCATGCCGCAGACCAGCATGTGACCGTGGTCGCGATAGCTGGTGATGCACGAATCGGCCACCCCCGCCGCCGCCTGCATGCCCACCACCACCGCTTCCTGGCCGATATAGAGGTGACAGAAGCCGGCGATCAGCCCCATACCGTAGAGCTGCCCCGCCTTTTCCTCGAACCTGCGGATGAGCAGCATATCGCGATAGAATCGCATGAGTTCTGTCGAGTCGGGCTCGACCGAAGCCTTGACCTTGCGCTTGGTTGCCATGTTTCCTCCCTGGGGCTTGGACGCCGCTTACGCAAATAGGTAAGGTATGTTACCCTTTTTTGCAAGGGCTTTTTCACCAAGAAATGGTTACGTTGCAACGCAATGCTCTAATTTAACGGAATATTGGTTAACGCCCGGAATTCAGCTGCCCTACCGGGGATGAAACTGCCTACTATCGGCATGGCCGCGCCCTCAAGCTGTTGCTGGTATTATGGGCCGACCGGCCATTCGACACGATTCAGGCCCCGGAACCGTTGCTGCCCAACGGCACCAGCACGTGCATATTGTGCCCCCATCCCTCCGAGGGGGGAAGCGCAACGATCTGCCCCCGAGCGATTCGAACGACCGTGAGCCAAGGGCCAGCCAGGACTGATCAGGTCTCCTCATGCGGCCACCAGCAATTGTCGTTGTTCGACGCTCAGTGCGACGAGCGCTGCTTCCTGCCGATACATATATGCGACAGCCCCCCCCCGGTGGCGATGATCCTGTGGACCGACCTCCCCCGTGAGTAGGACGGACGAGCCGCCGGCTCCCGCTCCCTCCTGTATTGACCGGGGGCAGAGGGACGGATCAACCCCGTCATTGCCGGCCGTGCGGCGCTCTGCTAAACCTCGCCGCGGTTTCAGAAAGGGATCGGCAATGCTGAAGAGCCTCTATGACTGGATGATGGCCAAGGCTGCCGACCGGCGGGCCATCTGGTGGCTGGCGGCGATCTCCTTCATCGAAAGCTCGTTCTTCCCCATTCCGCCCGACATCATGCTGATTCCCATGGTGCTGGCGGCGCCGACCCGCTGGTTCTTCATCGCCATGGTCTGCACCCTGTCCTCGGTGGTGGGCGGCTTTTTCGGCTATGCCATCGGCTACTACGCCATGGACAGCATCGGCATGATCATCCTGGGGGCGTTGCACCTCACCGAGAAGTTCCACGCCTTCAAGCCGCTGGTGGACGAGTACGGCGTGTGGGTGATCCTGATCAAGGGCATGACGCCCATCCCCTACAAGCTGATCACCATTTCGGCCGGCGCCTTCCACTTCGACCTGATGTCGTTCAGCTTCGCCTCGGTGATCTCGCGCGGCATGCGCTTCGTGATGGTGGCGGCCCTGCTGTGGAAGTTCGGCCCGCCCATCCGGGTATTCGTCGAAAACCGTCTCAAGCTGGTGACCACCGCCTTCGTCGTCCTGCTGGTGGGCGGCTTCTTCGCGGTCAAGCTGCTGTAGCGGCGAGCGGCAGGGTGACGTGGAAGGTGGCGCCCTCCCCCGCCACCGAGTCCAGCCAGATGCGGCCACCGTGGCGCTCGACGATCTTCTTGCAGATGGACAGGCCGATGCCGGTGCCCTCGTACTGCTCGCGGCCATGCAGACGCTGGAAGATCAGGAAGATGCGCTCGAAATAGTCCGCCGGGATGCCGATGCCGTTATCGGCCACCGAGACGGTGACCCAGCCGGCCTCGGCGCGGGCGGAAATGTGGATCACCGGCGGGCGCGCCGGATCGCGGTACTTGGCGGCATTGCCCACCAGATTCTGGAACAGCCGCACCATCTCGTCACGGCAGGCGAACACCGACGGCACCGCATCGAGGGCGGGGTCGACATGGACCGTGGCGCCGACCTCCTCCAGCTTGGGCCGCAGCATCAGCAGCGCGTCGGCCAGCAGATCCTTCAGCGGCTGCTCCGCCTTGGGTTGGGCAATGCGGCCGATGCGTGAATACTCCAGCAGGTCACGGATGAGCCGGTCCATGCGCTCGGCGCCGTCACGGGCGAAGGCCATGTACTCGTGCGCCTCGGCGTCGAGCTGCGCCGAATAGCGGCGTTCCAGCAAGGCGACGTACGAGGCGATCATGCGCAGCGGCTCGCGCAGGTCGTGCGAGGCGACATAGGCGAACTGCTCCAGCTCGGTGTTGGACCGCTTCAGCTCCGCCTCGGCCGCCAAACGCCGGGTGATGTCGGTGAAGACCACCACGGCGCCGTCGATCTCGTCCCGGTCCATGATGGGGGTGACGGCATATTCCACGGGGAAGTAGGTGCCGTTCTTGCGCCAGTAGACCTCATCGTCGACCCGGCAGGGCTCGCCCGCGGTCAGGGTGCGGAACATGGGGCATTCGCGATGCGTGTAGACGGTGCCGTCGGCCCGGTGATGGTGGACGGCGTCATGCATGACGGCGCCGATGCCCTCGCCGGGCTCCCAGCCCAACATGCGCCGCGCCGCCGGGTTGATGAAGCTGATGCGGCCGGTGTGCGAGATGCCCACGATACCTTCCCCGGGCGAGGCCAGGATCAGCTCGCGCTGGCGACGGGCGGCCTCGGCATCCTCCTTGGCGGCGAAGGCTTCACTGGCGGCGAGGTCGCGTTCCATGCAGGCCCCGGCCCAGCCGGCCAGCAGCCGCACGAATTCGGTGTCGCCATCGTCGAAGGCGCGCGGATAGGGCGCCGCCGAACTGAAGCTGACGGTGCCGAACAGCCGGCCGCGCACCCGTATGGGGGCGCCGATATACGATTCCCGCCCGAACTTGGCGTAGCAGGGACGGCCGGCATGGGACGAGGCGCCCATATGCGCAACGCCGACGACGTCGCCGGCCTCCAGGGTCATGGCGCAATAGGTCTGGGCGAGGTCGAAGCGGGCTCCGTCCTTGAGTGGCGCCCAGGCCGGGGCGTTGTGCAGCAGCACGGTGTAGACGTCGCCGTCGATCTTGCTGACGATGCCGAATTCGAGGCCGAGATGGGTCGAGCCCAGGGCCAGGGCCTGCACCAGTTGCTCCACCGCGGGGCCGGATGGCAGTGCCATGATGGCGCTGAGCTGGCGCAGGTTGCGGTAGGAGCGCTCGGCGATGCGGGTGCGGTCGGCCAGCACCTCCTCGGTACGCTTGCGGGCCTCGCGCATATCGGTGAAGGCGTCCACCAGGGCGCCGATCTCATCGCCGGAGGCGGGCGGCAGCGGCCAGGCGAAATCCTGGCGGGCCAACGCCCGCGACGCCCGCGCCAACTGGCGCGCCGGACGCATCACCGAGCCTTCCAGCGCGAGAAGGACCGCCGCCACCGTGGCGCCGGTCAGCAGCAGGAACACCATTCCCAGTTCCGAGGTACGGGCACGATCGGCGGCACCGCGCGGCGCGATGTCGATCATCGCGGTCAGGCGGCCGAGGCTGGCACCGCCCGACGCGATGTCCTTGACCAACTGCCGCGGCTCCTGGCCGGCGATGGGCTGGGCGGGCGGCGGACCGACCATGCGGCCGCGAGCATCCTCCACCCCCAGCCATACCCAGTCGGGATTGGTGGCCATCAGCGCGGCCAGGGATTCGTGGACGAGATCGGGTTGATCGCGGAGCATCGGCGGAATCAGCCCGGCGACGACGCTGTCGAGGCGGCGCGACACCGAATCCATCTGCTCGGTTTCGGCCTCGGCCTGCAGCCTGGGCATCCAGACGCCGAAGACATAGCCGAGCACGCCCAGGCAGATCAGGGTCAGCGGCAGCAGCAACTTGAGACGAAGCGTCATGACCCGGCGCCGGTCGCCAACCGCGACCTCCCCCACTGGAAATCCCACCCGACGCAACGGTAGCACATCCTGCGCCAGTGCGCGCGGGCTTCAAGCGGACGCCGCAATGAGCTAGGCTGGCGGCGAAGCATCACTCACCACATCCCAGGGAGAATCACAGCGATGTTCGTGGTCCAATGCAAGGACAAGCCCGGCCATGGCCCGGTGCGCGCCGAGAACCGTGCCGCCCATCTCGAACACCTGAAGGCCCATCTCGACCGGGTGGTGCTGGCCGGCCCCATCCAGAGCGAAGACCGCCAGTCCATGCTGGGCAGCGTGCTGGTGCTCGACTTCGCCGAGCGGGCGGAACTGGACGCCTTCCTGGCCGCCGACCCCTATGCCAGGGCTGGCCTGTTCGAGAGCGTCACCGTGCTGCCGTTCAAGAAAGTTCTGCCCTAGGCATGGCGCGCTGGCTGCTCAAATCGGAGCCCGGCTGCTGGTCGTGGGATGACCAGACCAAGGTCGTCACCGAGCCGTGGTCGGGGGTGCGCAACCATCAGGCCGCCAAGTCCCTGCGGGCGATGCGGCCGGGCGACCGTGCCTTCTTCTACCACTCGGTGGATGAAAAGCGCATCGTCGGCGTGGTCGAGGTGGTGCGCGAGGCCTATCCCGACCCCACCGACCCCGACGGCCGCTGGGTGGCGGTGGACGTCAAGGCGGTGACGCCGCTGGCCAACCCGGTGACCCTGGCCCAGATCAAGCACGACCCCAGACTCGAAACCCTGCCGTTGATTCGCCAGAGCCGCCTGTCGGTGATGCCCGTCGACGACGAGGCCTGGGAGATCCTGTGCGGCCTGGGCCGCGTTCAGGCGTGAGCGGCTTTCCGCTGTTCCGCCTGCAAACCCAAGGGCCAAAGGTGTGCTGGTCAACTCCGTGCCGTTGTCGGAAACGATCATAGCCCGACAGCGAGGTGTCGGGCACTCGCGGCTGAAGTCGTCGACCAACGTCAGGATGCGGAAGCGGGTGCCGTGGGCGAAGCCATTCTGTCAACGGCGAAAACAAATGGACTCACCGCGCCGGAGCAAAAGGGAGCCACTCAGCGGTTGGGGCGGGGCGGTCCACGTTGACACGTTTCCAATCGAGGAGACGATTGCGCCGCGACGGTTGCTATCGTCGCCGCATCCCGCCTTCCGGTTGGGCTGGAATCTTGCTATTCTGGAATCAATCAAGGATGGATCGATCGTCCATGTCCGAGATGTCGGCTAATTGAGTGGAAGGCCGAGTTCGGAGCCCCGACTCGGACTGTCCGACGTTATCTTGAGCTCAGGGACCGGACTATTTTGTCCTGAATGCGTGGGCTGGCGGGCCGTCCATCCGGGCGCGATTCCATTCGACTGCGGACCCGGAGCCCGCATGGTAGTTGGGGGAAGACTTGACCGTTTCGCGGATTGCGTGGGCGACGAGACTGACGCTTGGCGTCTGGGGGCTTTCCCTAGGCTGCGTCCTGGCGCTGGTGGCGTTGACGGCATTGCAGCTTCGTGCAAGCTACAACCGCACCATCGAGATCGCCGGGGCCCATCTGGCCGATACCGCCCGGATCACCGAGGAACAAGTGCGGGGCAGCCTGAGGGTCATCCGCCTGATGCTGAAGGGATTCGTCGAGGCCCCGCGTACCGACACGGCCACACTGCGGGACCTCATGCAGACCCGCATCGCGACCATTCCCGAAATCCGGCAGGCCTTCTTCGTCAATCCCGACGGACAGGTAACCGTCTCGACCCTGCGTCAGATCGAGGGATGGCAAGTCCAGCACCGCCCCTACTTCAGCGGGGCCAAGGACCTTCCGGCTGGGCAGGACCTCTATTTCAGCAAGCCGCTGGAAGTCGGCACCGACAAGGCCAAAATCACCTTTGCCTCGATGCCTCTGTTCGACGCCGCGGGCCGCTTTCAAGGTATCGTCGCCGTATCGCTGCAGCCTGCCTATTTCCAGCGCCTGCTGGAAACCGTCCACAGCGGGGAAGAGGGAGCCGGGGCGCTGGTGGTGACCGCTGAGGGCGACATCATCGGCCGTGATCCGGACCCTGTGCAGTATGTCGCCAAGAACATATCCAAGGGCGGCGCCTTCGCCCTGCACCGCGAGGCCAAGGCCACGGCCAGCGTCCTGACCCATTTCACGGTGACCGACGGCAAGGAAAAGGTATCGGCGGTCCGCACCCTGATCGACCCCACCCTGCCGCCCCTGGTGGTGATCGTCGGCCGGCCGCTGGACGGCATCCTGGCTCCCTGGCGTGCCGAAGCAACGACGCATTCCCTGGTGGTCGCAGCCCTTGCCCTGGCGGTGCTCGGCCTCACCGCCTTGACCTGGCGCCATGCCAAAATCCTCCGCAGCGGCGAGCACTATCGCCGCTCCCTGCTCGACAGCTTTCCGTTCATGGTCTGGATGAAGGACGAGCAAGGGCGCTTCCTGGCCGTCAACCAGGCCTTCGCCACCGGGTTCGGATGGCCGTCCTCGGATTCCCTGATCGGCAGGACCGACTTCGATATCGCGCCCCGGGAACTGGCGGAAGGCTATCGCGCCGACGACAAGGCGGTCCTGGCAAGCGGGTGCAGCAAGCAGGTCGAGGAATTGATCGAAAGCGACGGCCAACGTCAATGGTTTGAAACCTACAAGTCGCCCATCCTGGCCGACGGCCACTTGATCGGCACCATCGGCTTCGCCCGCAATATCACGGAGCGCAAGCAGGTCGAACTTACGCTGGAACGCAGCGAGGCCCAGTACAGGTCGCTGTTCGAGAACATGCAGGGCGGCTTCGCCTATCATAAGGTCATCTATGACGGCGACAGGCCCGTCGATTTCTCGTATGTCGCGGTGAATTCCAATTTCGAGATTTTGACAGGGCTAAAGAATGTTGTTGGAAAAAAGATATCCGAGATCATCCCCGGCCTGGGTGAATCCGACCCTGATCTCTTCGACAGATATTTCACCGTGGCCAGGACGGGACGCGCCGAACGCTTCGAGAAGTATATCGATGTTCTGAATATGTGGTTTTCGATTTCGGTATTCAGTACCGACCCCGATCATTTCGCAGTTGTCTTCGACAACATCTCCGACCGCATCGAAGCGCAGAATGCTATTCTGAAAAACACCGAATTGCTGAAGCAGTCGAATGCAGACCTTGAGCAATTTGCCTATGTCGCATCACACGACCTGCAGACACCGTTGAGAAACATCGTCAGCTATGCCCAACTACTGCAGCATCGCTATGGTGGAAAAATCGACTCGGATGCCGACATCTTCATCGACTTCATAGTCAGTGGCGGCAAGCACATGTCGGTACTGATTTCCGACCTTCTGGAATACTCGCGCGTCTCCAGCCAGCCGAAACCGCTGTCGCCCGTTGCGGCCGCCGACGCCGTCGCCCTGGCGCTGTCCAACCTTCAGCTTGACCTGGAAAGAACCGGGGCTGATGTCGCAGTCGGCGAGCTGCCGCGCGTGATGGCCGAGCCGACCCATCTGACCAGCCTGTTCCAGAACCTGTTGGGCAACAGCCTCAAGTATCGATCGCCGGATCGCCCCCCCAGGGTGAGCGTGACGGCGGAGCGGATTTCCAGCGATCAGTGGCGTTTCGCGGTGACCGACAACGGCATTGGCATCGAGGCGCAGTATCACGCCAAGATTTTCGAGATCTTCCAACGTCTCGATCCGGCCTCCGAGGCGGAGGGAACAGGAATCGGCCTGACCCTGTGCCGCCGCATCGTCCATCGCATGGGCGGTACCGTCTGGCTCACCTCCGAGCCCGGCAAGGGGGCGACGTTCTTCTTCACCCTCACAGACGGCGGACGCGACGTTCCGGCCGGGTTGGCTGAGCGCCGCGGCTGAAGTCACGACGGCAGCAACATCCGGTCGCCATCCTCGACCAGGGCGGCATCCAACTGGCCGCGGTGACATGCTCCGCAGCTTGCCATCACCACATATCCCGAGCATTTGAGGGACGAACTCTACTCATAAATGAATGAACGTCAAGGAGTGGGTCAAGGCACGCTTCCCACGGGTTTTTGGAAGAGATCCATTGCCTCTCCTATACTAAAGTGGTAGATTGCGTGTGGGGGTAAAATCCGAACGCCACAGCCGTCGGGAAGGGGGTTTCTGGGGACTGCATAAGGCAGGACGCGGGAGAGTGGTGGCTATGGGTGATTCTCAAGGCGGATTGACGATTCTGCCCCCGACGAATTCAGCATGGCAGAACACGTCTGACCTGGACGAGCTTGTTCTCCCCCCGGTGGCGATCGGGCGGATCAGTTCCAGCAAGCTGCGCGTGCTTCTGGTCGAGGACGATCCCGGTGACGCCGAACTGGTCAAGCACGCGCTGAGAGAATCGCGGTCGCCGTCGTTCCAAGTGACGCACGCAGCCAAGCTCGGCGCGGCCCTCGACAGGCTCCAGGATGGTGAAATATTTGACGTCGTCCTTCTCGACCTGAGTCTTCCCGACTCGGCAGGCGTTTCGACTCTGTCGAAACTTCAGGCGGTCGCGCCCAGGGTGCCGATCGTCATAATGACCGGTCTCGACGATCCCCAACTGGCCAATTATGCCCTGGAGGTCGGCGCCCAGGATTATCTGGTCAAGAGTGACGATCCGGAACGAACGGTGGTTCGGGCCATCCGCTACGCCATCACCCGCATGAATGCCCTGGTGGAGCGGGACGCATTGGCCGAGCGCGTGGTGGCCCAACAGCGCGTGCTGCTCAAGGAGCTTGAGGCGGCACGAACCATGCAGTTCCATCTGCTGCCTCGCCCCGAAGGGCTGAATGACCGCTTCCGAGACCTCGGACTGGACGTTGAGGCTGCATTCGAGCCGTCGCTGGGTATCGGCGGGGATCTATGGGGCTGCATGGATTCGGGGGATGGCAAATTTGCCTTTTACACCTTCGACTTTGCCGGCCACGGCATCAGTGCTGCGCTCAACGTCTTTCGACTGCACGCCCTCATCACCGAGCGATGGGATCCCCGCCAGCAACCGGCAGAGCTTCTCCGCATATTGGGCACTGCACTGCACGGCCTTCTGAAGCGTGGACAGTACGCGACGATGTTCGTCGGCGTTGTTGATACCGTCCACGGGGAATTGGAGTGGTCGGCCGCAGGTGCGCCAGCCCCCGTTCTGGCCCATGCTGGAAAGGCCGAATTTCTGGACAGCCGGGGGGTCCCCCTCGGTCTGAGCCGGTCGGCGACCTACGCCAATCACCGCAAGCCATTCCCCATCGGGGCCAGCCTTCTCCTTTACAGCGATGCGATTACGGATGCGTTGGTCAGCGACGATCAATCATTCGGCGAGGACGGCCTCATGGGCTTGGTCCAAGATCAGCTTGGCTCGGGCGATATCACGATCAGCCGACTGCTCGATCAGTTTTTTTCGCTGATTCCCCCACCACTGCAGGACGATCTCACCGCAGTGAGGATCAGCCGAGTCGACCGGGGGAGGCTGCAATGCGGATAGAGAGCGAGGAACGCGGCGGCTGGCTCGACTGTCGATTCTCGGGAAGTTCCGGCTTCTCGGCCTACGACGCTTTTGGCGAAGTGCTGAGCAGGTTCACATTATCTCCGGTTGAGGGCCTGCGGATCGACCTGACGCAATTAGCCTCTCTCGATTCCCTCACCCTGGGGATGTTGCGGGTGGCGCAGGCCGAAGCGACTCGGCTGGGGCGGCAATTCGAGTTGACGGGCGCATCAGGGGATGTCGAGCAAGTGTTCAGGCTGGCGGCGGATGCCGAGGGAGCCCCCGAGCATCAGAAGGAGCTGCAGCCGGTCCTTCTGACCGATGACGATCCCGGTCAGGATTTTTTGACGCTCTGCGCTTCGCGGCGCATCGACGCCGCCTCCGCCAATGTGTTCGCACCTGACGGGCGGCCTGCGATCCTGTACGGATTGGCAGCGGAAGAGACCATCCACAAGGGCCTCGGCGCCCCCTACTCCGGCTATGTCGAGCAAGATAGTGACGGAGTCACCGGGATCGGAGCGCGATGCCTGAACGCCGTTCGCGCCGGAGGAATCGCCCTGTCGGTGCGCACTGGCACCGCCTTCACGTTGGAACTGCCACAGATGTTCGAGGCAGCCATCCGCCAGCGCTATCCGCTGGGAAAGCGTGCCTCCGACGGCCTCATTCTGCTGTGCCTCGCCGAAGCGGTCAGCAACGCCGTCATCCACGGCAACCTCGGCATCGCCAGCGGCATGCGCGCCACCCGCGAAGGGTTCCGGCAGTTCCAGCAAACCATGAAGGAACGGCTTGCCGATCCATCGTTGGCCAGGCGCAGGCTGGAGGTCAGCCTCCATCCGTCTGGTCCGGCGTCATTTACCCTCGCGGTCAGCGACCGGGGAAACGGTTTTGATTTCGAAGCGCAGTTGGCCAAATGCCCGCAAGGAAACGACAAGCAGGGGCGAGGGTTGCCTCTAATCCGCAAGTCGGCCCGGTCCGTCTACGCCGAAGACGGCGGACGGACGATCGTGATGGGGTTTTGAGGCAGTGGCCTGCGCTCAATGAGGAGAACTGAACCATGAAGCATCGTCTTACGGAGGCAAGCGGCGTCATTCGTGTGGCCCTTGAAGGCTCCCTGAATTTTGCCGCCAACGACGATTTCCAACTTCTTCTTGATTCCCTGATCAAGACGAAGCCTCGGCAGGTGATCTTCGAACTGGCGCATTTGACGGCAATCGATTCGGTTGGTCTCGGCCTCCTGCACATCGCCTGCGAGGACCTCTCGGGACAGGGAGCGAAGGTCAGCTTGGCCGGACCCGCGGGCAGTGTGGCTCGGTTGCTCGAACTGACCGAAGCCAACAAGATGTTCGAAATCCTGCCGTAACTCGTCTGTTTTCGTCTGAGGGAGGGTGCCATGGGCATCAACCAGGAAATCGCCAAGGCATTCGGCGCCCACGGCTTGTGGAAGACCCGGATCAAGCAGGCTATCGAAAGTGGACACTGCGATCATGATCCGGAAAATGTCGCCCGCGATGATCGCTGCGCCTTCGGCAAATGGCTCTACGGCTCCGAACTGACCGAGGCCGACCGCGCGTCGCCCGATTATAAGGAGGTCGTCCGCCGCCACGCCGACTTCCATCGTACTGCGGGTGGTGCCCTCACCAAGGCCTTACGCGGCGATGGAACCGCAGCACATGACGACTTGGTCAAGGGCGAATTCGCCAAGGCGGCAGATGCACTGGGCCATGCGATGGTGAGATGGCAGCGTGATGCTGCAACCACCTGCGGCGTGCACTCGTCAGGATTCTTCAAGAACGTCTGCCGAATCGCCTCCGGCCGGGTATCCCTGCGGCTGTGGATCACCGTCACCATCCCCTCGTTCGTCGCCTGGCTGATCTTCGGTTACTTGGTCATTGGGCAGATTGGCACCATCCGCGAAATGGAGCGGCTGGGGCGGGTGGTCGAGGTGATTGCCGACGCCAGTTCCGCCGTCCACGAGTTGCAGAAGGAACGAGGGATGTCGGCGGCGCTGGCCGCCCGCGCCAATGAAACGCTGGCGGCTGATCGGAAGCGGCAGGTCGAGGCCACCGACCGTGCCCTCCGGACCTATCAGGCTTCCCTGCAAACCATTGCAGGCGATACGACGCCGGCAATGGCGGAGCGGTTGCGCGAGGCCGATAGCGCCCTCAAGGCGATCGATGGCCTGCGGCGCGGCTTGGACAGCGGGGCGGCGAAGCCGCCGGAGATCCTCGCCGGCTACACCAAGGCCGTGAATACCATGCTCGCATTCGGCAATGCCACGGCGGTGCTGGCCCATCACCCGGAGATTCGCGAGTCACTCGGCGCCTTGGCCCATCTGTCGCGGGCGAAGGAACTGGCGGGCATCGAGCGCGGCACCGGCGCCACCGGCATTTCGTCGGGCGCGGTGGGAACGGTGGTGCGCACGCGTCTGCATGAATTCGCGACACTTCAATTGGATCGCCTCACCCTTTTTGCCGCAGCGGTGACACCCGCGCAACGGCAGGCGTTCGACGCGCTGATGCAGGATCCCTCCCTGCCCGAATTCGAACGGTCACGCGCTTGGCTGGCGGATGGTGACATCGTCGACCTCACCGCCGAAGGGTGGTTCGCTACGGCAACCAAGCGGATCAACCTGTTGAGGCAGATGGAGGAGCGGATGGCCGCCGATATCCGGGAGGCTGCCACTTCCATCGGCCAGCGCACCAAACGGGAAGCGCTGTTCGTCAACGGCTTGTTCCTGCTGTCGGTGGTGCTGGGGATCTTAATCGTGGCTTGGCTGGCGCGTGGCCTGACGGGGCCGATCGTCCGGCTGACGGCGGCGATGCGCCAATTGGTAGGGGGGCAGCTTGACATCGAAGTTCCCGCCGTGGAGCGCATAGACGAGATTGGCGAAATGGCCCGCGCAGTTCTGGTGTTTCAGCAGCAGGCGATGACCGTCGAACAGATGTCGGCCGAGCGGGAGCAGCAGCAGATTCAGCACGAGGCCGAGCGCAAGCGAGAGCTGGGCGAGATGGCGGGCCGCTTCGAGGCCACCATCACCGCAAAGGTATCCGAGGTGGATGGCGCCACCGCCACCATCCGCACCTCCGCCCAGTCGATGGCGTCACGCTCGGAAAGGAGCGGCGGCCGTTCGCTCGATGTCGGCGAAGCCGCCCGCGTCACCACTGATCTCGCCGGTCAGGTCTCGGCGGCAACCCACCAGTTGGCCCAGTCGGTCAACGAGATCGCCCAGCGGGTCGGCCATTCCAGCCAGCTCGCTCAGAAGGCGGTGGGCGATGTCAACGGCACCGCTCGGCAGATGGAAGCGCTGTCGGCCTCGGTGCAGTCGATCGGGGACGTGGTCAAGCTGATCAACGACATCGCCACCCAGACCAATCTGCTGGCCTTGAATGCGACCATCGAGGCCGCCCGCGCCGGGGAGGCGGGCAAGGGCTTCGCTGTGGTCGCCAACGAGGTCAAGAACCTTGCCAACCAGACGGCGCGGGCCACCGAGGACATTGCCCGCCAGGTCGGCGCGGTCCAGGACTCCACCCACACCATGGCTGCCAGCATCACCGGCGTCGTCGGGAGCATCCAGTCACTGGGCGAAATCGCCACCGCCATCGCCGGTGCGGTACAGGAGCAGGAGGCCACCACCCGCAGCATTGCCGCCAACATTGGCGAGGTGGCCGAGCAGGCCAATACGGTGTTAAGCACTGTTACCGACATGTCCAAGGGGTCGGTGGCGGCTTGTGCTGGGTCGGTACGGGTGATCTGGAGCGCCAAGACCCTCTCCAAGGCCGTCGATGACCTCAATTCCGAGGCAAGCCGCTTCCTGGAGGGTGTGCGGGCCTAAGTAACCTTCGTTCGAGGCAACTTCCCTTTCATGGGGAGGGGGACAGGAAAACGGATGCCGAAATATCTGCGCATGAGCCGTCTCAAGCTTTCCGTAATGATCCCGTTCGTGGGGTTCGTCCTGGTTCTCGCGCTCAGCGTGGCTGCGATCGAGCACCGGAAATTCCGGCGCGAAAGCACGCGCATCTCGGTGGAGATCAATGCCGCCATCGACACCAGCTTCGGGGCGTCGGTGACGTCAGAGGCGGCGGCGTTGCGGTCCGTCGCCGAGGCCGTCGCCAACGACCGCACCCTTATGGCGGCATTTCGTCAGCGCGATCGTGGACGGGTGCTGGATCTGACATCGGGTCTGTTCAAGCGGCTCAACCACGTCGACAACCTTACCCATTTCTACTTCATCGACCCCGAGCACCGGAGTTTCCTGCGGGTCCATGACCCGGATCGCCACGGAGATCCCATCAGCCGCCACACCATGCTGGCTGCCGAGCGTACGCGCGCCCCAGCCCACGGCATCGAACTGGGGCCGCTGGGGACGCTGACGCTGCGGGTGGTGGTGCCGTGGTTCGACGGCGACGACCTGCTGGGCTACATCGAGACCGGCAAGGAGATCGATCACCTGTTCGATGACCTTCGCCAGCAGTTCGACCTCCACCCCATGGTGTTCCTGCCCAAGGCGCGCCTCGATCGGCAGGGCTGGGAACAAGGTATGGCCATGCTCGGTCGCCCCGCCCATTGGGGTGAATTCGACGACGTGGTCCTAAGTATCCGCAATGGCATCCCTGCCGAAGTGATCCGGCCCTTCCTGACGGGGCAGGCTGACAACGTCGAGGCCGGGGGACGGTGGTACACCTGGCTGCGGGTGAACGTGCCCGATGCCTCCGGCATGTCCGCCGCCTCCATCGGCCTGGTGCGTGACGTCACCGCCAGCCATGACGAGATCGTGCAAATGGGGCTGATCATCGGCGCCATCGCGCTGACGGGCAGCATCGTCGTCATCCTGGTGTTCTGGCTGGTCATCGACCGCGTCGAAGCGGTGCTGATGCGCACCAGGGACGACTTGGCGTGGCGGGAGGCGCTCTACCACTCGCTGTTCTCCGGCGCCCGCATCGCCATGCTGCTGACCGACCAAAGCGATGGCACCATCGTCGACGCCAACGAAGAAGCCTGCCGGTTCTATGGCTACGATGCCCCACGCCTGAGAGCCCTGCGCATCACCGATATCAACGCCCTGTCGCCCACCGAGGTGGAGGCGGAGATGGCGCGGGCCAGCAAGCAGTCGCGCAACCATTTCCATTTCCGCCATCGGCTCGCCAGCGGCGAGGTGCGTGAGGTCGAGGTCCATTCCGGCCTCATCGAGGTCAAGGGACGGATGCTGCTCTATTCGGTCATCCACGACGTTACCGAGCGACGCCGACTGGAGGCTGAGCGCAAGCGTCTGGTCATGGCCATCGAGCAGAGCCCGGTTTCGATCGTCATCGCCGACAAGGATGCCCGCGTCGAATACGTCAATCCGGCTTTCACCAGCGCATCGGGTTACAGCTTGGAAGAGGCTGTCGGGCAAAATCCGCGAATTCTCAAATCCGGTGAAACATCGGACGAGGAATATCGCGACATGTGGTCGGTGCTGTCCTCGGGCAAGCCGTGGTCGGGGATCTTTCACAACAAGCGGAAAAGCGGCGAGTTCTACTGGGAGCACGCGCATATTTCACCGGTCGTCGACAAGGACGGACACATCACCCACTACATCGGAATCAAGGAAGATGTGTCCGACCGCCTGCGCGCCGAAGAGGTCATCAAGACCCTCAACCGCCGCCTCCAGCAGGTTCTCGCCGCCGCGTCGGAGGTGGCAATCATCGCCGTGGATACCGACGGCATCATCACCATGTTCAATCGTGGTGCTGAAAACCTGCTTGGCTATCGTGCCGATGACGTGGTCAGCAAGCACAAGCCCTCGCTGTTTCATGAACCGGAGGATTTCGCCGAAATCAGCGGCGGCATTGCTGGCGCCACTGAGGGCCGGATGGGCGCCATCTTCGCCCGCATCGAGCGAGAAGGCGCCGTCCAAGGAGAACTCGCCTATATTCGCAAGGACGGCACGCGCTTCATTGGTTCGGCGGTGTTCACGTCGCTACAGTCGGAAGACGGCACCGTCACCGGCTTTCTCGGCGTCGTTCACGACGTTACTGCCCGCAAGCGCAGTGAGATGCTGACGGAAGCACGTCTGCGCTTGACCCACATTGCTGCCACCTGCTCGCTGCATGACCTGCTGGTCGCCACCCTCGATGAGGCGTGCGCGATGACTGGCGCCGCGATCGGCAATTACCATTTCCTGATGCCCGACCAGATCACCCTGTCGCTGCAGGCCTGGTCAAGCGGGACGACCGCCGAATTCTGCCTGGCGCTGCCGGAGTCGCACCATTACGACCTCGATGCAGCCGGGATATGGGCCGACGCCGTGCGCCAAGGCCGGGCGGTGGTCTGCAACGATCATCCGTCTGCTCCTGGCTGCCAGGGTCTGCCCGACGGGCAAGCTGAAGTGAAGCGCCTGATTTCGGTGCCCATCTTCCGCGACGGTTCCATCAAGGCGGTGATCGGCGTCGGCAACAAGCCCGCTCCCTTCGACGATGGAGACACGGGGATCATCGAGGCTCTCGCCGATCTCGCCTGGGACATCACCGAGCGCAAGCGGGCGGAGGAACGGCTCAAGGACAGCGAGGCGCGCTTCCGGTCCCTGATCGAAGGCACCACCGACTGGGTGTGGGAATCGGATGAAAACCATTGCTTTACGTGGGTCTCGCCGTCCTTTGAGACCATCCTTGGACTGTCGTCGGCAACGCTGATCGGCAAGCGGCGCTGGGACCTGGCGTCGGAACACCATGAGATCGATCCCGCCCGTTGGGAGGGCCACATCGCCGACCTTACCGCACATCGCGGCTTCCGTGACTTCCGGTACTGGATCCATCGTCCCAACGACAGCGCCAAGTGGGTCAGCGTCAGCGGCGCACCACGGTTCACGGATGACGGTCGCTTTTTGGGCTATCGCGGCAGCGGGTCGGACGTTACCCACTTCGGCAACATTTCGCTGCGCTTACGCACCATGGTCAAGGTGGTCGAACAGTCTCCAGTGTCGGTGGTCATCACCGACACCACGGGGCAGATCACCTATGTCAATCCCCATTTCACTTCGGTCACCGGCTATGCCGGCGACGAGGTCATCGGCCAGAATTCGCGCATGCTGTCCTCCGGCCAGACCGCACTGGGAATTTACGAGGAGCTTTGGCGCACCATCACCTCGGGCAAGACCTGGTCCGGCGAATTCAAGAACCGCAAGAAGGACGGTTCCCTGCATTGGGAGCAGGCAGTGATCTTCCCGGTGACCAACGAAGAGGGCCGTCTGGTACACTTCGTCAGCATCAAGGAGGATGTCACCGCCCGCAAGGAGGCGGACGCTCGTCTGGTCGAACAGATGCGGCTGACGCAGCACCACTATGAAAGCCTGCGGGCACTCTCTGACATCGCAGCGCTGCGGTCGGCCGATGCCTCGATGATGTTGACCGAGGCCTTGGCCCTGGGTTGTCGCCATCTCGAACTGCCCGTTGGCATCATCAGCCATATCGGCGGACAGTCCTACACGGTGAGGCATCACCAGGCTCCGGACGGCGCCCCCCTGGCCGACGGTCAGGTATTCGACCTCGGCAACACCTACTGCGCCATTACCTTGGCTACCGGGGACGTGGTTGCGATCCCGTACATGGGGCAGTCGACCTATTCCGGTCATCCCTGTTATCAGGCATTTGGGCTGGAGGCCTATCTCGGTGCGCCGGTGACGGTGCGCGGCAAGCACTTCGGCACAGTCAATTTCAGTTCAGCAAGCCCCTATGGGCGGGAATTCGACGACGGCGATCTGGAATTCATGCGGTTGCTGGCTCGCTGGGTGGGGGCAGTGCTGGAACGCGGCCTGGCCGAGCAGGACGTTCGTGACGCCCTTGAAGCAGTCGAGCAGGCCAGGCAACGGACCGACCTGCTGCTGTCCTCGGCCGGAGAGGGGATATTCGGTGTCGACACCGCAGGATGCCTCACCTTCATCAATCCGGCAGGGTTGCGGATGCTCGGCTACGCCGACAAGACAGAGGTGATCGGCAGCCCCTCCCATGCCATCACCAGCCACACCCTTGCCGACGGGGCGCCGTGCAGTGAATCTCAGTGTGCCGTCGTGCAGACCCTTGAGGATGGCGTCCCCCGTCACTGTGATTCCGACCACTTTGGCCGTCGTGACGGCCCTGCCTTCCCGGTTCATTTCTCGGTGACCCCCATCGTCGAGGGCGGCGCCATCATCGGTGCCGTCGTCATCTTCCACGACATCAGCGACCGCCGCATGTCGGAAAATGCCCTCGCCGAGGCGTTCCGCCAGATCAAGCGCCAGGCCGATGAACTCGCCCACATCAATGCTGAGCTGGAGCAGTTCGCCTATGTGGCGTCCCATGACCTCCGGCAACCGCTGCGCATGATCAGCAGTTATATGAGTCTGATCGAGAGGAAGGCGGGTGACCACTTCGACGACGACCTCAGGAAATTCTTCGCCTTCGCCGTCGATGGCGCCAAACGCATGGACGGCCTGATCCTGGGCCTCCTGGACTATTCCCGGACGGGACGCAATGCCGGACCGTTCGAGGAGGTGTCACTGGCCGAGGCCGTGACCGAGAGCCTGAACAATCTCGAGGTGGCCATCGAGGAGTCTGGAGCCGAGATCGTCGTCGCCGACGATCTGCCGACCGTCGACGGATACCGCACCGACTTGGTCCGTCTGTTCCAGAATCTGATCGGCAATGCGATCAAATACCGCACGCCGAACCGTGTGCCCAAAGTTGAGATTGGCTGGCACGCCGAGGGCGGCGAGCGGCTGGCGTGGGTCAAGGACAACGGCATCGGCATCGAGCCCGACCACTTCGACCGCGCCTTCCAGATATTCCAGCGCTTGGTGACCAAGGAGGAATACGAAGGCTCCGGCCTCGGTCTGGCCATCTGCAAGAAAATCGTCGGCAATCACGGTGGACGCATCTGGATCGAGTCGACGGTCGGCGAGGGCACGACGTTCTTCGTCGCGTTTCCCAAGGCCTCGTCCGGTAAGCAAGAGAGAGACGGCCAGTGCTGAAATATTCCGCTCCATCACTGACGACACCGGTCTTTGGGGTGTTATTGCTTGTTCTATGGTGGGGCCTGCTCATCTATCAAGATATGGCGAGTGTCAAACTGCGCGAAGCAACACAGTTTCTGGAGCTGAAGAACTATTCGCGGCTTCTGGAAGCCCACACCCGCAGCGTCATCCGTGGACTCGACCAGGTGGTAACCCATCTCAAGGCCGAGTACGAAGAACAGGTCAGCACCTTCGATCTCGCGGCACAGGTTGCTCGCAGCCCCATTCTGAAGGGATTGTCGGTGCAGGTCGGCGTTATCGACGCGCAAGGGTTCGTGCGCGCCTCGACGGTGCCGGTCCCGGAAGGGAAAAAGGTCGATCTGTCCGACCGCGAGCATTTCCGGGTTCATGTCGGCGCGGACACGGGGGAGTTGTTTATCAGCAAGCCGGTGTTGGGCCGGGTCTCCGGCAAATGGTCGATTCAGTTGGCCCGGCGCATGAACGCCAAGGATGGCTCCTTTCTTGGGGTCATGGTGGTGTCGCTCAACCCCGATTACATCTCCGGCATCTACGATCAGCTTGATCTCGCCAACGATAGCGTTATCACCGTCGTCGGCCGCGATGGCATCGTCCGGGCTCGCGGTGCCGGGAAAAACCGCGAGGTGGGGCAATCCTTTGCCGACTGGCCTGAATTCCCCACCCTATGGCACACGTCGGAAGGAAGCGTCGTCTCTTCAAGCCCCATCGACGGGGTGCAACGGCTCATCACCTTTCGCCAACTCGCCGATTATCCACTCGTCGTGATGGTGTCCACCGCCCTGACCGAGCTGACGGCGGCGCACGAAAGGGAGCATCACATGATGCTGGTGCTGGGGTTGGCGGGCACGGTGATAATCATTGGCAGCGCCTTGCTGCTGCAGTGGCAGGTGCTCCGCCAGCACGGGACCGAACGTAAGTTGCGCCAGCGTGAACGGGAACTCTCCGGACGCAATAGTGACCTTGAAGACTTCACCAATATCCTTGCCCATCACCTGCAGGAGCCCAGCCGCCTGCAGCACGCCTTCTGCCAGCGCATTGCCAGCCTTCTGCCGCCCCCGTTGTCGCCCGGGGTGGAGCAAGCGCTGCAACATGTGATGCAGGGGGCTTTGCGCCAACGCGCGCTGCTCCGTGATGTCCAGCTCTATATGTCCGTTCACAAACTTTCACGGCCCGTGAAGCCGTGCTCCGCAGAGACTGCCCTCGACATGGCACTCGACCGGCTGGAAGGTACGATTGCTGGCGGGGGCGCCACGGTTGAGCACGCACCCTTGCCGGAGGTGATGATCGAGACTCAGCGCCTGGTCGACGTTTTCACCGCCCTGATCGAGAACGCGATCCAGTACCACCGCCCGAACGTGCCGCCGCTGATCCGAATTGACGGCCGCGTGGATGGAAACAACGCCATCCTGTCGATCAGCGACAATGGGATCGGCATTCCCGAAGAGTTCCGCACCCGGGTATTCCAGGTGTTCGAGCGGCTCAATCCCCGCACGGGCGATCCCGGCACCGGGATCGGTCTTGCCCTGGCCAAGAAGATCATCGAATCTGCCGGGGGTACTATTTGGATCGAGTCGCCTGCCGCCGTGGGAACCACGATCAACTTCAGCATTCCATACCAGGGTCAAAGATGATGGCAACCGCAACCAAGCGGGTTTACGAAGTACTCCTTGTCGAGGACGAGCCCGGCGATGTCGAACTTGCCAAGCTGGCCCTGGCCGACAGCCCGTTTTCGTGCCGGGTGACGGTGGCGGTCAATGGCAAGGAGGCGATGGCGATGCTGCGCAAGCAGCCGCCGCATGCCGACACGCCCACACCGGACCTCGTACTCCTTGATCTCAACATGCCGCAAATGAACGGCAAGGAGGTCCTGGCTGCCATGAAGGCCGCCCCGGAGCTCGCGGGAATTCCGGTGGTGGTGCTGACCACCTCCGACGTCGAACGGGATGTGGTCGCCACCTACAATCTCGGCGCGGCGGGCTACATCACCAAGCCGGTGGAAATGGAGGACCTGTTCAGCGCCATCCACGAAGTCGAGGCGTACTGGTTCAGCACCGTGCGCCGGCCCCAACCGGTGCGTTAGCCATGGCGACGGCGTCTCCCCCGCTGAAGGTGTTGCTGGTCGAGGTCCTCGAACCGGTGGCCCAGCCATGAACGCCGTGTCATTCGCCAACGCGACCGCATGCGCCGGCACCGAGAAGATGCCGTGGCATGGACTCGCGTTGCGCATCGTCATTCTGGCGACGGCCTATTTCGTCACCGGCAAGCTTGGGGTGCTGCTTGCCATTCCGCCAGGCTATGCCACCGCCATCTGGCCGCCCTCGGGGATCGCCCTGGCAGGCATCCTCCTCTTTGGCTGGCGGGCCTGGCCAGGCGTGCTGATCGGGTCCTTTCTGGTCAACGTCGCCACCAATTTCGATTCTACGACCCTATCCGCCACTGGCATTTCGGTGGCGTTTCCCCTGGTCATCGGCGCCGGAGCTGCCCTGCAGGCGGCGGCCGGAGCGTTCCTGGTCCGTCGCTATGGCGGCTTTCCCAACCCGCTGTCCAGTGAACGGGAGGTGTTTTCGTTCCTGCTTCTTGGAGGCCTGCTTGGATGCCTCGTCAATGCGACGATTGCCGTTTCCGTCCTGTGGGCAAGCGGCAAAATTCCCGCATCCAGCGTCCTGACCAATTGGGGAACGTGGTGGATCGGCGATGCCATGGGCGTCTTCATCTTCACCCCGCTGGTGCTGGCTTGGACGCTGCGTCCCCGTGAGGACTGGAAGGAGCGGCGACTGGTGTTGACCGTGCCGGTGGTCCTCGCCTTCCTTCTGACAACGGTCGCCGTCGCCTACAGCGTGCAGTGGGAGCGAGAGCGGCTTGCCCTCGCCTTCGAACGCCACGCGTCTTCCATCGCCACGGCCCTGGACAAAGCCCTGGGTGACTACGACCGCGCCCTGAGGTCGCTGAGAGGGTTCCACCGGGCCTCGGCCCAAATCGACAGGGATGAGTTCAGGGCACTCACCGCACACACCCTTGCCGAATTCCCCAGCCTGCGGGCGCTGTCATGGGATTTGCGCGTGGCGGGCGGCGAACGCGCCAAATTCGAGGCGGAGACCAGGCGGCAGGGAGCGCCGGCCTTCGAAATCACCGAGCGCATCGCTGACGGGCGTCTGGTGCGGGCGGCGGAACGGCCCGAATACGTCGCTGTCCACTTCATCGAGCCCATCGAGGGAAACAAGCGCGCCCTCGGCTTCGACGTCAACTCCGACCCGACGCGGCGGGCCGCCCTCGACACGGCGCGGGACACGGGCAAAACCGTCGCCACGGGGCGGGTTACCCTGGTCCAGGACGATGGCCGCCAGGCGGCGGTGCTGGTCTTCCTGCCTATCTATCGAAACGGCCAGCCTCACGACAGCCTGGAGGACCGCCGCCGTAGCATCCAGGGCTTCATGGTGGGTGTGCTGACGATCGGCGACGTTCTCGAATCCGTGATGGGCAATGTGGATGAGCCCGGAGTTGTCCATCGATTGCTCGACGAAGCCGCGCCGGCGGGGGAACAGGTACTTTTTGAATGCGAGCACGCCAGTGACCATGGGGGGTTCTTGCTGGACGAAAAGGGGCTGTTCGGCGGCACGGTCCAATTGCGAAGGACGGTTTCCGTGACATTCGGGGAACGCCAGTGGCAGCTCGATATTCAGGCCGGACAGAAATTCTTCACGGGCCACCGGACCGAGAACTCTTGGCTGATCCTGTTCGCGGGTCTTGTCCTGACCAGTCTGGTCGGCGCCTTCGTTTTGGTGGTGTCCGGTCGTAACGGCATACTGCGCCGCCTTGTCGCCGAGCGCACGGCAGCGCTGCAGGACAGTGAAATCCGATTGCTGGCCGCCCAGCAGATTGCGCAAATGGGCGATTGGGACCATGACATCGTCAACGACCGCCTGTCTTGGTCGGATGAACTTTTCCGAGTATTCGGACTCGATGCCCGCGAGTTCAAGCCGACTTTTCAGGCAGTTCTCGAACGGGTCCATCCCGAGGATCGCGCTGTCGTCACCTCCTGCGTCAGCGAGACCCTGGCCGGAGCCAAGCCCTTTGCCCTCGATCACCGCATTGTCCTGTCCGATGGATCGGAGCGGATCGTGCACGCACGGGCGGAAGTGGTACGCGACTCCAGCGGGCGTCCGGTGCGGATGATGGGCACCGTCCACGACATCACCGGCCGCAAGGAAGCCGAGGTGAAATTGCGTCGGATGGGCGATGAACTGAATATTGTGCTGCAATCGGCCGGGGAGGGCATCTTCGGTACCGATGCGGACGGAAGGGTAACCTTTGTCAACGAAACTGCGGCCAAAGTGCTGGGTTGGGAAGTGGTCGACCTGTTGGGCCGGATGTCTCACGAAACCTTTCATCATTCGCGCGCCGATGAGAGCAATTATGCGCGAAGCGATTGCCCGATCTACCTGACGGGTGCCGACGGTACGCCGAGGAAGGTCGAGGACGACCTGTTCTGGCGCAAGGATGGAAGCAGCTTCCCGGTCCAGTATGTGGCGTCGCCGCGTATGGAGAAGGGCATCGTGGTCGGCGTCGTCGTCGTATTCGAGGACATCACCGAGCGCAAGCGAAGCGAGGTGGAGCTTCAACGCTCGAACGCCGAGCTTCAGCAATTCTCCTATGCCGTTTCCCACGATCTCCAGGCACCCCTGCGCAATATCAGCGGCTTCCTGTCCCTGCTTGAGAAACAATACAAGGGCAAGCTGGACGACAAGGCAGACCAATACATTGGATTCGCGGTCAATGCCGCCAAGCGAATGTCGGCGATGATCCGTGACCTACTGGAATATTCCCGCATTCAGGCCGGAAATGAGGCTCCGGAACCGGTCGACATCGGTGAGGTCGTTCGTGTCGCAATCGACAACCTGTCACTCACGGTCGCCGATGCGGGGGCGGAGGTCGTGATCGTCAAAGAATTCCCGACCGTCCTTGGGAACTCAGGACAGTTGACCAGGGTTTTCCAGAACCTGATCGGAAATGCCATCAAGTACCACATGCCGGGCCGTGCCCCCAGGGTGTCGATCAATGTCGACTCAGTGGGGCGTCGGTGGGTCTTCTCCGTCGCCGACAATGGGCTCGGCATCGAGCCGCAACACTTCGACCGTATTTTTGGCGTCTTCCAACGGCTGCATGGCGGCGAGGATTACGACGGGACCGGTATCGGCCTTGCTCTGGTGAAACGCATCATTGAACAGCACGGCGGGCAGATCTGGTTGGCGAGCGAGCCCGGCGAGGGCAGCACCTTCTCATTCAGCCTGGACAAGGGGGGATGAGTTCTTCCGCTCGGCTTCCGCGCATCAAAATGGGTATCGGCGGCATCACACCCGCCCAGAAACTGAAATTAGCCGCCTGAATTCTATGTCCGGACCCCGCTAAAGGCGGGGGGATTACCAGAGGAGCTACCCCGCAGGAGCCTGGCCGCCGATCAGGTAAGCGACGCCACCGCCAGCTTGTTGGGTGAAACCTTGGCAGCCTTCTTCTTGGCGAAAAAACGGGGTCAGAGTCCATTTATGCCACATGAGCCGCCGCCTCCTTCCTCGGCCGGCCGCGCGGTGCCGGGGCGGCGCGGCGGTCGGCCAGATGGGCGATCTCTTCCCGGAAGCGGTCGTTGCCCAGCGCCCAGCCTTTTGTCAATCGGCGTCGAAAATTGACCCCCCTTGAACCCCGAATCGGCGTCCAATTTTGACCCCCCCCC
>CAJANL010000332.1 GCA_903941105.1 uncultured Rhodospirillaceae bacterium
GAATGCCCGGCATGCGCTGGTCGCACAGGATAGCATGCACCATCTCCTGCTCAAGCACACTCACCGCCTCCTCGGCCGAGGAGGCGGTGAGCACCAGGAATTCGTCGGCCAGGACGCGGCGCAGTGCTTCCTGCGACTGTCGCTCGTCATCGACCACCAGGATGATCGGGAAATTGGTCATGCCGGAAAGGGTGGCATAGACTTTCGGTGGATGGCTAGAACGAAGTGCTCGCCATCCTTATCCGATCGTGCTCAGCCCTTGACCACCAGCACCGGGCAGGAGGCCTCGCCGATGACGCGCTCGGAGTTGCTGCCGAGGATCAGGCGGCCCAGACCGGTGCGGCCGTGGCTGCCCATGACGATGAGATCACAGCCACGCTCGATCGCGGTGGCGTTGATCACCTTGTTGGGCACCCCCGCCACCACCACGCCGTCCGCAGCAAGCCCCTCGGCCTGATAGAAGCGCAGCACGCGGTCGACGATGCGCTCCGCCTCGTCCTGGCGCGCCTGGCTGTGGTGCGGCGCGCGCACCGACATCACGGTGATGGGCGTGCCGCAGCAATGGGCGATGCACGCCGCCGCCTGGGCCGCCGCGTCGCTGGAGCGCGATCCGTCGGTGGCCAGCAGCAACCGCTTGGTCCACATGCCGGCGGCCTTGGGGACCACCATGACGCTGCACCTGGCCTCGCCGATGACCTTGACCGTGGCGTCGCCCAGCATCAGCCGGGCCAGACCGCGTTTGCCGCGGCGACCGAGCACGATGACGTCGGCATTGGAGTCCTCGGCCTCGCCGATGATTTCCTTGTAGGGATCGTCGCCGAAGCGGATGACCTTGGTCGAGGCGACGCCGGCGGCCTTCAGCCGGCCCTCGACGTCGTCGAGGCGGGCTGTGGCCGTAGCCTCGGAGCGGACCAACTCGCTCTCCCCCATGCCGCCGGGATCACTGCCGGCCAGCACGGCGGTCATCACCTGCAGGTGGGCACCACTCTTGGCACACATGCCGATGGCGACCCGCTCGGCGCCGGCACTGAACTCGGAGCCATCGGTGGCGAACAGAATCTTCTCGAACCGCCCCGTCGGGGAAAGCTGCCCGTCCGCCATGCCCATTCTCCCCTATTCGCCGTTCAAGCGGCCGCCCGTGCCTCACGGTCCTCACGCAGGCCATCCCATAGCGCCTTCAGGATCACCGCCGCACCGGACACCAGCGCCGCCACCATGATCCAGAAGCTGACCGATTTCAGCAAGGCCGTTGTGCCCGCTTCAATAGGAGCGATCAGTTCAAGCTGCGACATGTAGACGGGAATGACGAACAGCCGGCTGAACAGCACGGTGATCATGATCATGCCCATCACCACCTTGATCATGTACGGCTTGACATAGGTGGTTCCGATGGCGCCGACCTGAATACCGAACAGCGATCCGGCCAGGATGATCATCGCCAACCGGATGTCGACGAAGCCACCGAGCGCGAATTTGACGGTACCGCCCAGGCCCATGACGAAGGCGATCACCAGTTCGGTGGCACTGGCCATCAGGCTGGGCACCCCCAGCAGGTACATCATCGACGGCACCCCGATGAAGCCGCCCACCGCGATGGTGGCTGCCAGCAGGCCGGTGGCAAAGCCCATGGGGATGGTCACCAGGAACGACACCTTCGCGTCGATGCTCTTGAAATAGACCATGGTGCCGGGAATGTTGATCGCCCGGATCCTGAGGGCCAGCGGCCCCGCCGTCTCTTCCGCATTGGTATTGCCCGAGCGGTAGGTGCGGATGGCGTCGCGCACCACGTAGCCACCGACGATGGCCAGCGTCACCACGAAGACCACGCTGACATAAAGGTTCGAGCCGGTGTCGCCGAACGCCTTCTTGATGTTTTCCTGCATCTGGGCGCCCAGCAGCACGCCGGCCTCGGCCGAGCAGCCCATGATCAGGCCCAGCTTGACGTCGACCTGGCCGTACTTGGCGCGCTTATAAGCGCCCACTAGGGCCTTGGGAAACTTGTGGCACATGTTGCTGGCCACCGCGACGATGCCGGGCACGCCCATGGTCATCATGGCCGGCGTCAGCACGAAGGCACCGCCCGAGCCGATGAAGCCACTGACCATGCCGCCGACGAACCCGACCAGGAACAGGCCGGTCAGCCCGGTGGCATCCAACGTGATGAACTGGGTTAGTTGCTCCACCGCTTGGGCTCCTTCCTGACCTTGGCCTTGAGCCCCAGCATTTCCCAGAAGCCGCCGGTAAAGGCGCCGTGGATGAACGAGAAGGTGAAGGCGATGGCGATGGGCACCATGAACGACCAGCCGCCGCCCGTGCTGGCCTTCAGCACCATTTCCTCATTGCTGAACAGCAGGAGGTAAAGCGCCAGACTCACCCCTCCCATGACGAACGTCCTGGCCGTCTGGCCATTGAGCGGAATCGAAGGAAGCGGCATCCGAGTGGTTCCTGTCGGGCTGCTGGGGAAGCACGCTCGGCCAGCGCCGACGGCTTTATATTCGTATATTCTAACCTTAACAAAGCAACAAGAAAAATGACAGCATTCTTTACGAATCCGAGAAAGCCATACGTTGCATTTCGCAACAAATGGCCCGATGCATAATGCAATTTTATGGAAAACTATAAGATACCATCAAGGCAACAATCGGAAATAGCCGATCAGATAGTTCTGCTTCATGGGCTATTCCGGCATCTATACTAAGATTATATCTACCATTCGCACTACTTGCCCGCCAATTCAAACCAACGGCGGGCCAATCGGCGCCCGCGTTCACCGCGAAAGTCCCCCCCAGGGGAAGCGAAAGATCAGTTCGCAGGTGCAAAGGACTGGGACGCGGGGCGAAAGGCCCCTCAAGGCCTTCCGCAAAGGACAGGCCGGGAGCGAGGACGGCGACAGCCAGCAGAGGGACTCGACGCATGGCAGACTCCTGGTCGACGAGGGGCCTGCCTCGATATATGGCGGCCGGACCGACGGTCTTGCAGCGCGAATAGGGGGTAGTCCGAGCGTCGGTCGGGCTACCAGAACATCCCATAGACCAAAGGCAGCCAGGCCAGGGCGAACAGCGTGCTGGCCGCCACCGCCACGGCGGCGCGGTCGGGATGGACGTTGTTCAGGGTGGCGTGCACCACGGTGACGGCAGCCAAGGGCGTCGCCGCCTCGATCAGCAGCACCTTGTGGCCGATGGCGTCGAAGGCGTGCAGCCAGGTCCGGTCGATCCAGATGAACAGCACCGCCAGCGCCGGCCAGACCAGGAATTTCGCGGCGAAGGCAAAGGCGGTGAAGCCCATGTCGATGCGCATTTTCACCACCGCCGCCAGCCCGAGCCCGACGATCATCATTCCCACCGGCACGTAGCCTCCGGCCAGCAAGTCGACGGCCTGTAGCACCGGCGGTGGCACCGGGGTGGCGGTGAGGTTGAGCAGCGCCCCCAGCCAGCAGGCGTGCAGGCCGGGATATTTCAGCACGCGCCCCAGCGCCCCGGCCACGCCGGACCGGTGGCGCGCCACCACGAAGAAGCCCACCGAGTTCTCGTAGGCGGTGGCGCCGAACGACACCATCACCACCACCGGCAGCGCCTCGGGGCCGATCAGCGACAGGCAGGCAGGAATGCCGAAGAAGCCGGTATTGCCGGTCCCGGCGGTGAAGGCGGCGATGCGTTCCCGCCCGTCCTGCCAGAAGCGCCCCGCCAGCGGATGCGCCAGCAGCGCCATCAGGCAGGCCAGCCCCATCACCGCCAAGGGCAGCACCAGCAGGGCACCGTCCAGCCGCGCCACATAGAACCCCTTGAACACCACCGCCGGCGACAGGACGTAAAGTGCCAGCTTGCCCAATTCCTGGCCATTGACGCCGAAGCCCCGCCCCAGCGCGAAGCCGATGGCCACCAGCAGATAGAGCGGAACCAGCTTGATGGCGAGGGTGGTGTCGAAAGGCAAGGTGGCTCCGTCGGAGTGCTATTCGATGAGTATGGCGCGGAAGTCGTTGACGTTGGTGCGGGTCGGCCCGGTCACCACCAGTTCGCCCAACGCGGCGAAGTATCCGTAGGCATCGTTATCGTCGAGCCGGGCGGCCGCGTCCTGGCCGCGCAGCAGGGTGTCGGGACCGATCACCGCCCCGGCATTGTCCTCGCTGCCGTCGATGCCGTCGGTGTCGCAGGCCATGGCGTGCACGCCGGGCATCCCCTTCAAGGCCAGGGCCAGCGCCAGGAGGAATTCCGTGTTGGGTCCGCCCCTGCCGCCGCCCCTCAGCGTCACCGTCAGTTCGCCGCCCGACAGCAGCACCGCCGGAGGCGCTGCCGGTTGGCCACGGTGAACCACCGAGCGGGCGATGCCGGCCATGACGCGCGCCGCCTCGCGCGCCTCGCCCTCGATGGCATCGCCCAGCAGCACTGGCCGATAGCCGCACGCGACGGCTTCCGCCGCCGCCGCGTCCATCGCCTGCCATGGCGTCGCCACCAGCTCATACCGTCCGCCGGAAAGTTGCTTGGGAGTCTCGCAGCCCTCTGCCAGGGCGCGAACCACTGCCGGAGGCGGATCGATACCATAACGGGCGAGCACGGCGCGGGCCTCGGCCAGGGTGGTGGGATCGGCAACGGTCGGTCCCGAGGCGATCACCGAGGGATGGTCGCCGGGCACGTCGGAAATGGCCAGCGTCACCACCCGTGCCGGGGCCGCCGCCGCGGCCAGCCGGCCGCCCTTGATGGCCGAAAGGTGCTTGCGGACACAGTTGATGTGGTCGATGGCGGCGCCCGAGCGCAACAGCGCCGCCGTCACCGCCCGCTTGTCGTCGAGGGTGACGCCGGCCGCGGGCAGCGCCAGCAGCGCCGAGCCGCCGCCCGACAACAGGCACAACACCAGATCGTCGGCCGTCAGCCCCTGCATCATGGCGAGGATGCGCCCGGCCGCCCGCTGCCCGGCCGCATCGGGCACCGGATGGGCCGCCTCCACCACCTCGATGCGACGGGTGGCGAGGCCGTGGCCGTACCGCGTCACCACCAGCCCGGCCAGCGGCCCCTGCCAATTCCGCTCGACGGCGAGGGCCATGGCGGCGGCGGCCTTGCCGGCACCCACCACCACTGTGCGGCCGCGGGGCGGCGGCGGCAGGGCGGGCGGCACGCAGCGGGCAGGATCGGCGGCGGCCAGCGCCGCCTGCAGCAGGCGATCCAGCACCTCGCGGGGCGAGAACGGGCCGGCCATCACCCGAACGGGTCGTCGCAGGTGCCGCACATGGGGATGTCGGCCAGGTCGCCGCAACGGAAGGACTCCAGGATGCGGCGGAAGGGGGCACCGTTGCGGATTTCCACCAGTCCCTGCTCCATGATGTGGCCGATCTTCAGTTCGGCGTTGGAGTCGTAGCAGGCGCAGGCGGTCACCGTGCCATCGCAGAACACCCCCACCGACTTGAGCAAGACCCGGCAGGGCATGCGGCGATGGTGGTCGATGTGCTTCTGCGACCACACCCCGTGCTTTTCGATGTAGCGCCCCAGCTGGACATGACCGCCGAAATTGTTGCCGACCACGGTGAAGACCCGCTCGATGCCCTGGGCGCGCAGGAAAGCGGCGGTTTTCTCCAAAGTCGCCTCCCAGTCCTCGGTGGCCACCGCCTTGACCACGAAACTGGTCCTGGTGCCCTTCACCGCGGCATCCAAGGCCCGGAGATTATCCAGGGTGCGCTCGAATTTGGCGCCGATATAGGTGCCTTCGTAGCTGGCCTTGTCCCAGCCGGCGAACGAGAACTGGATATAGGCCAACCCCAGCCCGGCCAGCCGGCCGATGCGCTCGGGGGTCAGCGGCGTGCCGTTGGTGACGATGCCGACCTCGAAGCCTTCTGCCACCGCCTTTTCCAGCATCTCGAACACCTGGGGATGCAGCAGCGGCTCGCCCTGGCCCGACAGGATGTGCAGGGTCTTGACGCCGTTGGCCTTGCACTCGGCCAGGGTGCGCTCGAACACCGCCCAGTCCATGAAGCCCGAATTGCTCTGCCAGACCTCGTGGCCGCACATGGCGCAGCGCAGGTTGCAGCGCCGGCTGATCTGGAGATAGACCTCCCACGGCACCAGCCCGCGCCGCTCGGCCGGGGCGATCACCATGGCGCGCGCCACCGCCAGTTCGGTCGATGCGTCGCCGCCCGCCTCGTCCAGCGCGACACCGTGCAGGTAGCGGATGCGGGCGGAATTGGGCTGCGCCCGGGCGGCGGCGGTCAGCAAGGGCACCGCCTCGCCGGGGCGGCCGAGTTCCACCAGCGCTCCGGCAAGGCCGACCATGCTGTCGAGATGCCCGGGGACCATGGCCTGCACCGCGCGGAAGCAGGGTTCCGCTTCGGCATGACGCTCCAACGCCGTCAGCAGTTGGGCGCGACGGAAAGCGCATTCGGGATGGTTGGGCAGGCCGGCCAGCACCCGCTCGGCCTCCACCAGCCGCTGAGCCTCCGCCAGTATCTGGGCCTGCCGCAGCAGCGCCACGGGATCGACTGTCTTCATGGCGGCATCATGCGTCGGCAGCGTTGCGATAATCAATGGGGTCAAGGCCGCATTGTCGAGCGGCCGGTGCTCGGGCATTATGGTGCCTCACGTGGGTCGGGGGGGACATCACGGCGTGTTTGTCACATCGCGAGGCAAAGCCGAAACCGAGGATCAGGGGACGCGCCGGCCGACGCGGCCGCGCTGGCACTTTGGCATTCGCGGCAAGCTGGTGGTAGCGGTCAGCGCCGTTGCCGCCATGACCCTGCTGGCCGGTGTGATCACGTGGTTCGGCTATTCCGAGATCGAGCGGCTGCTGTCCAACGTCACCCGCACCAACCTGCCGAGCCTGGCCAGCGCCCTCAAGCTGTCGGAGGCGACGGCGAGGCTGGCGGCGGCGGCCCCGGTGCTCGATGGCGCCCGCAGCCAATTCCAGCGCCAGAGCAATTTCATCGCCCTGCAGCAGCAGACCGAACGCCTGCTCGGCCTCATCGACACGCTCGAAGGGGTGGCGGCCGATTCCGCCGCGGTGGAAGAGTTGCGCTCCATGGTGACGGCCATCGGCGACAACGTGCTCGGCCGCAATGCCCTGGTGGACAGGCGGCTGCAACTGGTGGACCGCACACGGACGGCGGGCGATTTTCTCGGTCGTCTGGAGCGCGACATCCACGTCGGTATCGCCCAAACCAACGCCGACCCCACGTTGATCGTGGTATTCAACGCGCTGGGCCTGTTACGCGAGGCCTTCGTCGCCATCGATGTCGAGACAGTGACGGCGCTGCGGCGCGACTATGACGAACAGGCGCACCGGCTGGCGGTTCTCGTCGAGGCCACCGGCCAGGGGCGGACCGAAAGCCGCGCCCGCGACTCGGCGCGCCAGGTGCTGACCTTGGGTGGCGGCCCCGACAACGTGTTCGAGCTGCGCTCGCTGCATCTCCTCACGCTGTCCCGTTTGCAGTCGGCCAACGAGGAAGGCCGCGATCTGGTGGCGCGCACGTCGTCCTCGGTAGGGCGGCTGGTGTCCCACGCCGAGGCCGAGGCGAGCCGTAACGAACACCTCGCCGAGGCGGTGCTGTCGCATGGGCGGCGCACCCTGCTGCTGATCGCGATGTGCATGGTGGTGGGACCGCTGCTGTTCGTCTGGCTCTATTTGGGACGCAACATCGTCGCCCGCCTGACCGGGCTGGCCAATTCCATGCATCGCATCGCCGATGGCGATTTCCACTCCGCCATCGCGCACTCGGGTCATGACGAGATCAGCGACATGGCCGCCGAACTGGTGGTATTCCGCGATGCCATGGCCCGGGTGCAGGCTTCGACCTCGGCACTGATGGAAAGCGAGCGGCGGCTGCGCCGCATCCTCGACACCTCGCCACTGGCCTTGGCCATCTCGCGCGTCAGCGACAATGCGCTGATCTATGTCAACCCCCGGTGGTCCGAGCTGTTCCTGGTCAACGAGGGCGCGGCGGGCGGCATGGATGCCGCCAGCTTCTACGCCGAGGCCCGCGAACGCATCTGGCTGGTCGACCTGGTGCACCGCATCGGCTTCGTCAGCAACCACGAATGCCTGATGCGCTCGGCCGACGGCCACAAATTCTGGGCCATGCTGTCGGCGGCCGAGATCGAGATGGACGGCGAGCCGGCGATCATCGTCACCACCTCCGACATCTCCCGGCGCAAGGAAGCCGAGGCTGCCCTGGCCGAGGCGAAGCAGGTGGCCGAGGAGGCCAGCCAGGCCAAATCGCTGTTCCTCGCCACCATGAGCCACGAGATCCGCACCCCCATGAATGGGGTGCTGACCATGGCGCAATTGCTGGAGGAAATGCACCTGCCGCCGGAGCAGCAGGAGATGGCCCGCGTCATCCGCGACTCGGCCACCTCGCTGCTGACTATCATCAACGACATTCTGGACTTTTCGAAGATCGAGTCGGGCAAGCTGCAACTCGAAGCCGTCGAATTGTCGCTGGCCGACGTGGTCGAGGGGGTGGCCGAGATGCTGGCACCGCGCGCCCAGGAAAAGGGCGTCGGCATCATGACCTTCATCGATCCCTCGCTGCCGGAACGCCTGATCGGCGATCCGGTGCGGTTGCGGCAAATCATCACCAACCTAGCCGCCAACGCCATCAAGTTCACCGACCGCGGCTACGTCCACATCACGGTCGAGGCCATCCCGGGCAGCGACGCCGGCCTTCACCTGAAGTTCTCGGTGATCGACACCGGCATCGGGCTCGACACCGAACAGCAGGCACGGCTGTTCGAACCGTTCTCCCAGGCGGACGCCTCCATCTCGCGGCGCTACGGCGGCACCGGGCTCGGCCTGTCCATCTGCCGCCATCTGGTGGCCATGATGCAGGGCGAGATCGGCGTCGGCAGCCGCAGGGACGAAGGCTCCACCTTCTGGTTCACCGTGCCGCTGGGCATCGCCGTCGCCACCCCCGAACCCGGCCCCGACCTGGCCGGCATCGCCGTGCTGGTCCTGGCCGAGGGACCGGTGGCGGCGGAGGGCATCCGGCAGTATCTCGGCCATCTCGGAGCTCAGGTGGCGGTGGTGGCCTCCACCGACGGCGCGCTGGCGGCGGTACGCGCCGCCTCGCTGGCGGGGTGGAGCTACGATGTGGTGCTGATGGACGGCACCGACGACGTCCGCCTGCGCATCACCGTGGCCCGCGCCCTGTTGGCCGCCGCCGGCAGCACCGCCCAGACCCGGGTGGTGATGGTGGCGCCGCATCCCTCGTTCGCCTCGGCCGCCCGCGCCGCCCGCGCCGCCGGCCTGTTCGCCACCCTGCCCAAGCCGGTGCGGCGCTGGGAGCTGTGGCGGATCACCGCCGCCGCCGCCGGGCGCGCCAGCCTGGAGACCGACGAGGACGAGCACCTGGGCATGGACGAGATCTACCTCGCCCCCAGCGTATCCGAAGCCGCCGCCGCCGGAGCCCTGATCCTGGTGGCCGAGGACAATCCCACCAATCAGGTGGTCATTCGCCGATTGATGGACCGGCTGGGCTACGCCATCGAACTGGCGGCCAACGGCGTCGAAGCCTGGGAGCGCATGCAGATTCGCGACTACGGCCTGTTGCTCACCGACTGCCACATGCCCGAGATGGACGGTTATGAATTGACCCAGCGCGTCCGCGAATGGGAAGAGTCCACCTGCCACCGCATGCCCATCGTCGCACTGACCGCCGATGCCCTGGCCGGCACGGCTCGCCGCTGCCAGGAATGCGGCATGGACGCCTTCCTGGCTAAGCCGGTCGACCTGCCCCAGTTGGACGGCACCATCCGCCGCCTGCTGCCGCGCGCCGTGGCGCTGCGCCGCCGTCGCGTCGCGCCCGTGGTAGATGCCGTGGAAGATGCCGGGCCCGAGGTCGCGGCGGCCGTGGTGGATCAACGCGAAAACCGCTTGCCGATCCTCGATCTCGCCACCATGCATGAGATTTTCGGCGGCATCACCGAGGAAGCCCGCGAATTGCTGCAATTGTTCGTCGACAGCACCGAGCCGCTGGTGGGCGAGGCCGCCGTCAAGCTGGCCGCTGGCGACATCATCGGGGCGCGGGAGGCGGCCCATGCCGCCAAGGGCGCCGGCAACAGCGCGGGAGCCTTCCGATTCGCCAGCCTGTGCGCCGAGATGGAGAGCGCCTGCGCCCGTGGCGATACCGCAACCGCTGCCGCCCTCACCGAGCCGGCCGCCGCGGCCTTCCGCGATGCCGTCGCCGCAGTGGCGGCCCTATAACAGGGTGCGGAAAAACTCTTTCCGCTGCCCTTCATCTCGTCACCCCCGCGAAGGCGCTAAAGAATGCACACATTTCTGCGCGGCCGCGTTTGTGGCGTGCGGTGGTGCCGGGATTGTGATTCCTTTGAGCGAGACGTTCTTGGGGGATCGCAATGCCGCATGCGGAA
>CAJANL010000333.1 GCA_903941105.1 uncultured Rhodospirillaceae bacterium
CCCCCAAGAACGTCTCGCTCAAAGGAATCACAATCCCGGCACCACCGCACGCCACAAACGCGGCCGCGCAGAAATGTGTGCATTCTTTAGCGCCTTCGCGGGGGTGACGAGATGAAGGATGGTGGGAAGAGTTTTTCCGCAGCCTGCTAGTTCTATGATTGCGTTGTCGCCGGGCGGGCACTTCCGCATTCTTGGCTGCTTGCTCAATACTCGCGTGAGCGCAGCATTTCATATTTCAGGCGCGGCGCTCCAATACCGGCAAATGCCGGATCGACCCGTTCGTCGCCTTTTTTCGCGATAACGGCGGCGGCACAAGGGCGCTGATGTACCCGCCCGGAGCGCTATCAGCGAACCAGGAGCGCGGGCGTCCCACCCGCCGATTACGCCGTGAATCAGTAGGCCCGCTCGACGCAGAAGTCGATGACGTCGTTGAGCGCCTGCTTGACCGGGCTGTCGGGGAAGATCCCGAGGGCGTCGCGGGCGATTTCGCCGTAATGACGGGCGCGGGCGACGGTGGCGGCCAGGCTGCCGTGCTTGTCCATCAGCTTGATGGCGCGGTCGAGGTCGCCGTCCTGCTGTTCGAGATCCTCGACGCAGCGGCGCCAGAAGGTGCGCTCCTCGTCGTCGCCGCGGCGGAAGGCCAGGATCAGCGGCAGGGTGATCTTGCCCTCGCGGAAGTCGTCGCCCACCGCCTTGCCCAGTACCGCCTGCTTGGCCGAGTAGTCGAGCACGTCGTCCACCAGCTGGAAGGCGATGCCGAGATTGAGCCCGTAGGACTCCAGCGCCTCCTCCTCGACCTTGGGCCGATCGGCCACCACCGCGCCGATGCGGCAGGCGGCGGCGAACAGGGCGGCGGTCTTGGCGCGGATCACTTCGAGATAGGCGTCCTCGCCGGTGGCGGTGTCATTGGCGGTGATCAGCTGCAGCACCTCGCCCTCGGCAATTACCGAGGAAGCGCGTGACAGGATCGCCAGCACCGCCAGCGAGCCGTCCTCCACCATCAGCTCGAACGAGCGGCTGAACAGGAAGTCGCCCACCAGCACGCTGGGCTTGTTGCCGAACAGGGCGTTCGCCGAGGCCTGGCCGCGGCGCAGCTCGCTCTCGTCGACCACGTCGTCGTGCAGCAGGGTGGCGGTGTGGATGAATTCGACGCAGGCCGCCAGCTTGACGTGGCGCTCACCCTTATGGCCGCACAGCTTGGAGGCGGCCAGGGTGAGAACCGGGCGCAGGCGCTTGCCGCCGGCGGCGATGATGTGGCCGGCCAGTTGCGGAATCAGCTCGACGGGGCTGTGCATGCGGTCGACGATGGTGCGATTGACCTTCTCGAGGTCGGCGGTGACGAGCGACACGAGGGTGTCGAAACTGCCGGCCTTACGGCTGCGCTCCTCTTCGAGACTGACCACGATCGCCAACGACTTTCTCCTCCCGCTGGGGAAACCACCCCGTCCGCGTGTTGAACATAGTGTTGCGGCGGAAAGCCGGTCAAGCTTACATCGCCTTTCACATCCCACTTTTGGACGATCCCATGCTGCCGGGTATGCCGTTTCCCACCACCGAGGACCGCCTTTTGGGTGGACGGGTTCGTCTGCTGCAACCGGCGGAGGGCTATCGCGCCGCCGTCGACCCGGTGTTGCTGGCGGCAAGCGTGCGGGCCGGCGAGGGCGAGCATGTGCTCGACCTCGGCTGCGGCGCCGGTGCGGCGGCGCTGTGCCTGCTGGCGCGGCTGCCGGGGGTGCGGGTCACCGGGCTTGAAGTTCAGCCGGAACTGGCCGCCCTGGCGCGGGCCAATGCCACCCTCAACGGCGCCGGCTTCGAGGTGGCCGAGGGCTCGCTGCTGGCGCCGCCGCCGCTGCTGGGGCCGTTTGACTGGGTGATGACCAATCCGCCCTATCTGGAGGCCGGCCGGTCCAGCGCCCCGCCACTCGCCTCGAAAAGCATCGCCAATGTGGAAGGCGAGGTCTCGCTGACGGCCTGGGTCAAGGCGGCGGTCAAGCTGCTGAAGCCGAAGGGCCGCCTGGCGGTGGTGCATCGCGCCGACCGTCTTGCCGACCTGCTGGCAGCGCTGCAAGGCAGGGGGGTGGGCGAGTTGCGTATCCTGCCCTTATGGCCCAAGGCGGGCCGCCCCGCCGGACGGGTCGTCGTCACCGCCCGCAAGGGGGTGCGCTCGCCGCTGGAGCTGCTGTCGGGGCTGGTGCTGCATCGCGAGGACGGCGCCTATACCGATGAGGCGGAGGCGGTGCTGCGGGGCGGGGGAGTGCTTTAGCCAGATTGCGCGGCGGTCATTTGCCGCCTACCTTTACGCCCATGGATATCGCCGCCTGCATCGAACGTTTCACCAATCCGCCGCCGGTGGTCGCCGTGGTGCGGCTGACCGGCTTCATTTCCGCCGCTGGTTCCGGGCTGACCCGCCACGGCCTCAACATCGCCGGGGTGGCCGGGCCGCTGAAGGCGGCATTCGAGGCCAAGCGGCTGGCGGCGGTGGCGCTGGTGGTCAATTCGCCGGGCGGCTCGCCGGTTCAGTCGGCCCTGATCGCCAAGCGCATCCGGGCGCATGCCGCCGAGAAGAAAGTGCCGGTGCTGGCCTTCGTCGAGGACCTGGCGGCCTCGGGCGGCTATTGGCTGGCGGCGGCGGCCGACGAGATCATCGTCGACGACTGCTCCATCCTGGGCTCCATCGGGGTGGTGACCTCGGGCTTCGGCCTGCACGAGGCCATCGGCCGGCTGGGCATCCAGCGCCGTCTCTATACCCAGGGCGAGCACAAGCGCATGCTCGACCCCTTCCTGCCGGAAAATCCCGAGGACGTGGCCCGCCTCAAGGCATTGCAGGCCGAGATGCACGACAGCTTCAAGGCCTATGTGCGCGGCCGTCGCGGCGACAAGCTGAAGGGCTCCGACGCAGAACTGTTCAACGGCGATGTCTGGACCGGCCGCAAGGCGGTGGAGTTGGGGCTGGCCGACGCCATCGGCGACGCCCGCTCGGTACTGCGGAGCCGTTTCGGCGACAAGGTCTGCCTGCGGGTGGTGGGCGCGCGGCGGTCATGGCTGCGGCGCATTCTCGGCCGTGCCGAGGGCGACCTGCCCGCCGGCCTGCTGGCGGCGGTCGAGGACCGGCTGATGTGGGGACGTTTCGGGCTGTGACCTGGAGCGCGGGCGTTCCGCCCGCCTCCCGCATTCACCCCGGTTGACCAGCGGGCGGCATCGCGCCACACTCCGGCGCATGTCGTTCACCAAAATCTTGCTGACCATTGCGGTCATCGCCATCATCTGGTTCGGATTCAAGTATCTGGCGCGCGTGGCCGAGATCCGCAGTCGCGGCGGCAGCCGGCCGGCCCCCGGTCCCGCCCGCCCGGAACCGGCCAAGCCCCTTGGCGAGGATGTTCAGGACATGGTCAAGTGCCGGGTCTGTGAGACCTGGCAGCCGGCGCGCACCGCCAGATCTTGCGGCCGGGGCGCCTGTCCGTACTGAGCCCGTCTCCCCATATGGAGGTGGCCATGACCTTGCATTCCGCCTTCACGCTGTTCATCGCCCTGGCCGTTGCCGGCTGCACCTTCACGCCGCCCGATGGCCCGCCGCACCCATCCCGCATGGGCCGCTTCCTCGGGCTGGTGTCGCGCTGCGGCTGCGCCGACATCACCGCCAGCCGCATGCTGGCCGAGTTCCCCCAGGCGGTGGCGGGGCGCTACACGCCCTCCGAGCTCGCCACCATGCGCGGCTATGTCGCCGACGGGCTGTACGAGAACTACGACAACCAGATTGAAATCTGCGCCGAGGCCTGCGGTCAGAGATGCGCGGTCGAAACGGTGGCCCGGGCGCTTGATGTCGGCACCGGGGTGGCCACCTGCCCCATCACCGAAGGTGGCCTCCACACCACCTTCGGCCGCTTTTCCAATGATAGTGTCCTGCCGTAGGGGTTAGCTGTTGCCCCACCAGTAGACCCAGACGAACAGGAACACCCACACCACATCGACGAAGTGCCAGTACCAGGCGGCGGCCTGGAAGCCGATGTGCTGCCGGGGGGTGAAGTCGCCGCGCACGGCGCGGAACAGGTTCACCGACAGGAAGCAGACGCCGACGAAGACGTGGAAGCCGTGGAAGCCGGTGGCCATGTAGAACACCGTCGGGTAGACCCCCTCGGTGAAGCCGAATGTCGCCTGGCCGTATTCAAAGATCTGCAGCGACAGGAAGGTTACGCCCAGGGCCACGGTCAGCACCAGCCAGTTGCGCACCAGGTCGCGCTGGCCTTGGCGCAGCGCATGGTGGGCACGCTCGACGGTCAGCCCCGACGACAGCAGGATCAGAGTGTTGACGAAGGGGATGTGCCAGGTCTCCAGCGGCTCGATGCCGGCCGGCGGCCACTGGGTGATGGAGGGGTTGATCCCCAGGGCGCCGTTGAAGAAGGCCCAGAAGAAGGCGACGAAGAACATCACCTCCGAGGCGATGAACAGCCCCATGCCGATCAGCAGGCCGTGCTGCACCACCGGGGTGTGGGCGTGGCCCTGCTGGGCCTCGCGGATGACGTCGCGCCACCACAGCGCCATGGTCAGCAGCACCAGCGCGAAGCCGGCGCTCATGATCCATGGATTGCCGCGGTCATGAAAGTATTCCACCGCGCCATAGGCCAGCACGAAGGCGGAAAGGGCGCCGACCGCCGGCCACGGGCTGGGGTCGACCAGATGGTAGGGGTGCGGGGCGTGTCCGTTGCTCATGGCCGTGCCTCTCCGGGGGTCCGAAAGAACGTATAGGCAAGCGTCACCGTGTTGACGTCCGGCGCCAATCCGGGGTCGATGTGGAAGCTCACCGGCATCTGCACCGTCTGGCCAGCCTCCAGGCGCTGCTCGGTGAAGCAGAAGCATTCGACCTTGTTGACCGAGCGGCCGGCCTTGTCCGGGGTGACGTTGAAGGTGGCGGTGCCGGTCACCGGCTTGTCCGAGACGTTGGTGGCGGTGAACCAGGCAAGGGCGTCCTCGCCGAGATGCACCTTCATCTCGCGCTGCCCGGCGCGGAACTGCCACGGCATCCCCTTGGCCAACGAGGCATCGAAGCGCACCGTCACCAGCCGCTCGGTGGAGGTGGTCGAGGTGGTCTCGACCCGGCGCGGCGTGCCGCCATAGCCGGTGGCCTCGCAGAACATGCGGTAGAGCGGCACCGCCGCCCCCGCCAGCCCCGCCATGCCGGTCACCAAGGCTAATAGCAATAAGACCGTGATGCGCTTGCTGGTCATTACTTTTGCCCCTCAGGCTCGCTCATGGCTTTACTCCGCCGGCTGGCCGAAGCGCGGGATGGTCTCGAAGCTGTGCACGGGCGGCGGCGAACTCACCGTCCATTCCAGGGTGGTGGCGCCGGGACCCCAGTAGTTGGCTTCGGTCCGCCGCCCGGCGCTGAAGGTGCGCCACACCACGATCAGGAAGAACACGGCTCCGGCGAAGCCGAGATAGGCGCCGATGGAGCTGACCACGTTCCAGCCGTGGAACGAGTCCGGGTAGTCGGGGATGCGGCGCGGCATGCCGGCGACGCCCAGGAAATGTTGCGGGAAGAAGCTCAGATTGGCACCAATGAACATCAGCCAGAAATGGATCTGGCCCAGCAACTCGGGGTACTGGCGGCCGCTCATCTTGCCGATCCAGTAATAGAAACCGGCGAAGATGGCGAAGACGGCGCCCAGGGACAGCACGTAGTGGAAATGGGCCACCACGTAGTAGGTGTCCTGCAACGCCACATCCACCGGCGAGTTGGCCAGCACCACGCCGGTGACGCCGCCCATGGTGAACAGGAAGATGAAGCCCGTCGCCCACAGCATGGGAGTCTTGAATTCGATGGAGCCGCCCCACATGGTGGCGATCCAGCTGAACACCTTGATGCCGGTGGGCACGGCGATGATCATGGTGGCGGCGGTGAAATAGGCCCGGGTGTCGACGTCCATGCCGACGGTGAACATGTGGTGCGCCCATACCACGAAGCCGATGGCGGCGATGGCCACCATGGCATAGGCCATGCCGATATAGCCGAACACCGGCTTCTTCGAGAAGGTCGAGACGATGTGGCTGATGATGCCGAAGGCCGGCACGATCATGATGTAGACCTCGGGATGGCCGAAGAACCAGAACAGGTGCTGGTACAGCACCGGGTCGCCACCGCCGGCCGGGTTGAAGAAGGCGGTGCCGAAATTGCGATCGGTCAGCAGCATGGTCAGGGCGCCGGCCAGCACGGGCACCGCCAGCAGCAGCATCACTGCGGTGACCAGCATGGCCCAGACGAACAGCGGCATGCGGTGGAAGGTCATGCCGGGGGCGCGCATGTTGACGATGGTGGTGATGAAGTTGATGGCGCCGAGGATCGAGGCGGCGCCGGCCAGGTGCAGTGCCAGGATGGCGTAGTCCACCGCCGCGTCGGGATGGCCGGTGGTGGACAAGGGCGGATAGAGCGTCCAGCCGGTTCCGGGGCCGATGCCGGTGAAGGCCGCCAGCACCACCAGGGCGAAGGCCGGCACCAGCAGCCAGAAGCTGATGTTGTTCATGCGCGGGAAGGCCATGTCGGGGGCACCGATCATCAGCGGCACGAACCAGTTGCCGAAGCCGCCGATCAAGGCCGGCATCACCACGAAGAACACCATGATGATGGCGTGGGCGGTGACCATCACATTGTAGAGCTGCGTGTTGCCTTCGAAGAATTGCAGGCCGGGGTCCTGCAGCTCCAGGCGGATCACCACCGACATGGCGCCGCCGATGATGCCCGCCATGACGGCGAACACCAGGTACATGGTGCCGATATCCTTGTGGTTGGTGGAAAACAGCCAGCGACGCCAGCCGTGCGGGGCCGCGTGAGCGCCAGAATCGGAGGTGGGAGAGAGGGCCATCGTCGGGCTCCTATCGGGTGGCGGGCGCGGCCGCGAGGTTGGTGTCGTCGGTGATGCGGGCGAAGCGGCTGCGGGCGTCGTCGGCCCAGGCCTGGAACTGTTCCTTGGGCACGGCACGGATGGTGATGGGCATGTAGGCGTGGTTGACGCCGCACAATTCGGAGCACTGGCCGTAATAGATGCCGGGCTGGTTGATCTTCACCCAGCTCTCGTTGAGCCGCCCAGGCACCGCGTCGGTCTTGACCCCGAAGGCGGGGACGGCCCACGAATGCAGCACGTCGTCGGCGGTCATCTGCAGCCGGATGGGGACACCCACCGGCAGCACCACCTCGTTGTCGGTGGAAAGCAGGCGGCGCTGCTCCGGCTTCAGGTCGGCGTCGGCGACCATCATGGCGTCGAACTTGACGTTCTGGTCGGGGTACTCGTAGCTCCAGTACCACTGATGCCCGATGATCTTCAGCGTCATGTCGGCGTCCTGGACGCGATCCATGAAGTAGAGCAACCGGAATGACGGTACCGCGATCACCGCCAGGATGATGGCGGGGATGGCGGTCCAGGCGATTTCCAGGATCGTATTGTGCGACCAGGTGGCGGGAACCGGGTTACGGGTGGCGTTGAAGCGCCACGCCACATAGGCGACCAGGGCGGTGACCAGGATGACCACGACGACGATGACGCCGTTGACGATGGTCGACAGGGTGGTGATGCGTTCCATGGTGGGCGAGGCGCCCTGCTGGAAGCCGATGGCCCAGGGCAGCGGTTCGGATGCAAGGGCCGGCACCGCCGCCACCATCAGCAGAGCCGCCAGCAACGGCAGCGAGGTCCCTCTCATAATCCGCTCCCCTGTTGGAAATGCGAGCGAAGCAATCAACCTTATGAGTGGGCATCAGCCGAACGGGTTCCAATACCCCCTGGCGTCGAAAGTTGGAATAAACCACAAAGGAGCCCTCTCCTGGCGATGCCGGGGGAGGGGGTTATCCTCACCAGTTCACGCGGTACTTCATCCCGCCGGCGAAGGCCGGGGGGGCGTCGGCGTCGTGGCCGGGTTCGAACATCACCATGCCGCCCAGCACCAGTTTCTGCGTTCCCGCCAGGGGAATGGCGTAGGTGGCTTCCAGGTCGGTCTCGGCGCCGGTGGGTGACAGCGAGACGCGCTGGGCACTGGTCAGCACCTGGCCGTCCATGGTGCGCCCGGTGGGAAGGTCGAGCGTGGCGCTGCCGTCGGCCACCCGCAGCGGACGCGACAGCACCAGCGTCACCCGGTCGCCGTCGGAGCCCACATCGCGAGTGGCGACGCCCAAGGCATAGGACTCGCTGCGGAGGGTGGAGAACTCGCGCAGCAGTCCATCGCCCAGGCCGTCGCCCGAGGTCAGGCCGCTGGAATAGCTGCCGAACAGGGTGCTGGAGGGTGTCAGGGGCGTCGCCGCATACACGGTGGTGAAGGCGGTATCGGCCTTGCTGCCGAAGGCGAAGGCACCGTCGGCCGTCGAGCCCAGCGGCCCGCCGTCCTCGCCCAGCCGGCCGAGCTGGAAGCCGACCACGGTACCGTCCTGCCAGCGCTTCGACATCTCGCCCAGCATGGCCTGGCGGCCCGCTTCCGGGTCGATGCCGTTGCCGCCGTCGTCGGTGCTGAAGCCCATGCGCGCCGTCACGCCGTCGCCCAGTCGGTGCCCCAGGGCGGCACTGTTGCCGTCGCCGGCCAGGCCGAGATAGGGGCTGGCCAACGGGTCGCCCGAGGGCAGTGGCTGCCCGGCCTCGGGGATCGCCGCCGCCAGGCCGGTGAAGGCGCCGAGGCCGAAGCCGCGGGCCAGTGTCACCTCGCTGCCGCCGGTCTCGGACGATAGGGCGAACCGCGGCTGCGGCTGCCACTGCCCCGGGCGGTCCTGGATAGCCATGGGGGATGGCGCCTCGGGTGCCGCCAGGGTCAGTGTCGTGGCCTCGCCGAAGCCCGCCGTGGCGACCTGGGTCTGGGACGGCGACAGCCAGCCCGACAGGTCGCGAACCGGCGCCGGCTTGACCGTCGCCGACAGGTCGGCGGCGAACGGGCGGCCATAGGCGTCGAAGGCCGCCACGCTCGACAGCCGGCCCGAGTGGCCCAGCGCGTTGCCGAAGGCGCCGCCCAGCGCCAGGGAGGTCGATGCCAGGGGCGCACCGCCACTCGCCACGGTGGCACCAGTGGGCAGGGTCAGGGTTCCCAGCGGCTGCAGCGCCGCATCGAGATTCAGCATGCCGTGGCCATAGGTGGTGTCCACCCCGGCAGCGCCCAGGTCGGTGGCCGAGGTGAGCAGGATGTCCACCACCTGGGCGCCGGTCAGGTAGGGAGCGGCGCCCCAGATCACCGCGGCGGCTCCCGCCACATGGGGGGCGGCGAACGAGGTGCCGTTGACGGTGGCCACACCGCCGCCATTGGCGGAGGTGGTAATGCCCTGGCCGGGGGCCACCAGGAAGAAGTCCTTGGCGACACCGGCCTTGTTGCTGAACCAGGCGAGGTTGCCGGTGGAGTCGGTGGCGCCCACCGCCAGTCCCAGACCCTGGCCGTTGAGCGCCAGCCATTTGGCGGGGTCGATGGGGTTGGCCCCCTGTGAGTTGCCCGCGGCCGCCACCACGATGCGGTTCTGCTGTACCGCGCCGGTCAGGGCAGTGCTGAACACCGTGTCCATGCCGCTGCCGCCGAGGCTGAAATTCATCACCTGGGCGCCCTGCGCCACCGCGTAGTTGGTCGCCGTCGCCAGGTCGGAGTGATAGAACGAGCAACTGCCGGCCAGGCAGCTGCCGGGCGAGTCGGCCCGCACTGCCAGCAGGGTCGACTCGGGGGCGACCCCCACCGCGTCGAAGCCATCCTTGCGGGCGCCGATTACTCCGGCTACCAGGGTGCCGTGGCCGCCCTGATCGGCGACGTTGGCGGCGACCCCGGTGATGATGTCGGTACTGGCGGGGGCGATGGCTCCGGCGAAATCGGGATGGGTGAGGTCGATGCCGGTATCGACGATGCCCACCGTGACGCCGGCGCCGGTGCGGCTGGCGGCATGGGCAGCGTCGCCGCCAACCGCGGCCAGGCCCCAGTTGCGCGTGGTCTCACCAGTGAAATCGGCGGCGCCGGTCCGCTGGCCCGATCCGCCGCTGCCGGCACGTGGACCGTCGAGCACCGGCCCGCCGCCGCCAATCCCGCCGCCCCCTCCGCCGCCGGCCCCGCCGCCGCCGCCGCATCCGGCCAACGCCCCCGCCACCGCGAGTGCCACCCACGACGACCGCACTACTCGCATGATCCGAACCTCGATGGAAGGAATGAGCCCTGGCGGAAGGGTGGGGGGTGTCACTTAATGGGCGGTGAACCGCCTTGCCCCGATAAGGGGGTAGCGGGCCTTTCAAACGACGGCCGGACGGGTTATATTAGGGTAAGCTTAATTTTCCGAGGTCTCCCCATGCTCGATCGCCTGTTCGCCAGCCTGTTCGCACCGCAGCCGGAGAATGTGCACGTCGTCGATCCCATCACCATCCTCGGCTGGGTCGAGGCCGGCGAGGCCGTGCTGTACGACGTGCGCGAGCCGCAGGAATTCACCGCCGAGCACATTCCCGGCGCCACCAGTCTGCCGCTGTCTGCCTTCGATTCGGCCCGGATCAGCGTGCCAGAGGGCAAGAAGCTGGTGATTCACTGCCGCAGCGGCAGCCGGTGCGGCATGGCCGCCGGCCGTCTGGCTGCCGCGGGCTACGTTGGTGAAATCAACCGGATGCAGGGTGGCCTGTTCGGCTGGAAGGCCGCCGGTGGGGCCACGACCCGTTCCTAAGGCACTTCCTGTAGCGGAATTGGAAATGGGGCGTTGTCAACCGCCCGTCGTCTTGTTATTTTCACCTAATATAAGCGTAAAAAAACGTTAAGGGGAGGATTGGACGATGAGGGGTAGACTCACAGCGGTCCCGCTTTTTCTGGGACTTGCCTTACTTGCCGCACCCGCCGCGCAGGCGATGGACCCCATGGCGGTGATGGCGGATGCCTGCGCCGGCTGCCATGGTACCGATGGTGCCAGCCTTGGCGCCATGCCGCCCTTCAACACCAAGTCGGCTGACGAACTGAAGAAGCTGCTCCGCGAGTACAAGAGCGGAGTGCGCGAGGCGACGGTCATGGACCGCATCGTCAAGGGGTACACAGATCCCCAGCTCGACGGCATGATCGACTACTACAAAAAGAAGTAAGGGGGGCCGGTACATGACCAACATCTCGCGCAGGACCTTCAATGGTCTGTTGACCGCGGCTGGCGCCGCATCCCTGGTGGGCCTTTCCGCCTGCGGCTCCTCTGCCCGTGTCGTGGTGGTGGGTGGCGGCTTCGGCGGCGCCACCGCCGCCAAATACCTCAAGCGCTACGATCCCGCGCTGGACGTCACCCTGGTCGAGGCCATGCCGACCCATTTCACCTGCCCGTTCTCGAACACGGTGCTGGCCGGAATGAACGACATGAAGTTCATCGAGCGGAAGTTCGATGTTCTCGCCAACAAGCACGGCGTCAAGGTGATCACCGACACGGTGGTTGGCATCGATCCCGTCGCCAAGGTGATCAAGACCAAGGCCGGCGCCACACTGCCCTACGACAAGCTGATCGTGTCGCCCGGTATCGACATGAAGTGGAATGCCATCAACGGCTATGACGAGGCGGCCTCGGAAGTGATGCCGCACGCCTGGAAGGCCGGTCCGCAGACCGTGCTGCTGCGCAAGCAGATCGAGGCGATGCCCAATGGTGGCGTCGTGCTGATCTCGGCGCCCGGCATGCCCTTCCGCTGCCCGCCCGGCCCGTATGAACGCGCCGCGATGATCGCCCACTACCTGAAGAACAACAAGCCGAAGTCCAAGATCCTTATCCTCGACTCCAAGGATGCCTTCGCCAAGGACAAGCTGTTCAAGGAAGGCTGGGAGAAGGTCTACGGCGAGATGATCGAGTGGGTGCCGGCCGCCAAGAACGGCAAGGTCATCAAGGTCGACGCCAAGGCCGGCGTGGTCGAGACCGACTTCGACAAGCATAAGCCGAACGTCGCCAACATCATCCCGCCGCAGACCGCCGGCTCGATCGCCATCAAGGCGGGCCTGACCGACGCCAGCGGCTTCTGCCCGGTCGATCCCAATACCTTCGAGTCCAAGATCGCCAAGGACATCTATGTCATCGGCGACGCGGCCATTGCCGGCGAAATGCCCAAGTCGGGCTATTCCGCCAGCAGCCAGGCCAAGGTCGCCGCAGCGGCCGCGGTGGCTTCGCTGAAGGGGATGCCGGCGGGGCCGTTCTCGGCCATCAACACCTGCTACAGCCTGATCGCTCCCGATTACGGCATTTCGGTGGCCGCGGTTTATGCGGTGGCCGAGGGCAAGGTCGCGGCGATCAAGGGATCGGGTGGCGTCAGTCCGCTGGGGGCCAATTACCAGTTCCGCAAGAAGGAAGCCGACTTTGCTGCGGGCTGGTACGCCAGCGTTTGCCAGGACACTTGGGCTTAAGTTTTGAAGTAATTGTTGGGCTTGCAGGCTCGCTTCACAAGAAGCGAGCCTGTTTGGCTGCCATAATTGGTAATACCGGTCGGCGATGGGCTGATTTTTGTTGCATTAATTTCTTGTCATATAGGTTTTCCATTTGTCATATTAGAGAAGTACGAACCGAAGACGGGGCAAACCCGTCCTGAGAGGATAACGTCAACGAGGGGACATCCACGATGATCGCGCATCGCATTTCCGTCCTTGCCGCCGTCGTGGCGGCGTTTGTGACCGGCTTCATTGTCACCCCGGCCTCGGCCGCCGAGATCGAGTCCGCCATAGCCCGTGGCGGCAAGCTCTACGACAACTGGTACAAGGAGCTGAAGATGGAGCGGCCGGACAGCGCCCATCCCAGTTATCCTGCCTCCGGCAAATACCCCAAGCAGTCCTGGCGTTGCAAAGAGTGCCATGGCTGGGACTACAAGGGTAAGGACGGCATGCTCGCCAAGGGCGATCACAATGTCGGCATCAAGGGCATCACCGGCGCCGCCGGCAAAGACCCGGCCGCCATCGGTGCCATCCTCAAGGACAAGACCCACGGCTACGACAAGCTTGGTGAGAAAGACATCGCCGACCTCGCCCTGTTCGTCTCCAAGGGCCAGTCCGACATGGGCAAGTTCATCGACCTCGCCGCCGCCAAGCCCAAGGGCAATGCCGCCAAGGGTGAGGTCTACTACAACACCCTGTGCGCCGGTTGCCATGGCGTCGACGGCAAGAAGGTCAGCACCGGTGCCGCGGTCGGCGCCTTGAAGGACGATCCTTGGCAGTTGCTGCACAAGGCGTTCAACGGCCAGCCGGCCGAAGCCATGCCGGCGTTGCGCTCGCTTGATCCGGCCATCGCCGCCGACATCGTCGCCTATTCCCAGACGCTGCCGCAATGACCACGACCAAGGCCAAAGTCGCGGCCGCGCCCGCCACCGGCGGTGCCCCACAGCCCGATCAGGGGCGGCACCACAAGCGGCACCCCTTGCGCCAATTCTGGCGCAAGGCGTGGCTGGTGTTGGCCGGCGTGGTGGTGGGCATCTTTGCCATGGCCGGGTTCGTTACCGCCATCGAGTGGACCAACCGCACCGAGTTTTGCGTGTCGTGCCACTCGATGAAGACGAACTACGACGAGTACAAGGAATCCATCCACTATAATAACCGCTCGGGCGCTCATGCCCAGTGCGCCGACTGCCATGTGCCGCGCGCCCTGGGGCCCAAGCTGGTGCGCAAGTTCTTGGCCTACAACGATGTCCTCCAAGAGATCAAGGGCACCATCGACACGCCCGAGAAGCTCAACGCCAAGCGCGGCGAACTGGCGGAGCGGGTGTGGAAATACATGATCGCCAGCGACTCGCGGGAATGCCGCATCTGCCACTCCTACGATTCCATGAACCTGCAGAAGCAGGGCAACGCCGCCAAGCGCAAGCACCCTGAGGCGGCCATGGAAGGCAAGACCTGCATCAACTGCCACAAGGGCGTCGCCCACAAGCTGCCGCCCCGGGAAGATTGATCCGAACCTCCCCCTCCCCCAACCTGTTGTTGACGGGGAGGGGGAGGGGACTCATTCACCCCACGGTCGCTTCCAGGCTGAAGATGTCGTCGGGCCGCAGCACCAGCTCCAGCCCGAGCCGGGCGCCCACCAGCAGTACGATCACCGCCAGCGCCAGCCGCAGCTGTTCGCCTTGTAGTCTGGCGCCGAGCCGCGCCCCCATCTGCGCTCCGACCACGCCGCCCACCAGCAGGGTCAGCATCAGCAGCACATCCACCGTCTGGGTGTTGATGGCTTGCAGCAGGGTGACGTTGGCGGTGACGAAGACGATCTGGAACAGGCTGGTCCCCACCACGACCGCGGTGGGCATGCCCAGAACATAGATCATCAGCGGCACCATGACGAAGCCGCCGCCTACCCCCATGATGGCCGAGAGCAAGCCGCCGACGGCGCCCACCGCCAGGGGCACCAGAACGCTGATGTACAGCCGCGAGCGTGGGAAGCGCATCTTCAGCGGCAGGCCGGGCCAAGGGTGCCGGTGTCGCTTGCGCGGCGCCACGGCCAGGGCACGGCGGCGCATGGTCAGCAGGCTTTCCGCCAGCATTGTGGTGCCGATCAGGCACAGAACGACGACATAGGCCAAGGCAATCACCAGATCCAGTTGGCCCAGCCGCTTCAACCAGGTGAACAACACCACACCCGCCACCGAGCCCCCCAGTCCGCCGGCCAGCAGCACCAGGCCCATGCGCAGGTCGACGTTACGGCGCCGCCAGTGCACCACCAGACCCGACACCGACGCGCCGACCACCTGATTGGCGCCGGTGGCCACCGCCACGCCGGGCGGAATGCCGAGGAACATCAGCAAAGGCGTCAGCAGGAAGCCGCCGCCGACGCCGAACAACCCCGACAGGAAGCCGACCACGCCCCCCAGCCCCAGCAGAAAATAGACATTGACCGCCATTCCGGCGATGGGCAGGTAGACCGACACGGGCAGGACCTGACAGGGGAAAGAGGGACCCGGACTCTATCGCCTTGTCGCCGCTTCACGCATGGGGGCAATGGGTCACTCTCCTTTGAGGAGGGGATCGTTCGGGCCGGCTCGCCTGTTGTCCGGCCATGGATCCCGCCGGCCGCTCGTTCCGCCCCTTCGTCGCCCGCCTGCTGACCGTGCTGGCGGTGGCGACGCTGGCGCTGGTCGTCTGGCAGTTGTCCAGCCTGCTGCTGCTGCTGTTCGGGGCCATGTTGATCAGCCTGGCACTGCGGGCCGGCGCCGATGCGCTGGCCCGGCTGACGCCGCTGCCGGCGGCCTGGGGGGTGCCGGTGGTTCTGTTGCTGGTGCTGGCGGTGCTGACCGGGACCGGCTGGTTGGTCGGCGACCGCATCGCTACCCAGTTCGTCGAGCTGGCGCGCAAACTGCCGGCAGCGGCCGCAGCGGTTGAGGGCTGGGTCGATCGCCAGCCCTGGGTGGAAGCCTTGCTGTCCCTGGGCACCAAGGGCGAGGCGCCGGCGGGCCTGCTGGCCAGCCTGGGGGTGTTCGCCTCGTCGTTGCTTGGGGCATTGAGCGGTCTGGTGGTGATCCTGATGGTGGCGGTCTATCTGGCGGTGGACCCGCACGTCTATCACCGCGGTGTGCTGGCGCTGTTCCCTCTCGACATGCGCGGCCATGCCGACGTGGTGTTGTCCGAGATCACCCGGACGCTGCGCACCTGGCTGGTTGGTCAGGGGATCGCCATGTTGATCATCGGTGCCTTGACCTCGGTCGGGTTGGTGCTGTTGGGCAATCCACTGGCGTTGTCGCTGGGCATGCTGGCGGGGCTGCTGGAGTTCGTCCCCTTCGTCGGCCCTCTTCTGGCGGCGGTGCCGGCGGTGCTGGTGGCGTTCTCGCTCCAACCCATCGACGCCTTATGGACGGTGCTGTTGTATCTGGCGGTGCAGCAGGTCGAGGGCCATCTGGTGATGCCGTTGATCCAGCAGCGCATGGTGGCGTTGCCGCCGGTGCTGACGGTGACGGCCACCGTGGCCATGGGCGTACTCTTCGGGCCGCCCGGTGTGCTGTTCGCTACCCCTCTGGTGGTGGTGGTGGTGGTTCTGGTGCGCCGCGTCTATGTGGAGGGATTGCTGGAATGATACCGGCGAACGCTCGATCCGACCGGCTGAAGGCTGTTCGCCGGTATCCGGCGGCCATTGCGGCCGCGGCCGAGGGGTCGGAGGCCCCGCCCGGCGAGGGGCAAAAGGGTGAGTCACGTCAGTGGCTCACCGGCATGACAGGATGGCTGGCCCTGGCGGTGCCGTTATCGCTTCTGTCGGGCTATGTTTTCGCCCAGGACGGCGGCGGGGCGATGCGTCCGCTGGTGCACCAGCCCGAGGTACAGCCCGAACCGCTGTCGGGATTGTTGGAGCGGCCGACGCGTCCCGCCGAGATACTCGCTGGCGCCGAGGCGGAACGCTGGCGCCGCGGCTTCGTCGGCAAGCCGGTCCATGACATTTCCGGGCGATGGCTGGGAGAGGTGGTGGATGTGGTGGAGAATCTCGACGGCATGGCCACCGCCGTCCTGGTCACCCTCGTCGTTGGGTCGGAGGGCGCCTCGCGCACCATCGCGGTGCCAGCGACGCAATTGCGCACCCAGTTGGGCGGAGACCATGTGGTGCTGCCGGCGCACTACGAAGCGATGCTGGCCGAATTGACGCCCAATCCGGCCGGGTTGGCGGGCTGGCGGGCGAGCTGGCTCGACGGGGCGTCGGCGCGGTTGCAGGACGGTGGGCAAATCGGCACCGTCGACGGCTTCGTCTTTACCGCCACGGGTCAGGTCGCCGAGGTGATGGTGCGGACGGACGACGGCCGCAGCTATGCCGTGCCGCGATCGCGGCTCAGAGTCGAGGGCGATGACATGGTGGTCGCGGTGCCGCAGGACGAGCTGGCGACCCTGGAGGTGGGCACCTATCCACCGCTCGCCGCCGGGGCGCTGGCGGAGTTGCCGGGGCGCTGATCCGCCAAGGAGCTAGTCCGATCGTAGGGACTGCGAGCCGGGCAGGGGCACCGTGTCGCCGCCGTCGTAAAACTCGGCGTTGGGAAACAGCATGTTGGGTGGTGGCGAGCGGCTGCCGGCCCCAACGTCACGACTGGCGCAGGCCGGCAGCATCAGGGCGGGGAGGAGGACGAGAAGCAGGACCGGGACCAACCGCATCCCCGCCACATGGGGACGCGGTGGCCAATCCGACAAGCTGCCGCCGCCCATCGGGTTAGCGACTCCGGCCCGTCCAGAAGCGCTGCCAGAATTCCAGATAGTTGCGTGTCCATTCGACGGCCATCTGTTGCCAGCCGAACGGGTCGGCCGGCGGCGGTGCCAAATCCTCCCACCGCTCCATGGCGGACTCCAGCGGAACTTCCTCGCCCGGCTGATCGGAACGGCTTTCCTGCGTCATCTGTCGGCGCATCTGGCTCTTGGACGGCAGCGCGGCCAATACGTCGGCCATGCTGGCGTAATTGCGTTGCGGCATGGCCTCCAGCGCCGACAGCGACCGGGCGGTCAGATTGTGGCGTCGAGCGTAATCCACCAGCCGCGACCGATCGGTGGGAAAGGCAATACCTTCGAGAGCCTGAATGATGTTGCGTGCCATAGCCAACCTCCTGCTGCTCACTGCCAACAGCGCTGGGGCGGGTTGGGTTCACGACTCCCCGAAAGCGGCGACGACTCCGGAAGGTGCCTCTGATCTGGGCGTGTCGAGTCTATCGGCCCAGCGCGCGAACAATTCCGTCAGGCGACGGTGGTCGATGGGCTTGGTCATATAATCATTCATGCCGGCGTTCAGACAGGCTTCACGGTCTCCAGCCATGGCGTTGGCGGTCATGGCGATGATGGGAATGCCATTTCTGGGTGCCGCCAGGGCCCGGATGGCGCGTGTGGCGGCAAGGCCGTCCATGCGTGGCATCTGCATGTCCATCAGGATGAGATCGTAGGTGCCGTCTTCCATCCGCATCACGGCCTCGGCGCCGTCATTGGCAATGTCGGCGCGATGGCCCAATTTTGCCAACAGGCCCACCATCACCTGCTGGTTGATGGTGTTGTCCTCGGCCACCAGGATCCGCAGCGAGGTGCCGGCCGGCGGAGTCACCGGCCGATGGTCGGGTCCGCAGGGGCGGTCGCATTTACGGCGGGCCTGGCCCAGTTCCATCATGCGGTCGAGCAGGGTGCTCTGCCGCACCGGCTTGGACAGCACCGCGTGCAGGTCCAACCGCTGGGCCGCCGTGGTCACCTCTGCGGCGGGGGCCGACGAGGCCATGATCAGCCGCAGCGCCGCCAAGGCTGGGTCGGCGCGCAGCATCACCGCCAGATCGAGGCCGCTCACCCCCTGCATCTGGTGGTCCAGCAGGCCGACGTCGTAGGGCGTTCCATTCTGCATCGCCTGGCGGGCCGCCACCAGCCCGGTCGCCGCATCCTCGGCCACCTCGACCTCGGCCCCCCAGGATTGCAGCTGATGCTGGACGGCGTCGCGGTTGCCCGGATCGTCGTCAACCACCAGCACGCGCAAGCCGGCCAGTGGGGTATCGGGGGGCGTCGCCTCCATGCCCAGGGCGCAGCGGAGCGGTACTCGGAACCAGAAGGTGCTGCCCTTGCCCTCCTCGGAGGTGAAGCCGATCTCACCGCCCATCATTTCGACGATGCGCTTCGAGATGGACAGCCCCAGCCCGGTGCCGCCAAAGCGGCGCTGAGTCGACGAGTCGGCCTGAGTGAACATGGTGAACAGGCGAGACTGGGCCTCGGCTGGTATGCCGACGCCGGTGTCGGCGATTTGGACCGTCATCCAGGGGGTGGCATCCCGATCCTCCACCTGGGTCTCGATGGCCACGGTTCCGGCTTCGGTGAATTTGACGGCATTGCCCGCGAGGTTGAGCATCACCTGCCGCAGGCGGCCGGCATCGGCGAGAAAGACGCCGCTGGTGCCGGTCGTGACCAGAGAGGTCAACTCCAGCGGGCGCCCCTTGACGCGGGGTGCCAGGATGTTGATGACCCCCTCGATCAGCGCCTGGATTTCGAACGGGCTATCCTCCAGTTCGAAGCGGCCGGCCTCCAGTTTCGAGACGTCGAGAATATCGTTGATGATTGTCAACAGCGACTCTGCCGAAATGCGCACGGTGTCGGCGAAGTGGCGCTGTTCCAGGTCCAACGAGGTGTCCAGCAGCAGCCCGGTCATGCCGATGATGCCGTTCATCGGAGTCCGGATTTCGTGGCTCATGGTAGCCAGGAACTGTGACTTGGCATGGTTGGCAGCTTCGGCGAGGTCCTTGGCTGCCAGCAGCCTTCGCTGATGCAGCCGTGACCGCTGGATGAACAGGACCGAGATCACAATACCCCAAACCAGGGCACAGAATCCGCCGTAGACCAGGGCGAACAGAACGTTGCGCTGCTGGCTCAGGGCGGCCAGAGTGTCCAGCGGCGCGAACATGTGCACGTGCATGCCCTCACCCTGCAACGGCGTCATGGCGATCACCGCCGGTAAGCCGGCGCTGCCGATGCGGACGGAATAGGGCTCGTCGCGGACCTGGGCAATGGGCAGCACCGGAATGGTGTCACGCTTGTAGGCCAGACGGCGTTCCGTGTCGGTCATGGTGTGGATGTGGGCGTCGGGCAGCGCGTGGAGCAACCAGGCGGGATTGGTGGACATGATGACCACGCCATGGCGGTCGGTGACGAAGGCATCCTTCGCGGTGACGATCCGTTCCACGGTCGGGATGTCGATCTTGACCACAGCGGCGCCGCTGACGCGGCCATCACGCATGATCGGCGAGGAAAAGAAGATGCCCGGAATATTGGTGCGGCGGCCGACGGCGTATTGCACGCCCAGTTCGCCGCGCCGGGCGGCCTGGAAATACTCGCGGTCGGCAAATTTCTCGCCCACCAGCGATCCTGGTTCTCCCGCGTTGCTGGAACCGACGCAGAACCCTTCTGCGTCGATCACGAAGGCCAGATCGACGCGGATGGTCCTGGCGATAAAGGCGAGATAGCCATTGAGGGCCTGCCCCGCCGGGTGATGGGGCGCAACCGCCTCGACAACAACCGCCTCGTTGGCGATGACCACGGGGAAGCCGCGAATGTGAGCGACGGTGCGGTCGAAATCCTGGGTGAATTCGTGCAGCCGCTCCTCAATCCCGACCTGGGCGCGCGCTACCAGTGCCTCGGCTTCGTGCCGCTCCCACGTCACCGACAGCCACCAGAACAGCGGTAACGCCATGCACAGTCCCAGGATCGTCCTGAAGGCCGAGGATCGGAACGGCTTGGGCAAAGACACGGCGGGCTTCCTCTCGCTTGACAGTGTACCCCGGAGGACAGGCCATGGATGCGGCCAGGGGCCGCTTTGGGAAATCATTATTCCCCGTGATCGAGTCGGCCGCAATGCCCGGTCTTACGAAAGCATCGGTGAGTTCCTGGTTGCCCTGAACAAGCTTCGCTGCCTGGATGACGTAACACAATGCGCGCTCGCCTTCCGCCCCGATAACCCGATCTCGCAACACCGTGCCTTATTTTCCCGGCTGCCCCACCGAACAACAGACGCCAAAGCTAAATTATATCGCTGTGGGGTACTGGCGGAAGGAGGGATGGGGGGGTGGAAGCGAACCTTCTCTCGTTGAATTCCAATGCGCTAGCGGAGCTTGCAGAAGCTTGATCTGCCACCCATATGGTGGCATCCTGCGGCGATGGAAAAGCGTCGGCCAACCTACGATCTTGACGCCATCAAGTCCGCCCTCGGCTCGGTCGAGACTCTGGCGATCACACGGACGGCCTTTTCCGATGCCCTGTCGCTGGGGTTCAGCCGCTCCGGTGTTGCGGCAGTGATCAACAGCATCCGGCGTCCGATGTTCTACAAGTCGATGACCACCTTCGCCGATCACCGGACATGGCAGGACGTCTACCACGTTCCAGCGGATGGCCTGACCCTCTACGTCAAATTCCAGGCCGACGTGGTAACCGAATTCCGGGTGATGTCGTTCAAGGAGAAGTGACCGTGGCCCATAAGAGTCCCGACCTGCCGCCGACCATGCCATGCCCCGAGACGGGGCGGATGCTGATCCGCGATACCCGCCCGTTCACGGTGCGCTACAAGGGCCATGAGATGACGGTGGACCTGCCCGGCTACTACCCGGAGGATGAAGGCGAGTCCGTGCATGTCGGCGCCGACATGGCTGCCGCCGACGAGGCGCTGCGGGCGTTGAAGGAACAATTGGACGGGGTGCCGTCGCCCGCCACCATCCGCCGCATCCGCACCAAACTGCGCTTGAGCCAGCGGGCGGCGGGCGCGCTGTTCAAGGTCGGTCCCAGCGCCTTCGACAAGTACGAGCGCGCCATCGTCGAGCCGAGCGGGCCGACGATCCAGTTGCTGAAACTGCTGGATCGGCATCCGGAATTGGCGGGGGAGTTGGGAACGTCGGCGTGAGGGGAAAATGGACTCTGACCCCGTTTCCTACCGGGGAGAGGCCGCTGGCGCGGCCCCCTCATCCTTCGAGACGCCTGCTGCGCAGGCTCCTCAGGATGAGGACATCTTCTTGATACGAAACGACTATTCCTCATCCTGAGGAGGCCCTGCAAGGGCCGTCTCGAAGGACGCACTGCGGTGGCGCACCGGGTCCCCGCGAAAATGCTGCACCTGCGTGCCCGGAGTTTTGCCCCACTTACCTCTTGTCTGTGGCTTGATAGCTTAAATGGACTCTGACCCCGTTTTCTCAGCAGGGCGGTGCCCTGCACCCCCGGACGGGTCACGGCCGGGCATCGCCCTTCGCAATAGTCCAGGTCCGACCACCAATAGAAATGGTCGTTTCGCCTTCCCGGGAAACGGCGGTGCAGCCGTCGCCGGCAAGACTGTTCGGAACCTTGCGTTCCCAGGTGATACAAATTTTCCCTTCATCATCAATGGAATACTTGGCGCGACCGTCCTCGCTAAATGTATTCTTGGCGTGCATGAAGCCATCTGGGGCGTAGTAGTAGTAGAGGATGCCCGAAGTACCGGTGACCGAACTTCTGACTGACATCGACCGAGTGTTACCGACCAGGGTAGCCTCGACGTCAGCCTTCGAAAGGGCTTCACCTGCGAACGCGCCGCCGGCCGCAGTCATCAGCCCAACCGCCACCAGAACCGTCTTCCTCATCGGAACCCCCTCGTCGAAGATCGAATGGCGCCGTTCGCGCCGTGGGCAACGGTGCCACAACCACAGGGTCGAACAAGCCGCTCATCATTCCCGCTTCGATTCTACGTCGCCATCCCCGGCCGTGGCGTCGTGCGAGGGCGAGGATTACGGATTACGGTGGATTACGGTGGGGATTACGGTGACAGGATTACGGTGACAGATTACGGTGACAGTGCACTCAATACCCGTCCTGCAGATCCGTATTGTCATCAGGATTACGGTGACAGTGCACTCAATACCCGTCCTGCAAATCCGTACCGTCATCAGGTTCGCAGTCAACAGCCTGCGGAGAATATCGCAGCGGAGAGAAAGGGTGCCGTCGGCGAAATCGTTCTCCGGCCGCCCCCTCGGTCAACAGCTTTGCCACCCAAACGGCGCGCCACGCCTGGATTTCAGGCGTGCACCGCAAACCGGAGAACCGATTTCGAAAGAAAATTGGCGGGGGGGATGGCTAACCCAAGGTAGAATTACGGTGACGGATTACGGTGACAGTGCGCTAAGTTAACGCACTTGTTTGTCCGTTTGGACGCCCGCCTTTGGCTTTCCCTGCTTGAGGGAACGATGGGTGAGGGGGCCATGGCCCCATCCGCCGCGCCCTCAACCGGTGGATATAAATTTGGTGCACTGTCACCGTAATCGGTAATCGCAACCGGTGGATATAAATTTGGTGCACTGTCACCGTAATCTGTCACCGTAATCACCGTAATCGTCACCGTAATCCTGTCACCGTAATCCTGTCACCGTAATCCGTAATCCCGTCACCTAGCATTTCCGCCACATTTTTTGGCATCAAGGCGGCTTACCCATCCTCATACCCATCTAAAAGACGTGGATTGTGGTAGACAGTGGTGGATTCGCCATGGAGCGAAAAGGCGAATTGGCCGGGTGGCAACCCCGCCGGCCGAAGTCACATTCGCCATTAGCGAATTGCGCCCTTGACACGTCGTTCGCTATCAGCGAATATGATGTCCATGAAGCTGATCCTCTCCCCCGCCGCCCTGAAGGGCCTCCGCAAGCTCCCGACCAGGGACGCGGCGGCCATGCTGGCGGCACTCAAGGAGATCGCCGCCGACCCGTTCGGACAGCACGCCAAGGCGAAGAAGCTGACCGACCACCCCGGCTATCGGGCGCGGCATGGCGAATGGCGGGCGGTCTACCGCCTGGACCGGCAGTCCGACGAGATGGTGGTGGATCGGGTAAACCACAGAAGCGAGGTGTACCGATGAACGCAATTCGTCCCATCGCCGAAACGGCGGAAACCGTCACCCTATCCCGCGCCGACTTTGAGGCGATGCTTGAGGCGCTGGAGGATGCGGAGGATGTGGCCGTGCTGGAGGCTGCGGCAGCGGAAGAAGCGCGGGTGGGAAAAGACGTGGCTCGCGCCGAGTCCCTGCCCGTCGAGCTGGTTGAGCGCATGATCCTGGGTGGCGAAAGCCCGGTGCGGATATGGCGCGAGCATCGCGGCATGACCGGCAAGGCACTGGCGGCGGTGGCTGGGGTCTCGTCCGCCTATCTCAGCGAGATCGAGGCCGGAAAGAAGCCGGGAAGCTTCGACGCAATGGCGAAGCTGGCGAAGGCCCTGGGGGTTTCCCTGGATGACTTGGCCCCGGCGGAATAGAAAGCCCCGCCGCAGCGAACCGGGCGGGGCTCTGCCCCCTCCCCACCGTAGGGACGGGTCTATCCGCCGTGCACCATGCCCAGCGCAGCCAGGTGGTCGCAGACCGCGGGCAACAGCGCGTCTTCGGGAAGCTGCAGTTCGCCAAGGTTCGCCCCGCATGCTTCATTTTGCGGAATGCCGAGGTCCGCGCACTCGCCTCTCAGGACAGGAACGGCGGCGCATACTGGCTGGAACCATCCGCCTACGACCGCGATGAGTTTCGAGAGGCCTGGGGCCGTCTCAGCCCATGAACGCGCCTCAACTTTTCCTCCATGAACGCGGATACTCACTTACCAAAGGTGGCAACGCGTCACATTGTGCTTCCGGTTGAAAAATGCGACGCAGATTCGTCTATCAGAAGGAGGGGGTAATGAATCACGCAGCCAACTCGGCACATGCGGTACTCGCGGGAATAGCTATTGCACTTCTGTCGGGCTGTGCCACCCCTGTATCCCCAGCGCCGCCCTGGTCATCAACTGTCACGACCGACCCCATTACCGGCACCAAGCGGTGCGTGGTGGCGGCGTATGACCGCGTGGCAGGGGCAAGCTATTCGCGGACGGGCTACCTCTATCCGATTATCGAGTTCAACTCGGAATTTGGTCTGCTTGTGGGCGTAAGCTCGGGCGGGCCGATCCGCTTCCCCGTTGGGGATATCGTCTGGCGCGTGGATGACCGGCCTTACCAGGAATTGCACATGTTCAATAATCCAACCCATGGAAGTCCACCCCCTGGTGAAACTGCCGCAGATATGACGAGCGCGCGGATCGCCGAAACCATCAAGTACGCTCAGAAGCTTGCGGCCAATGCCGGGGCAACGGCAACCGTAGCCAGCGGCACAGAAGCTGCGGCCATGTTGGACGAAATGCTCGCCGGCGGCACGTTGATCTACCGGGCCAACAAGCCGAACGCGCAATTCGGCTTGCCGACGGGACATGAGCAGCGGGTGGGGCAGTGGACCTCGGATGGGCTTCGCCCGTTTCCCCTTGATGCGACCTTCCGGCAGAGTGTCGCACAATGCCGAGCGGCCATTGACGGGAAATTGGGGGGCGATCTGCCGAGTAAGTGGCGGTGGGTGTGAGATTCGAACTCACGGAGGGTTTCTAGCCCTCGGTCGTTTTCAAGACGACTGCCTTAAACCGCTCGGCCAACCCACCATTTCACTTCACGTTGGAAATCCGTTAAACGGCGCCCAACCGGAACGCAGCAAGAACGCGATATCGCGCTGTTTTTGCTGCGTTTTTCATACCCTCATGCCGTCCGGGTGACAAGTTTTCAAGACCGGTGCCATAAACCGCTCGGCCACCCTTCCCGCCGGGAAATGCCGTCGGGCAGGGTGGTTTATTAGCGCCAGACGGGCATGGCCGTCCACTGTCTTGCGAGCAGTGCTCTCACTGAGGCTGGCTGCTCTTGGCGGCGAGGCCGGTGTAGCGGTCGGCCATGCGGCGCAGCGAGTGCACCGAGGTGGGGCAGGTGGGCATCAGGGCGATCGCCAGCCGAAGGGCTTCCTCGGCATCAAACGGCCGACCTTCGATCTCGGCTTCGACAAGGGTGCTCAGTTGCCCGAGCATTCGATAGGTTTTCTCCATGGGGGCACCTCACGCGGATGATACCGGAACATCTGCGACCGCCCGGGCCGATGGACAATCCGGCTGGCCGCCAGGGATCGCCCCATCGTTCGAACTGCGGTATGGGACGGGCGGATTGCCACGAAGCGGGTGACAGGCGGCCCGGATGCTGGCATGACATGGCAATGTTCATACTGTCCAAAATCGTAGGCATCCTGTCCAACCCGGCCAATCTGGTGTTCCTGCTGGTGGCCGGCGGCTGGCTGCTGCTGGCCATGGGCCGCCAGCGGGCGGGCAGGGGAGTGGTCGGGCTGGCGGTGGCGCTCATGGTGGTGTGCGGCGTTATTCCCCTCGACGAGATGCTGGTCCAGCAGCTGGAGAATCGGTTTCCCGCCACGGTGCTGCCCGAGCGCGTCGACGGTATCGTCGTTCTGGGAGGGGCCATCGACCCGGGGATCAGCGAGGCGCGCGGCCAGGTGGCGGTGAACGGCGCCGTGGAACGGCTGACCGCCCTGCTGCCGTTGTCCCGGCGCTATCCCGATGCGAGGCTGGTGTTCAGCGGCGGCTCGGGAACCGTGCTCAGCCAGGACATCAAGGAAGCCCGCTACGCCGAGAACTTCTTTCGCGACATCGGCCTCGACGTCGGCCGCGTCATTCTCGAAAATCAGTCGCGCAACACCCGCGAGAATGCCGTCCTCACCAGGGACATGGTCAAGCCGCAACCGGGGGAGAGCTGGCTGCTGGTGACCTCGGCGGTGCATATGCCGCGCGCCGTCGGATCGTTCCGGGCGGTGGGCTGGACGGTAATCCCCTATCCGGTGGATTACCAGACGGCAGGAACCTTGACGCCGACCAACAGCCTTCGCTTCAATTTCGGCCTCGGGTCCTACAACGGCGTGCTGCACGAGTGGATGGGGCTGGTGGCCTACCGCCTGGCGGGGTGGTCGGACGCATTGTTGCCGGGACCCAACTAGGGTTGCCCCCGCCGTCGCGGATATGGCACAACGTGTTGTGGCGCTGGCGAAGGTGGAATGGCGATGAACAAGGTACTTGGGATTGCTGCCCTGATGGCCGTGGGACTGACGACCGCCTGCGGCGGTTCACCCGCCTCGGCGGTGGCGCCGGAACCGTCGGCCGGGATGCAGCAGCAGGCGGCGGCGCCCGCGGTATCGCTGCCGAACCCGGCCCAGTCGCAGGACTTCGCCGCCTTCCTCGACCGCCTGCGCGCCGAAGCCCGTGACAAGGGAATTCGCGCCGAAACCGTCGAGACCGCCCTGGCTGGCGTGCAGCATATCGACAAGGTGATCGAACTCGACCGCAAGCAGCCCGAGTTCACCATGACCTTCGACACCTATATGAGCCGCGTCGTCAGCCCCGAGAAGGTGGCCAAGGGCCGCGCCCGGCTGGCCGAAAACCGCGCCCTGCTGGCCGAGATCGAGCAGCGCTACGGTGTGCAGCCGCGCTTCGTGGTGGCGCTGTGGGGGATCGAGACCGACTACGGCCGGGTCACCGGCGGCTATCCCATCGTCTCGTCACTGGCCACCCTGGCCTTCGACGGCCGCCGCTCGGCCTATTTCAAGGGTGAGCTGATGAACGCGCTGACCATCGTCGACCAGGGCCACATCAAGGCCCGCGATATGATCGGCTCGTGGGCCGGAGCCATGGGGCAGTGCCAGTTCATGCCGTCCTCGTTCCTCAAATTCGCCGAGGATTGGGATGGCGACGGCCGCCGCGATATCTGGACCACCCGGGGCGACGTTCTGGCCTCGGCCGCCAACTACCTGGGCAAATCGGGCTGGCAACACGAGCAGACCTGGGGGCGGCCCGTGCGTCTGCCCGCCGGCTTCGACGCCAAGCTGATCGGGCTCGATACCAGGAAAAGTCTGGCGGAATGGTCGCGGCTGGGGGTCAAGAGCGGTGACGGCAAGGCGTTGCCGCACAAGGATCTCCAGGCCTCCGTCGTGCTGGCCGAGACCGGCAAGGGGCCTGCCTTCCTGGTCTATGATAACTTCCGTACCATCATGAAATGGAACCGCTCGACCTTCTTCGCACTGGCCGCCGGGCATCTTGCGGACAGGATCGGCGGCAAGTAGACTACCAAATCTTCGATGAGCGGGCGGGAGGGGCACTAGATGATGCCGAAGGCGGCGCGGGGTTCGGGAATGGCCGCGCTTTTGCTCTCCGGCACGCTGCTGTCCGGCTGCGCCGAGGTCAATCTGTTCGGCCATTTCGCCAAGAAGGCGGTCTCGGATTCCAATCCGCCGCCGCCGGTGACCTCCACCGTGTCGCCCAACTACAAGGTGGGCAAGCCCTATCAGGTGGCCGGCGTCTGGTACTATCCGCAGGAAGACTTCGACTATGATCAGACCGGGATTGCGTCATGGTACGGCCCCGATTTCCACGGCAAGCTGACCGGCAACGGCGAGTTGTTCGACCAGAACGCCATTTCGGCGGCGCACAAGACGTTGCCGATGCCGTGTGTGGTACGGGTGACCAACCTGGAGAACGGGCGCTCGGTGGTGGTGCGGGTCAACGACCGCGGCCCCTTCGTCAATGGCCGCATCATCGACATGTCGCGCCGCGGCGCCCAGATGCTGGGCTTCGAGAGCCAAGGCACGGCGCGGGTTCGGGTGCAGGTTCTGGCCGAGGAAAGCCGGGTGTTGGCGGGAAGGCTGAAATCCGACGCCCCGGGCGAGCCCAGGGTGGCGGCGGCGCCGCGTGAGTCCGTCACCGCCGAGACCCTGCCGCCGCCGGGCAGTCGCGAGGCCCCCAAGCCGGTGAAGGCCGTCGCCGCGGCGCCGCAGCGCGGTGTCGGCATCGACGCGGTGGAACGCCAGCTGACCGCCGCCGAGGTCAAGACCGTGCCGGTGCACGCCACCAACCTCTTCATCCAGGCCGGCTCGTTCGCCCGCCACGACAATGCGCTACGGCTGCAGGCCCGGCTGTCGGTGGTGGGCAAACCGCAGATTTCCCAGGTGAATCTCCAGGGCAAGATCGTCTACCGGGTTCGTCTCGGACCGGTGGGCAGCATCGACGAGGCCGACCGCCTGTTGGACGCGGTCATTGCCGCCGGCCAGCAGGACGCTCGGGTGGTCGTCGATTGACCGCCTTGTTTCCGTCGCATTTACGTGGTTCCAAAGGCGTTCCCAGTCACGTTGTTTGTTGAAGGATGTTGGGGTTGATCATGATGTCGCTTCGTCGGCCGCTGCTCGCTGCTCTTTCCGCCGCCGCTCTCGCCCTGGCCCTGCCGGCCGGCGCCGCCGAGACGGTCGAGACGTCCGCCCGGCAGGCGATCATCCTCGATTTCACCACCGGCACCACCCTGATGGAGAAGAACGCCGACGAGCTCATGGCGCCGTCCTCCATGAGCAAGTTGATGACCGTCTATCTGGTGTTCGAGAAGCTCAAGGAGGGGAGTTGGAAGTCCAGCGACCAACTGCCGGTCAGCGAGACGGCCTGGAAGCGCAACGTCAAGTCCGGCGGCTCGCTGATGTTCCTGCCGGTGAATTCCAGCGCCAAGGTCGACGACCTGCTGCGCGGCGTCATCATCCAATCGGGCAACGACGCCTGCACCGTGCTGGCCGAGGCTTATTCCGGCAGCGAGGAGGCCTTCGGCGACGAGGCGACCCGCCGCGCCCGCCTGATGGGCCTGACCAACAGCACCTTCAAGAATGCCAGCGGTTGGCCCGAACCCGGCCACCTGACCACGGCACGCGATCTCTCGGCGCTGGCGCACCATCTGATTGCCGAGTTCCCGCAATACTATTCGATCTTCGCCGAGCGGGAATTCGTCTTCCACAATATCAAGCAGGGCAATCGCAACCCGCTTCTCTATAACACCCAGGGCGCCGACGGACTGAAGACCGGCCACACCGAGGCCGCCGGCTACGGCCTGACCGCCTCGGTCAAGCGCGGCGAGCGGCGCATCATCATGGTGCTGAACGGCATGTCCAGCATGAAGGAGCGCGCCCAGGAGAGTCAGCGCCTGATCGAATGGGCCTTCCGCGAGTACGAGAACTACGCCCTGTTCAAGCCTGGTGACGCCGTCATCGACGCCGAGGTGTGGCTGGGCCAGACCGCCACCGTGCCGCTGGTGGCGGGTCAGAGGCTGGAAGCGACCCTGCCGCGCAAGGCCCGCCGCGAGATGAAG
>CAJANL010000334.1 GCA_903941105.1 uncultured Rhodospirillaceae bacterium
CCACGCAACGCCCCCAGCCCCTGCGGCTCCAGCCGTGGCGCCCCCCCCCGCGGCACCCGCCCCCCCGGCCCCCATGAAAACCGCCACCACCACGGCGGCCGAGGACGACATTTCCTACGAGGTGCCGGAGCACCTGGCCCATCTCCTCAAGCGCATTTCCTACCTGTTGCCCCAGCCGCCGGAGCCGGTGAGCGGGTTCGGTAGTTTCGACGAGTTGTGCGAGGCCGCCGTGATGGCGCGCGTCGAACGCGTCCTGGTGTTCTTCCAGCGCAGCAACCCCGAGGTCGACCGCGCCCTGCCGAGGCCATTCCTGCTGTCACCCGAGTTTTCCGAAAATTTCCGCAAGGCGGTCAACCGCTTCGTCTTTCCAGCGATCCGTGAAAGCCGCCAGATCCGCATGCAGGCGACCAGCTTCAAATGGGAGGAAGCGAATACCGACACCTTCTGGGATCATACCAGCCGCCAGTTGAAGGAAAAGCTGCAACAGGTGTGGATTCAGGCGTGGTGCGATCTCAAACTGATCGAGACCCGCAAGGGCGATGGGTCCAAGGTGTTCCAGGTCAAGAACGAGACCAAGACGTTGCGCGAGATGCTGCAACCGCCGCATCCCGACGCCTACGACCTGCCCAAGATTGGCAACCGCGAACTGGACGTCTTCTGCTCGCTGCTGGACCCCGCCACCGATTGGTTCACCAAACTTTCCGACATCTGGCAGACCTGCCACGATCTCTATGAGCAGGAAAAGGACCCGCGGGTGTTCCAGGACCGGGCCCGCGAGGGTGCCCTGCGCGACAACCTGCTGGCCGCCTTCCAGCGCTTTCCCGACCAGTGGGCCGACTTCCTGGTGCTGACCTGCCACCGGGTCTTCCCTCGGGTCAACTGCGCCTTCATGGAGAAATTCACCACCAATGTCGGCTCCACCGACGCCGAGCGCGAGCGGCACCTGCCCTTCGTCATGCGCTACCTCTATCAGGTCAAGGACAACCCCGAAGTCTCGGTGGGGGAACGCAAGGAAGAGAACGACTGGGCGCAAAAGGCCCAGGAACTGCGCCGCTGGCTGAAGGGTGAGGACGACGAAAAGAAGCCAGAAGCCGGCACGTGGAAGAAGACGGAGCAAGAATCCAGGACCAAGCCGGCGGATAGCTGGAACACCCCGCCTGCCGCCCCCAAGGCCGAGACGGCATCGCCACCCAAGCCCAAATCGAGCGGCTGATCCCCTGCAAGCCGCGGCAGTTGCTGAATTTTGTTGACGGGGTTCGGCCCAGCCCGCACTTATTTCCGCCCGATCCCTGCCCCGCCTGGAGGACCAATGGCGAGCGAGTTTTCCGCCCCCCCAACCATGCGCCGCGGGTAGCCGCCGGTGGACACTCCCGGACTGATCCTGGCATCGGCCTCGCCGCGTCGCCTCGACCTGCTGCGGCAGATCGGCATCGAACCCGCCGCCGTCGATCCCGCCGAGATCGACGAGACCCCCGGCAAGGGCGAGTTGCCCGCCCCCCATGCCGAGCGCCTCGCCGTCGAGAAGGCCCGCGCGGTGGCAGCCCGTCACACCGGGCTGTTCATCCTCGGTGCCGACACCGTGGTGGCCTGCGGTCGGCGGATCCTGCCCAAGGCCGAGGACGCCCGTACCGCCAGGCGCTGCCTTGAACTGCTGTCGGGCCGCCGCCACCACGTGCTGGGCGGCGTCTGCCTCATCACCCCCGAAGGCCGCGCCGCCAGCCGCCTGGTGGACACCACGGTGACCTTCAAGCGCCTGTCGGCGGCCGAGATCGACGCCTATCTCGACAGCGGCGAGTGGCACGGCAAGGCCGGCGGCTACGCCATCCAGGGCCGCGCCGCGGTGTTCGTGCGCCAGGTCAACGGCTCCTATTCCAACATCGTCGGGCTGCCCCTCTACGAGACCGCCGCCCTGTTGCTCGGACGAGGCTATGGCGGCTGAGGCCGATGAAATCCTGTTCGCCTGGGGCCCCGGAGAGTCGCGCCTTGCCGTGGTGGCCGGCGGTCGGGTGGTGGAATTCGCCATCGACCGGCCCGAGCTGCTGGCCGGCGCCGTGATGCTGGGCCGCGTCGTCGAGGTCAACACTGCCCTCGATGCCGCCTTCGTCGACATGGGCGCCGAGCGCCCCGGCTTCCTGCCCGACGCCGCGGCGCTCGGCCTCGGCCAGGGCCAGACGGTGACGGTGGGCGTGCGCGCCGACGCGCGCGGCGGCAAGGGCGCGCTGCTCAGCCCGGCCGAGGCGATCAGGACCGCCGCCGCCCCCCCTGCCCTGCTGAGCCGACCGCACCCGCTGGCCCGCCTGCTCGCCGCCCACCCCTCGGTGCGCCGCGTCCACATGGACGACGCCGCCGCCCTGGCCGAGGCCCGCCCCCTGTTTCCCGAGCTGCTGGTGCACCACCGCGACGGATCCGCCTTCGCGCTCCACGACGCCGAGGAGGCCTTCGAGCAGGCGCTGTCGCCGGTGGTGGCGCTGCCCTCGGGAGGGCGGCTGGCCATCGAACCCACCGCCGCCATGACCACCATCGACGTGGATTCCGGCCCCAGCCGCCCCGACGACGCCAATCGCGAAGCGGTGGGGGCCATCGCCCGCCAGCTCCGGCTGCGCGGCATCGGCGGCCAGGTGACGGTGGACTTCGTCTCCACCAAGGGCCGCCGCACCGCCTACAAGCTGGCCGAGGCACTGAAGCGGGCGGTTGCGGCAGACCCGGTTCCCACCCATATCTTCGGGGTGACACCCCTGGGCATGGTGGAGCTGACCCGCGAACGCCGAGGACCCTCGCTGGCCGAGTTGATGCTGGAGCACAGCCAGGGCGCCAGCCCCCGCGCCGCCGCCCTGGCCGCCCTCCGCCGCCTGCTGCGTGAAGCCGCCAGTCGCCCCGGCATCGCCGCGACGCTGATCGTGGCGCCGGAGGTGGCAACCGCCCTCGCCGCCTGCCCCGCCGCGGTGGCCGAGACCGAACGCCGGCTGGGGCGCGCCCTGACGATCCGCAGCGAGGCCGGACGCCTGCGGGAAGATGTGGGAGTGGAGGGATGACCGAGACCGCGACGACCAGGGCCTGCCCGAGCTGCGGCAAGCCGACCATCGAGCCGAAATTCCGCCCGTTCTGCGCGGCCCGCTGCGCCGACCTCGACCTCCACCGCTGGCTGACCGGCACCTACCGGGTCGAAACCGACGAGACACCGGAGGACGCCCCCGTCGCCCCACCATCACCGCCGTGAATTTTCCGCCAACAAGGGCTTGACCGCCCCCCCGAAACCGCACTATAAGCGCCGTCTCTTGTCGAGAGAGTACATGTGCCCGGGTAGCTCAGTTGGTAGAGCATGCGACTGAAAATCGCAGTGTCGGTGGTTCGACTCCGCCCCCGGGCACCATTTAACCCCCTGAAACCTAACGGTTTTGGGGGGTTTCCATTTGGGGCGCGCGGTTCGGGAGTTGGGCCCGGAAGCCACCGGGTAGCCACGCGGCCAACCCGTTATGTAGTGCGGGACCCAGGTGCGACCGGGCTAGCAGGCCGGGGGTGGCAACCCAGGGGGCGTAGCAAACAAATAGGCCAGCAATTGGCCCGGGCCTTGACAGTTCTCTCATAAGAGGGTTGTTTGGACAGGAATACGGGGCATCTAAACGACACGCTCGGGGCACATGCATCCACCGCTAGGCTTTAGGGAGGTCACTCCCTGCCATCTAGGGCAATCCGTAATCTACGGGTTGGCCGAGAACATCGCGTCCCAGATAGGGTACAGATATGAGGAGGCTGAACTCCTCGATATTTCCGTTCGCAAGAAGCTTGGCGGTCAGATTATCCAGAAAAACTTTTGGTTGAGTGAAGATGCGGGTTCAATAGAAATCCGCAGCAAGGGCGACTTCATCGTATATCTTCCTGATGATGCTACCCCCGCCCGGCGGCGGTTCACGATAGCTCATGAACTTGGGCATTACGTCCTGCACTATCTCTGGCCCATCCATAAGGGAGACCTTGTGGCTCAACCCACTTGGGCGAGCCGTTATGGTTCTGAGCAGACAGAGTGGGAAGCCAACTGGTTTGCAGCGGCGTTCCTGATGCCAGCGGCCCCCTTCAAGTCTGCTTGGCAAACCGCCCGCAGCAATAAGGCAACCGTTGTCGCGGATGTTTTCGGGGTTTCCAGGCGGGCAGCCGAAGTCAGAGCCAAAGCTCTTGGCGAAATCCGCTAAACCCCCACGCGGCCACACTGACGCTTGCGACCTTCTCGCGGATTTTTTGAAGCCGCGAGTTCGGCTTTTTCTTAGCATCGACTTGGTTGGCTCAACTTCGTTCAAGCAGGGCGGGCATTTGCCTGTTCGCCTTCCTGAACAGACGGCCGATTTCAAAAAGCTCGGCGCGCAATGGTTTGATCCTGTTGCTAAGTTCTTTAGCGCGATAGAACGCGGATTTACTGAAGAATGGAGCGCCTACATAGGGGAAATCAGGTCGAAATGTAAATGGCCAAGACCCCCCGGCAATCCGGAAATTTGGAAGACCAATGGAGATGAGGTTATCTACGTCCTAGAGATAGGTGACCCGAGGGACTCCTATGCTGCCGTTGTGTCTTGGATGAGGGTCGCGCGCGCCTACAGAAAGGAACTCTTAAAGAGCAATGTGCCCCTTGACGTGAAGGTGGCAGCTTGGACGGCGGGGTTCCCTCTCGGCAATGTCGAGGTTGTTTTTCGCCATAGCGTTGGAAAGAACAACTCTAGGGTAGATGCAAAAGAGTCTGAGTATAATGAAGAGCAGGCCCGCCTTGTTCACTATTATAGGCTAAATAAGTGGTATGCGTCTGTTGGCAAGTCGGGGGCTGGCTTGCCGGGGTATGTAAAGGACTACATAGGCCCATCAATGGACTTGGGCTTTCGTGTTGCATCTAGGGCAACGCCAAGAAAATTTGCCGTAACTATTGATCTTGCGCTGCTTCTTTCCCATGTCCGCCCCCCAGGTGAGAAATGGGCCGGCGCACTGCAACGGAAATTTTTTGAGCCTGTTTTGCTTCGGTACGACGGACGCTCGCCGCTGAAAGGTGTGCTCGGTGGAAAGCCATATCCATTCTTCTGGATTGATATGCTCCACGACGACAAGCTGTTGCTGACCGAAGATAAATTGCTCCCACCGCAGGATCTCGAAAAGGATCAAATAAGAGCATTTTGTGACGAGTTTTTAACTGAGAACGAGCGTTATATTATCAGGCCATTTTTACGCCAATGCTCGAATCCAGAGCTAGGAACAATCCCCGATGACTATCTAAAGCACCTCCAATTGCTGGATCGTCGCTGGAAGGAAGAAGAGGGGCTGTTAGAGCGAGAGTCGTCTCCCACTAAGGTTGATGTTTCTGCATCACTCACACCGGAACAGGACGCCCTGTTGTCGACTTTTAAGGATGCCATCCTGTCTGCGGAATTCCGGGCCGAAGGTGTTGGGGGGCCTCTGGTGCAGGCGTCTGGCACTACAGATAACGCAGCTGCTGCCAACTCCGAGGCGGCCCAAACCCCTGGCGAAGCCCTACTCTCCTAGAGCCAATCCGACGGATAGGCGATGCCACACTTCCGCACGTTCGAAAAATTTGTGCGACTGCTTGGCGTGGCTTCCGCGCTGGCGGTGGGACCGTAGCCACGGCGCGGGAGAGCCGCCGGCCCGACTGCTTCCGCCACGCTTCCGCGCGCGAAAATGGCCTTAGCGTGAATCGCGCTAAGGCCTTGATATTCTTGATTGCGGGGGCGGGCAACCAACTTTGGCGAACATTTCCGCTTCCAGCAGGTGGCCGACGCCGTTTGGCTCCCCAGGACGCGAGACCATTTTGACGCCGGGGCCGTCTACTGCGAGGGCAGACCGACGTGCCGGCGACACCGCCATGCAGAAGCATCCGCAGGGCTGTGCCCTGCACCCCCTGTAATTCGACAGAAGCCCCCTTGTGACCTACCTGACCATTGCGTGGCAAGATGAATGGGCAATTACCCTGCCAATTTCAAGCCTGGGGCCGTGGTCGGAAACGTCAATTCCCACCGGGTTCCGCGACCTGATGACACCCGGGCACTTCCCCGTATTTGTTGGGCAAGGCGTCGGACCAAGCTCACCCCGTGCCGCTTGCTTTGGATGGAGATGTCGTACCCCACGCCGTCGTCTGCAACCGTAAGAGTCGCGCTGCCGCCATCTTCAGCCTGCCGCAATTGGACGTCGATTGTCCCCTGGCCCGCGACGAAGGCGTGCAGATAGGCGTTGGCAACCAGTTCGGCGACGACGATCCCCAAGGCCGTCACCACATCCAGGCCGAGGACGGTCTTCTCGACCCGGCAATTCAGGACGATATCGGGGGACTGGCTGATCTGAAAATCCTTGAGGCTGCCGCAAAGCTGTTCGAGATAGGCGCCGAACTCAATGGATCGGCTCATATCGCTGCCGAGCAGATGGTCATAGACCTGCGCCAAGGTCATGACCCGGCGGGCGATTGCTTCGACGCCCTCCTTTAAGGAGCCGCTTTCGATCTCGCCAATTTGGCGCTCAAGCATGGCAAGGACCAACTGAAGATTGTTCCGCACCCGGTGCTGCAACTCTTCAGCCAGGTTCTTCTTGTCGCTCAGCAATTGGTCCTTTTCGGCCAAAAGCACTTCCTTGTCCCGCAGCAGCTGTTCCTTTTCGGCCACCAGCCTTTTCATTTGTTCGATGCTGGTATAAAGAACGGCGGTGCGGCGCGAGGCGGCAACCGCCTCGGCCAGGACATTGGAGAAGCCGGTCAGGAAGTCCACGTCATGGTCGTCATAGGTATGTTGCCGGGGGCTGTCGACTTCCAACACCCCGTAGGCGACGCCATTGCCTTTGATGATGACGTCGACGGTGGAGACGATGCCGAGCTCCGCGTAGAAGGGGGGCAGCCTCAAGTCGGCTTCCTTCGCCAGGTCCTCGAAGATTACCGGCTCCCCCGTCACGAAGGCGCGCCCTTGCGGTGAATTGATATCCGCCTTGGAAACGATCTGGCCCACCACTTCCTGGTTCCAGCCAACACCCGCCTCGACCAGCAAGTCATTGGTTTCCGGACGGTAGCGACACACCTTGCAGAACGGAACTTCCAGAGAACCCGCGCAGACACGGGCCGCCTCCGTCATGATCTTGATGAGGTCCTCTTCCCGATAGGCGAAGGTGCCAAAAGATGCGAGGACCGATTGCTGCCGTAGGAGCTTTTCCACATCCCTAATTTCTGGTGGCATGGCTGTTTGACTCCGGTGCTTCGCCTTGCCGAAGCAATTCAAAATTCCGTGGGAAAGGTTTGGTTGTCTTTCCTGTCTCAACCAATTCCCGAACCAGATGCAAGGCCCGCACGATGTCGGCGGCCTGATAGGGCTTAGTGATACAGGCATCGCCGTCCGAAGCGATCAGTCCCGTATGGCCGGCGTTGCCGGTGGCATACAGGACGCCAAGGCCGGTGTGGTCTTCGAGTCCCGCCACGATCTCCGTCCCGCGCCCACCATCGGCAAGCCGCATGTCAATGACCGCCAAGTCCGGGTGGCGTTGGTTGCAGAGGTCGATCGCCTCGCCCACGCTGGCTGCCATCCCGCACACCTCAAACCCGGCGCCCACAAGGACATCCTCAAGCAAATCGGCGATCAACAGATCGTCCTCCGCGATAACGACTTTCACCATGTGACCTCCAGGAGTGAATATGATTGGCCCCCATCGACCAACCGGCCCGCCGACCGCCATCGCCTGGCGTCGGGGATTCCTCATGTGAGGCCAGAGGGCGACAAATCTCCCTCCAATTAAGTAACACATAATTAATGCATTAAGGGGAATAAGCAGCGTTCCACCCTTACGTCGTGACTAACTAATCCATATTCGCGCACAATATCTACCAACGATATCCACCGCCGCTTCTTATCTGATTATAGTTGGCATCGCAGATCGCACATCAATGCCCGCAACTATTATTATTTTATTCACAGCCGAAGTCGTAACTGAGGGCCTAACTGCGTGCCCGTGGCATCGGTGTTAAATGAGCAGGCATAGGCTGCACAGCTGTTCGGGGCGAGACGCCGCCGAAAGTGAGCGAACAACAAAAGGACCTGCTTCGCCGCCACGTCGAGGATGGTGCACATTCCACGCTGCTTAAGTATAATCGTAGGGCGATAGCAGTAGACGTTGAGGTGAGCAGGTCAGTGGTTCGACCCCACCCCCGGGCACCATTCTAAGCCCCTGAAAGGTAATGCGTTTCGGGGGCCTTGTCGCTTTCTGGGGCGGCAGGGGATCGCAGCGTCACGGTGCGAAAGCTTGCCACCATAGGCGCAGACGGTGCGCGTCCGCTTCAAGGATCAGCCCGGAGCCCCCCGTGAGGACATTCCACGCCCCCATGTTGCGATCATCGACCACGGTGAGCAGGGGGATGCCGGCCACCATCACCTCCAACATCTCGGCGGCAAGGCCGTGGCCGCTCGCCTCCAGCTTGCCGAAGCGGCTGACCACCACCAGTTCGGCGCCCATGGCGATGGCGCGCCGCAACACCACCGACGCCTCGGCAAGGCCGCGTGGGTCAACGTTGCAGCTTTCCGAGCCGGGGCCGAGATTCTGGCTGATGTCATAACAGCGGCCGCTCTCCAGATCCTCCACCACCAGGCCGAGGCCGCCATCGGGGCGCTGTCGCGGGTGCTGCACCAGCCCATGCACCCGGTAGCCCTCGGCCATCACGTCGCGGGCGAAGGCGGCCAGCAGGTCGCTGGCTCCCGGGTGGGCGCGCACCGCCGCGATGCGCTGGCCGAATTCGTTCATGGCGCACCGTCCCGCAGGCCGCCAAAGCGGAGGAAGTAGCTGGGATGGGCCTCGGGAACCGGCCCTTCGGCGGTCTCCAGCGTCGCCATGACATGACGCTCGGCGGCGCCCTCCACCAACCGGTACAGATTGCGACACAGCGCCCGCGCCGCGGTGCCCGGCCAGTCGGCCGGCAGCAACTCGTCGGGCAGCATGGGGTCGCGCAGGAGGGCGCGGCGGTAGCCGTGCATCAGCAGGGTGCGCACGGCGAAGCACAGCTCGGGATCGGGCGACCCGGCATCCTTGAGGGACTGCCACACCGGCCGGAAGGTGTCGAGGAAGCCGGCATAATCGGCGGCCAGCCGGTCGAGATCCCAGCAGGCGCCGATGACCTCGGCCAGCGCCTCGGGCGCCACCCAGGCGGCGGCCGGCCCACGGACCACCAGAGCCCGGTGGCCGACATCGGCCAGCAGCTCGCGCAGGGCCACCTCGTCGGGGTCGGGATGCAGCATCATGCCGCCGCTGCTCAACTGGCCGAAGCCGAGCCAGCCCAAGTCACGGCGGAGCGTCTCGCGGGTCTCGGCGTCAAGGGTGGCGGCGCCGGGGATCACCATCGTCCAACCCTGGTCCCACGGGCGCTGGGCATGGCGGTAGACGCGGACATGGGCGGCGTCGAAGCGCCGCCGTCCCACCTCGGTCAGGCGGTAATAGCTGCGCCGCCCCATCTGCCGCGACAGCAGCCACCCTTCCTTGGCCAGGCGGAACACCGAGGTCCGCACCATGCGCTCGTTCACCCCCAGCCGCTCGACCAGCGCGATGACGCTGCCCAGCCCGGCGTTGCCGCCATGGTGCGAAATGGCGTCGCCATAGACGGTGATGATCAGCGACTTCGCCTTGGGGCGCAGCCGGCCGAGCAGATGGCCGACGATATCGTCTTTTCCTTGCGGCATGCCCCCATCCTAGCCGCCGCGGCGCCCCGCGCAATCCCCAACCTGCCGGAGCAAATCGGCAACGTGATACTGAATTATTGACTCAGCTCGCAAATTTGTAATACGTTTTCCATCAGGTGGGTCCGTCAATGCCATATATGCAAGTCTTTGCAAGGGTTACGCAAATGATACAGACATGTCTAAAATTGTGTATCATGCGTAACACATCGTTCGAGGCCGCGCCATGACCGAGGCCGCATCCGTCCCCACCTATTGCTACAATTGCGTTTCGGGTCCCGATCTGCTGACCGTCAAGGTCGAGGACGGCATCGCCACCACGGTGCAGCCCAATCACGACGGCGCCGGCATCCACCCGGCGCATGGGCGCCCCTGCGTCAAGGCCTATGGACTGGTGCAGAAGACCTACAACCCGCACCGCGTCCTGACGCCCATGAAGCGGACCAACCCCAGGAAGGGCCGTGACGAGGACCCCGGCTTCGTGCCGATCTCGTGGGACGAGGCGCTCGACACCGTCGCCGCCAGACTCAACGACATCCGCGCCCGTGGCCTGCTCGACGAGGCCGAACTGCCCCGCATCGCCGCCACCTTCGGCCATGGCGGCACCCCGGCCAGCTATATGGGCACGTTCCCCGCCTTCCTGGCCGCCTGGGGTCCCATCGATTTCAGCTTCGGCTCGGGCCAAGGGGTGAAGTGCGTCCACTCCGAGCATCTCTACGGCGAATTCTGGCATCGCGCCTTCACCGTCTGCGCCGACACGGTGCTGACCCGCTACGTCATCTCGTTCGGCACCAATGTCGAGGTCACGGGCGGGGTCTGCGCCGTGCGGCGCCACGCCGACGCCCGCATCCGCGGCATCAAGCGGGTGCAGGTCGAGCCGCATCTTTCGCCCACCGGCGCCTGCTCGGCCGAGTGGGTGCCGATCAAGCCCAAGACCGACGCCGCCTTCATGCTGTCGCTGGTGCATGTACTGCTGCACGAGGTGCCGCGCGAGCGTCTCGATCTCGGCTTCCTGCGCGACCGCACCGCCTCGCCCTATCTGGTGGGGCCGGACGGCTGGTACCTGCGCGACCCCGAGACCCTGAAGCCCCTGCTGTGGGATACGGCCAGCGGCCGCCCGGTGCCGTTCGACACCCCGGGTGTGGTGCCGGCGCTGGAGGGCGCGTTCGCGGTGGCGAGCGCCGTCACCCGTGGCGCCGACGACGAGGTTACCCCCTTCACCGACGTGCAAGCCCGCTCCGCCTTCGCGGTGATGGCCGAGGCGGTACGCTCCTACACCCCCGACTGGGCGGCCGCCATCTGCGACGTGCCGGCCGAAACCGTGCGCCAGGTGGCGCTGGAGTATCTCGACAACGCCTGCGTCGGCGAGACCATCGAGGTGGGCGGCCGCACCCTGCCGTTCCGCCCGGTGGCCATCACCCTGGGCAAGACGGTCAACAACGGCTGGGGCGCCTTCGAATGCTGCTGGGCGCGCACCATGCTGGCCTGCCTGGTGGGGGCGCTGGAGGTCCCCGGCGGCACGCTGGGCACCACGGTGCGGCTCAACCGGCCGCATGAGAACCGCCTGCTTTCGGTCAGGCCTGGTCCCGACGGCTTCATGGCCGCCGCGTTCAATCCCACCGGCAAGGACACCTGGATCGGCAAGCCGACCGGGCGCAACGCCCACCGCACCCTGATCCCCATCGTCGGCAACTCGGCGTGGAGTCAGGCGCTCGGCCCCACCCACCTCGCCTGGATGTTCCTGCGCGAGGCACCGCCCGACTGGCCCAAGCCGACGCTGCCCGAACTGTGGTTCGCCTACCGCACCAACCCGGCCATCTCGTTCTGGGACACCGCCCAGATCGTCGAGACCATGGCCAAGATGCCGTTCGTGGTGTGCTTCGCCTACACCCAGGACGAAACCAACCACATGGCCGACATCCTGCTGCCCGAGGCCACCGACCTGGAAAGCACCCAGGTCATCCGCATCGGCGGCACCAAATATGTCGAGCAGCACTGGCAGCATCGTGGCATCGCACTGCGCCAGCCGGTGGTGGAGCCCCAGGGCGACGCCCGTGATTTCACCTGGATCTCCACCGAGCTGGCGCGCCGCACCGGCCTGCTGGAGCCCTACAACGCCGCCATCAACCGCGGCACCGCCTTGGCGCCGTTGAAGGGCGAGGGCTACGACTACTCGCTGGCCGAGGACGAAGTGCACGGCGTCGATGCCATCTGGGACGCGGTGTGCAAGGCCACCACCGCCGAACTGACCACCGGGGAAGACGTCAAGGATCTGGCCTGGATGAAGGATAACGGCTTCTTCGTGGTGCCGTTCCAGCGCCAGGACTGGTACCTGCTGCCGACCATGGAGGACAAGGGCCTGCGCTTCGAGCTGCCCTACCAGGAGCGGCTGCTGAAGGCCGGCATCGAGCTGGGCCGGCGGCTGCACGAGCAGAACATCCACTGGTGGGACTCGCAGCTGACCGAGTATCAGGCGCTGCCGAGCTGGCACGACGTGCCGCACCATTGGGAAAAGGCCACCCGCGACATGGGCGCCGATCCCGACGACTATCCGCTGTGGGGCATCACCTCGAAAAGCATGCCCTACACCACCGGCAACAACATCGGCATCCCGCTGATGGATGAGGTGGGCGGCAACCTGCGCGGCCACGGCGCGGTGATCCTCAACGCCACCACCGCCGGCCGGCTGGGCATCCGGACCGGCGACATGGTCGAGGTGCGCTCCCCCCTTGCCGCCACCCGCGGGCGGGCCTCGGTGGTGCAGGGCTGCCGCCCCGACACCATCGTCATCCAGGGCCAGTACGAGCACTGGAAGACGCCCTACGCCAAGGACCTCGGCTTCCCCTCGCTCAACACCGTGGCGCCCCTGTCGCTGGAACTGACCGATGCTACCGGCTCGGGCGCCGACGTGGTGCGGGTCCAGGTGCGCCGCATCGAGGGAGACGCAGCATGACCCGCTACGTCATGGTCGCCGACCTTCGGCGCTGCGTCGGCTGCCAGACCTGCACCGCCGCCTGCAAGGAGGCCAACGGCACACCGGTGGGGGTGCAGTGGCGCCGGGTGCTCGACATCGAGGCGGGAGAGTTTCCCACCGTCAGCCGGGTGTTCGTCCCCACCGGCTGCCAGCACTGCGACCAGCCGCCCTGCATGGAGGTCTGCCCTTCGACGGCAACGGGGAAGCGCCCCGACGGACTGGTCACCATCGACTATGACCTGTGCATCGGGTGCGCCGCCTGCATGATGGCCTGCCCCTACGACGCCCGCTACAAGATCGACGCGCCGGACTTCGCCTTCGGCGCCCAGCCCATGGCAGCTGAACGCAAGCGCTTCGATCCACGCCATGTGGGGGTGGCGACCAAGTGCACCTTCTGCATCGACCGCATCGACGCCGGCCTTGCCAAGGGACTGGTACCGGGGCGCGACATGGAGGCGACGCCGGCCTGCACCCAGGGCTGCATCTCGGGCGCGTTACGCTTCGGCGATCTTGACGATCCCGGCAGCGAGGTGTCGCGGCTGATCGCCGAGAACAAATGGTTCCGCATGCACGAGTCCGAGGGCACCGGCCCCGGCTTCTATTATCTCTGGGACAAGGAAGCGCCGCTATGAGGCAGATGAATACCGCTCGCCGTCAGCGCCATTGGGATCTACGGGCCGCCGGCAACTTCATCGGCGGCGGCACCGGCAGCGGTCTGGTGCTGGCTTCGGCGCTGGCATCCGTACTCGGCCATGAGGTGACGCTGCCGCTGCTGGCCGGCCTGGCCTGCGTCGGCCTCGGGCTGTCGCTGGTCTGGCTGGAGATCGGCAAGCCGTGGCGGGCGCTCAACGTGTTCTTCCACCCGCAGACCTCGTGGATGACTCGCGAAGGCATCCTTGCCGCGCCGATGATGGCCTGCGGCGCCGCCTCGGTGTGGTTCGGCGAGCCCATGCTGCTGGGCGCGGCGGCGGTGCTGGCGGCCGGCTTCCTCTATTGCCAGGCGCGCATCCTCAAGGCGTCGCGCGCCATCCCGGCCTGGTCGCACCGCCGCACGGTGCCGCTGATCCTGCTGACCGGCCTGGCCGAGGGCAGCGGCGCCTTCCTGGTGCTGGCCGAGCCCTCCACCGCCATGATCGCGGTGGCGCTGACCGCCGCCGTGGTGCGCGAGGCGGCGCGCGAGGCCTATCGCCGGGGAATGATCGAGGCCAAGGCGCCCGCCGGAACCCTGGCGTGGTTCACCCGCCCCGAAGTGCGCCTGTTGCAGGCCTCGCGGCTGGCAGCCATGGTGCTGCTGGCGGCGGGATTGGCGGGCTTCACAGCGGCGGCGATGGTCGGCGGAGCGCTGGCGGCCCTCACCGGCTGGGGCCTCAAGGCGATCATGGTGACGCGCGCCGCCTATACCCGCGGTGCCTTCATCCCCCACACCCCGACGCGCGGCCGCAGCACCAGCCGGGCGGTGGCACGGTCTTAGGGGGATCGACGTCCAGGACAGTCCCGTTCATTGAAGTAACGACGTCTTCCCAATAGCTGCAACCTCCAGCCGGTTACGGCCGGCGAGCTTGGCGCGGTAAAGCGCCTTGTCGGCCTCGGCGATCAGGGTCGACACGCCTTCACGGGCGTTCGGCACCCGGGTGAAGACGCCGAGGCTGATGGTCACCACGCCCGACGACGACATCTCGTGCGGGATGGCCAGGCGCAGCACCGCCTGTCGGACGGTGTCGGCCAGCGCGGCGGCATCGGCCGCGGTGGTCTCGGGCAGGATGATGGCGAATTCCTCGCCGCCGTAGCGGGCCGCCAGCTCGCTTGCCCGCTGGACATGGTCGGCCAGCACGGCGGCGATGCGGATCAGGCAGTCGTCTCCCGCCTGATGGCCGTAGTGGTCGTTGAAGGCCTTGAAGTGGTCGACATCCAGCAGAATGAAGGAGATCGGCTGGCTGGCGCGGATGGCCCGCCGCCATTCGCGTTCCAATACCTCGTCGAGGTGGCGACGATTGGCCAGCCCGGTCAGGCCGTCGCTGATGCTGAGGACCGCCAGCGTCTTGTTGACGGCCTCCAGCTCCATGGTGCGCTGGGATACGCGCTCCTCCAGTCGCTCCTTGTGCTCGCGCAATTCGCCCAGCGTCAGTTGCAGCCTCTCCGACATGCGGTTGAAGGAGCGCGCCAGCTCGCTGACCTCGTTGCTCCCGGTCACCTCGGCGCGGGCGTCGTAGTTGCCGGCAATGATTTCCCGGGTCGCCAGGGTGAGATTGGCGACGGGGGCGATGATGCCCCGGGCGATGCGGACCGCGATCAGGCTGAGCACGCCCGCAAACGCCAAGGACATGGCGATCAGGCGCCAGCCGAGTTCCCGCATCGGCGCGAACGCCTCCTCCTGGTCGATATGGGCCATGATGCAGCCGCCGCCGATCTGGGGCACGAAGCGGTAGCCGTGGATGATCTCTACCGCGCGATAATCCTCGTCCAGCACCTCGCCGTCCCGCGCCGACAGGCAAGCCTGCATCGGGCGGGCGGAGATGGGGTGGCTGTGCCCCTGAACCGAAGGGTACCTTGCCTTGGTGATGAAAAAGCCATTGGGGTCGGACAGAAAGGTTTCACCCGACTGGCCAAGATCGGGCATGTTGACGAACAGGTCCTGCAACAGGCTGACCGGGAACGTCATCACCAGCCTCACCCCTCCCAGAACACCGGCGGTGACCATATGGTAGGTGCGGTCGCCGCCGGGCACAGGCTCGGAAAAGCGGGCCAACTGGCCAGGGGGAAACGCGACTTCGCCGTCGAGGCGGACGCCCCCGGTTCCCACCTCGACGACATCGCCGCCAGGTAGGCGCAAAACGGCGCCCAGGGCACGCTCGCTGGTGAGCAGGGAGTGCAGCGCCTCGGTGGCGCAGACCTCATTGGCGCAGCGTTCCGAGATATCCTTGAGGAAGGCCTGCGTCCTGGCCGTCGTTCGGTTGAAGATGGTCACCAGTTGGTCGCGACGGGCATCGGCGACACGCCCGACGCTGCGAATCTTCTCGTCGCGGATGCTCTCGAACGCCGAGCTGTACCCCATCCAACCCACCACCAGCGCCGGCGCGAACATGGCGACCAGGATGATCGAGACAAGTATGCCCACCAGCGATTTTGGCTTGCGCTTGATCATCTCTTTGCCCTGAAGGAGAACACGCGCACGAGAAAGGGAATCCCTACAAAGAAGATATGTACGCCCATGTCATTCGTCTACCCCCCACAGGCAATTCGCGGGACCAGGGACTCCGATTGTCGCAGCGGCGCGCCGGGACTATGGTCAGCGGTGGGCATCGAGCCCATGCGGAGCCTGCTGGTCGTGCAAGACGCCCTGAACACCTTCCTGCTGGTCTTCGGCTCGCTGTTCCCGATCGTCAATCCGCCGGGCAGCGCCTTCATGTTCCTGGCCCACACCCGCAGCGCCACCCCCCGCCAACGCGCCGATCTGGCGGGACGGGTGGCGATCTACGCCTTTTTCATCGTCAACGGTTCGCTCTACATCGGGGCGGCGGTGCTGACGGTATTCGGAGTTTCCATCCCGGCGCTACGGGTGGGCGGCGGTCTGGTGATCGCGGTGGCGGGCTGGCGGCTGCTGAACGCCAAGACGGGGGCCACCGACCGCGACGTCGAGGTGGAGACCACTCCCGAGGGCCTGAAATCGGCGGCGTTCTATCCCCTGACCATGCCGCTGACCACCGGGCCCGGCACCATCGCCGTCACCATCGCTCTGGGCACCAGCCAGCCTTTGGCCGGCGGCGGCCCGTCGCTGGCCCTCTTAGGCGCCGTGGCGGCTTCGCTGGCGATCAGCGCGTTGATCTACCTGTGCTTTCGCTTCGCCGACCGCACCGAGGGACTGCTGGGCCGCACCCTGACCGACGCCATCATGCGCCTGTTCGCCCTGCTGCTGCTGTGCATCGGTATCGAGATCATCTGGCGCGGCATCGCCGAGATGGTGCGCAGCCTCGGCTGAGGCAGGCTTTATGAGTGCGTGGCAATAGGGTAAAACCATAGCGGGCGCCCCTGGAAATCCCCGTTGGGGACAATATGTCAAGGGCGTGGCCGGAGAGGTGCCATGCGGCCGTTGACATCCGATCTGCTGCTCCGTGCATACGCCATGGGCATTTTTCCCATGGCGCGGAGTGGGTCCGACTCCCGCCTCTACTGGATCGACCCCGACCAGCGGGGCATCCTGCCGCTGGAGGCGTTCCACGTCTCCCACAGCCTCAGGCGCACGCTGCGACGCGCTCCGTTCGAAATCCGCTGCGACACCGCCTTCGAGGAGGTCATGCGCGGCTGCGCCGCGCCCCAGCCCGACCGAGCCGAAACCTGGATCAACGACGAGATCGTCCGCCTGTTCACCGAACTGTTCCACCTTGGCCTCGCCCACTCGGTGGAGGCCTGGGCCGACGGAAGGCTGATGGGCGGGCTGTACGGCCTTGGCCTCGGCGGCGCCTTCTTCGGTGAAAGCATGTTCAGCCGCGCCACCGACGCCTCCAAGGTGGCGCTGGTGCATCTGGTGGCGCGCCTGAACCACGGCGGCTACCGGCTGCTCGACACCCAGTTCGTCACCGACCACCTGCAGCAGTTCGGTGCGGTGGAGATTGCGCGCACCGACTACCTGCATCGCCTGGGCACGGCGCTCGATGTTCCCGCCGCCTTCCCGCGCGGTGAGGTGCGCTGGGAAGAGGCGTTGGCGTAACGGTGACCCTGACCTTGAATGCCCTTGCGGGGCGCCGGCCGGAGCCCTAATTTCTGCGCTATTGCGGGCGTGCCACCTTGGCCGCCCATCCACGCATTTTTTTGAAAGCGATACCTTCATGCCATTCTACTCGACCGAGCGCATCGGCCTGTTCATCGACGGCTCGAACCTCTATGCCGCGGCACGCGCGCTGGGGTTCGACATCGACTACAAGAAGCTGCTCGACCTGTTCGCCGGCAAGGGCCGCCTGATCCGCGCCTTTTATTACACCGCGCTGATGGAGGACCAGGAGTATTCGCCCATCCGGCCGCTGGTGGATTGGCTGGACTACAACGGCTACACCATGGTGACCAAGCCGACCAAGGAATTCACCGATGCCATGGGGCGGCGCAAGATCAAGGGCAACATGGATATCGAGCTGGCCATCGACGTCATGGAGATGGCCCAGCACCTCGACCACGTCGTGCTGTTTTCCGGCGACGGCGATTTTCGCCGCCTTGTCGAGGCGGTGCAGCGCAAGGGCGTGCGGGTCTCGGTGGTCAGCACCATCCGCTCGCAGCCGCCCATGGTGGCCGACGAGCTGCGCCGCCAGGCCGACACCTTCGTCGAGCTGCTGGAACTGGAGCAGCAGATTGCCCGCAATCCGATTCATCGCGAGGATCGTTACCCGCAGCAACATGGCGGTCACGACGAGCATTGAGATGCCACGACGAGCATTGAATTGAGATGAACATTGCCCCTTTGCGGCCGATGGAGCCCAGCCGCGACTGCCCGCTGTGCCCACGGCTGGCCACCTTCCGCTGTGCCAATCGCGCCGCCTTCGCCGATTGGCACAACGCCCCGGTCGCCTCGTTCGGCAGCCTCGACGCCCGCATCCTGGTGGTCGGGCTGGCGCCGGGGCTGAAGGGCGCCAACCGCACCGGTCGGCCGTTCACCGGCGACTATGCCGGCGACCTGCTCTATGCCACCCTGGCCCGCTATGGCCTGGCACGGGGCAGCTATGGTGCCAGCGCCGACGACGGCTTCGAGCTGGTGGGCTGCCGAGTCACCAACGCGGTACGTTGCGTGCCGCCGGCCAACAAGCCGATTCCCGCCGAGTTCGCCGCCTGCCGGCCGTTCCTGGCGGCCGAGATCGCCGCCATGCCCAATCTCGCCGGCCTGCTGTGCCTGGGGCGCGGCTCGCACGACCAGGTGCTGGTCACCCTCGGCCTGACCAGAAGCGCCTGGCCGTTCAGCCACGCGGGCCTGCACCGGCTTCCCGGCGGCCTGATCCTGGCCGACAGCTACCACTGCTCACGTTACAACACCAATACCGGACGCCTGACCGAGGCCATGTTCCACGCCGCCGTCGAGACCCTGTCGAGGGCGGTGAACACCTGACTGGCCATTACTTTCGCTTTAACCGTTCCTTGACGTTGCCGCAGCATATTGAATAGTTGGCAAGGAGGGTCCGGTGAACCTGCACCGCATCGAATGGAATGACGAATACAAGACCGGCGTGCCGGCGATCGACGCCGATCACCGCCAGTTGATCGAGCTGGCCAATGAGTTTCTCAGCGCCGCGGCGGCCGAAGCGGCGCTGCATCAGCTGTCCCCCATCATGGGCCGGCTGATCGTCCATGCCGCCGAGCACTTCGCCGCCGAGGAGAGCCTGCTCGACCGCAACGGCTACCCCGATCTCGCCCGCCACCGCGCCGAACACGAACGTCTGATGGCCCAGGCCCGCACCCTGCACACCCGGACCCAGGCCAGCGCCGACCGGGATGAGGTGTGGCGGATCACCCACGAAGCGGCCGAGTTCTTTCAGCGCTGGCTGCTGGAGCACATCATCCGTGAAGACAAGCCGTTCCGGACATTCGTCATGCGCCTAGCCTGACCCCGGCGGCATACGGGATTCGGAGGGGTGGACTGGACTACGGGAGGTTGGGACGCCACCTGACGGCGATGCCTCATCGCTCTCTCCCGGAGGACGCCATGCCCCAGGCCAACCGCGGCAGCAAGCGCCACTGTTCCCATTGTGGCGCCAACTTCTACGACCTCGACCGCAGCCCCATCACCTGCCCGAAATGTCATCACGATTTCGTCCCCACCGCCCGCCTGCCCAGCGGACGGCCCGCGCGCGCGGCGGCGGCGGCGGCCGTCGTTGCCCCCCGGCTCGCCGAGGCGGTGGACGATCAGTTCGAGGACGAGGAAGCGATCAACCAGGGCGAGGGCGAACACGACACGGACGAGCATGAGGAGGACGAGGATGGTGAGCGGGCCGATGCGCCGGAATAAGGAGTTTACTGGACATACGTCAGCTTCACCGGGCTATGCCGAAAGGTGACTGTTTCCCCCACGGTTTCGTCTCTACCATTCGTTCTCCTCAGATCATTTCGGGAGGACGCCATGGCAACTGGGCATTGGCCGCCGGGAAGTGATGCCGTCGCTCGCCAACTGGCGCAGTCCCTTGACGCGGCCGCCGACCTCTTGGACGCAGCCAGCGACGCCGAAGCCTTCCTCAAGGCGCTGGAGACCAACGGTATCACTTGGCGCGAGCTCGCCCGGACCGCCGAAGCGCTCGGCTGGACGGTGCCACAGCGGATGGTGGAGCTCTCCACCAGGGCGGTGGCGCGAGCCCAGCGCGGTATCAACGACGGCGAGGTTGAATCCCTGATCCGCATGAACCGGTCCATGTCACGCGACATGAACGCGCTGGCGGCCAATGGCGAGGCTTCCAGCACCCCACACTGGCACGATTGGATGGAACGGCGGCTCTGCGCGAAAGCATAGTCCACCCATGGAGGTCCTAGCGGCGGCGCCCCTTCTCGTTGGCTTGGCGCGCCGCCGTCATGAAATCGGCAAGCAGGTTGACACCCTCGTCGCCCAGCGTCTTGCCCAAGGCCTCCGCCACCGCGGGTTGGCAGGAAGCCTTGAAGGCGGCACGTTCCGCCGCGCTGGGGACATGGATCCGCATGCGCTTGCCGAGGCCGGCCGCGCCGCGCTCCGACTGGTCCAACTGAGCACTCAGCGCCCGTCCAGCCGCCACCGCCCGACGGGCGGCCTCGCGCACCGCCTCCTGTTCGGCGGCGGACAGCCGGATGAAGGCATCACGATTGTAGATCCAGACATATGGTGCATAGAGATGCCCCGTCAGGGTGGCATGGGCCTGCACCTGATCGTAGCGCCGCGCCACCACCACCGACGCCGGATTCATCTGTCCGTCGATGATGCCGGCTTCCAGCGACTGGAATTCCTCGCGCGAGGATACGTTTACCGGCTTGGCCCCCAGTCCGCGAATCATGGCGTCGAGGGATTTGTAGCCCGGTATGGTGCGGATCTTGAGGCCCGCCAGATCCGTGGGCGACCGCACCGGCCGTCGCGAATTGGTCAGGATGTGAAGGCCGCCGGCATCGCCGAATCCCAGCACCACCAGCCCGGTACGACGCTCCATATCCGCCGCGAGGGATTGGCCGAAGGGGCCATCATACAGGGCATAGGCGGCCTCGATACTGTCCAGGGCGAACGGCATCCCGGTCACTGTGATCAACGGATAGAGCGGCGCGATACCGCCGACCGTCACCAATGCCGACTGGATCACACCTTTCGACACCAGTTGGGCCATGTCGCGGTTGCCGCCCAATTGACCATCGGGAAAGATGCCGGCCTTCAGCGTGCCGCCGCTCAACTCCCCCAACCGGCGCCGGAACTCCGACACCATGATAGCGGCGGGATCAGCGTTGGCATCCTGGGGCTGGGCGTGGGCGATGAAGACATCCACCACCTTGTCCGCGGCGCGAGCCGGCAGGGCGGCCACCGCCAGCAACATCACAAGGGCAAACCCGGCGCGGGCGATGAAAGGGCGGGCCATGACCTATTTCTCGCTGAAATGAAGGGCAAAGTCGGCCCGCTCGGGGTCGGCGGCGTTGAGCTGGGTACGGTCGAGCAGCAGGCGGCAGGCCAAATCGTCGGGATAGCGTCGGTGATGGGCACGGAAGGCCTCGGCGGCCCGGGCCCAGTCGCCGTCCACATAGGCGACATAGGCCTCGCGCCAGCCGGCGACACGGAGCAGATCGTCGGCGGTGGCGGCGTGAGGGGCATCGCCCACCGCTCCCACCAATTCGAATAGCAGCACCGGTGTCGAGGTGCCGGACGCCACCGCCGGCCCCAGCGGACGGAACACGAAGCGCTCGCGCGCCGCCTCTTCCACCGCGCCGGTGACCAGCATTTCGGTTCCGAACGGCTTGTTGAGGGACTCGACCCGCGACGCAAGGTTCACCGCCGCCCCCAGCGCGGTGTATTGCATCCGGTCGTGACTGCCGACATTGCCCACCACCGCCACCGCCGTGTGCAGCCCGAAGCGGGTCGGCATAGGCGGATAATTGTTGGCGACGAGATCGGTGTTGAGATGATGGATGATGGCACGGCAGGCCAGCATGGCGGCACACGCGTTGACGACGTGGTCGGCATCCAATTGCGGCGCATTCCACATCGCCATGACCCCGTCGCCGATGAACTTGTCGATGACGCCGTTGTGGGCGTCAAGCACGCGGGAAATGCCCTCGAAATAGATGGACAGCTGGTTGAGAACGTCCTCGGGCGCCATGTTCTCGCTGGTCCGGGTGAAGCCCTTGACGTCGGTGAACATGATGGTCAACTCGCGGCGCTCACCGCCGACCTCGGTGCCGACGCCGCTGTCGACGATGCCTTTCAGCACGCCCTTGGGGACATAGGCGCCGAAGCTTCTCAGCGCCGTCTTCATGGTCCCCAGGGCTTCGGCCAGGGTCTGGACCTCCAGCACCGAGCTCCGCACCTTGACCTCGCTGGCCAGATCCAGATTGCGGATGCGATCGGTCTCTTCAGTGAGCGCCTGAATGGGCTTGGTCAGCAGGCGCGACACCCATACCACCGCGATGCTGGCAAGCACCAGGAAGGTCAGGCCGATCAGCACGATCATGGCGCTGGCGCGGCGCAGCGGGCCGACGAAATCGCTTTCGGCGGCGATGACGCCGATGGTCCAGTCCTTGCCGAAATTCTCGGGGAAGCGGCTGAACGAAACCATGTACTCCTCACCCTTCGGCCCCAGGGGGGCTCGGAAGCGATCACCGGCCCCGGCGGTGCGCTTCCTGACGGCATCGGCCAGCACCGGGTCGGAGAAATCCACCGCCTTGGCGATTTCCAGATGGCCGTTGACGTCGACCAGCACACGGTCGGGTTCGGGATGACCCAGCAGGCGCTGCTGCTCGTCCAGGATGAACACCACCCCGTTGCCGCCGACGCGATGCTCGGCCAGCACACGCGACAGGGTCTCGACGGACAGGTCGGCCGCGAAAACCGCGATCACCTCACCATCGTCGGTGGCCAGTTGCCGCGACAGGGTCAGGCCCGGCCGACCGATGCTACTGAAGACATGCAGGCTGGAGGTGGCGATCTCGCTGGTGGCCAGGGCGGCGGCGTACCACGGCCGCGTCCGCGGATCATAGGTCGCCTTGGGCCGTTCCACCCCCACCACCTCGCCCCATTTGGCGATGTAGATCCAACTATCGACCCGCTCGCCGTCGATGGTATCGATGATGCGGAGCGCATAGCGGGCGCTAGCCGGCGGGTTACGGTTCTTAAGCCCGGGCTGTCCCGGCGGCGGCACACGGATGACCTCGTAGAAGGCGCCGTCCTTGGCGAAGCCGAAGAACAGGGCATAGAGATCGGTGAATTTATCGAGCACGTCCACCAGGGGACGCAAGCCCTCGACCCGGCGCAGAGAATCGCGTTCGGCCTTGCCGAAGGCCACCGACAGATCCACCACCCGTGCCATGGGGCTCAACAGGGCGCGCACCCCTCCCACCACGTCGCTGGTGGTGTTGTCCATGGCGGCTTCTGCCAGTTGCACCGCGAGGTGGGAGTTCTGCCGGTAGAGGGCGCCGGTCATGATCGCAGTGAGCGGCAACATGAAGCTGAGGAACATCACCGCGATGCCAACCCGCAACTTTACGCGAAATGATACCGTCCTTCCGAACATCTTCCCCCTCCGAAAGGACAATCACATCATCAACGTATAGCATAAATTTCGCCTATGACGATCCCGCGAACCGCCAGTTATTCTTGCCGTGACGTTTTACCGCATACATGGCCTGATCGGCCGCCGCGACCAGTGCGGCCTCTTCTTCGGCGTGATCGGGATAGAGGGCGACACCGACGGAGGCGTGCACCTGTGCCAAGCCTGCCTCCAACCGGAAGGGCTCGGCCAGCCGCTCGATGATCTTGCCGGCCACCACGCCGGCCGCCTCGCCATCGCGCACATCCTGGACGATGGCGGTGAATTCGTCGCCGGCCAGGCGCGCCACGGTATCGCTCGCCCGCATGCATTCCATCAGCCGGATCGCCGTCTGCTGCAACAGCACGTCACCGGCCGCGTGGCCCAACGTGTCGTTGACCTGCTTGAAGCCGTCGAGGTCAATGAACAGCAGCGCCACCTTCTTGTCGTCGCGCTTGCCCTGGCGCACCGCCTGGGCGAGGCGGTCGGTGAACAGGGCGCGGTTGGGCAGGCCGGTCAGCGCATCGTAATTGGCCTGCCGCCACACCCGCTCCTCGTCCTCCTTGCGGTGGGTGATATCCGAGAACACCGCCACGTAATGGGTTACCGAGCCGCCGGAGTCGCGGATGATAGTGACCGACAGCCACTCGGCGAAGAACTCGCCCGACTTGCGCCGGTTCCACACCTCGCCACGCCAGCGGCCGGTGACCTCCAGTGTCCGCCACATGGCATCGTAGAACTCGGCGTCGTGGCGGCCCGATTTAAGAAAGCTGGGATCCTTCCCCACCACCTCGTCGGCGGTGTATTCGGTAATGGTGGTGAAGGCCGGATTGACGAAGATGATCTCGTTGCGGGCGTTGGTGATGAGCACGCCTTCACCGGCGGTCTCCAGTACCTTGGCAGCCAAAAGGATCTTTTCCTCGGCTGCCTTGCGCTCGGTGATGTCGTAGATCCAGGCGAGGTTGACGTCCTCGCCGCCGATGCGGGTGGGGCGCAGGGTCAGCAGGCTCCAGAACGGCAGGCCGCTCTTACGGCGGAATTCCACCTCGGCGTCGTCGATATGGCCCAGCCGGCGCAATTCGGACAGCACATGCGCCCGCTGGGCGGCGTCGACATAGTGATCACGGGCCGACGAGCCAAGAAACTCGTCCTTGTTCATGCCGAGAATGTCGGTGAACCGCCGGTTGGCGAAGACGATGCGGCCATCCGAACGGCGCGACACCGAAACCCCGACCGGGCTCTCCTCCAGCATCTGCCACAGGCGGGTTTCGCTGTCGCGCAGATCCTGCTCGCTGCGGCAGCGCTCCTCGATGTCATGCTCGATACGCTGGACCATGGGCTGAAACACGCCGATGGCCGACAGCACCAGCACCAAGAAGGTCAGCAGCAGCACCACGCTGTGCAGCGCCAGTAGGTCGCGGCCCGCCTCCATGTCGCCGACGAGGTTTACCACCCCCAGGAACGACGCGAACGCCGACGCGCCCAGCACCGCCAGAACGGCGATGTAGCGGATGGTCAGCCCTCGGGCAATGCGACTGGCGAAATCGGCCATGCTCCTCCCGCCTCACGCACGCGGCGTTCGATCCCCGAATGGTGATACCACGGGAACAGGCACGACACTATGCTCCCGATAGCCGCTCCAACGCTTCATTGAGACGGGCCAAGGCCGTAGACCATTCGTCACGGCGTTCGCGCTGCTCCTCGACCACCTCTTCGGGAGCACGGGCGAGGAAATCGGCGTTGCCCAGCTTCTTGTCCACCTTGTCGATCTCGCCTTGCAGGCGGGCCGCCTCCTTTTGCAGGCGCGCCCGCTCGCGATCGACGTCGATGACGCCGGCGAGCGGCAGCACCAGGGTCGCCTCGTCCACCACGATCTGGGCGGCGCCATGCGAGAAGGCCTGCGCCGTGCGTTCGGGAGCAGCCTTGGGTTCGAACACCGCCAGGCGGGCCAGGCGCAGGATCAGCTCGCCATGAGTCGCGGCCCAGCCGACCTTGGCCTCGGTCAGCCCGGACGCCAGCAAATCGACCTGGGCGGAGGGCGGCACGTTCATCTCGGAGCGCACGCCGCGCACGGCCGAGACCACCCGCACCACCCAGTCCATTTCGGATTCGGCCGCTGCATCGTGCAGCCCCTCCAGCCTGGGCCACGGCCGCAGCATCAGCATCTCGGAGCGGCTGCCGAGATGCTGCCACAGCTCCTCGGTGATGAAAGGCATGACAGGGTGCATGATGTGGAGAATCTGATCGAGCACCCAGGCCGCCGTCGCCCGCGTCTCGGCCTTGGGCGTTTCGGCTGCGCCCTGCAGGATCGGCTTGGCGAATTCCAGATACCAGTCGCAGAAATTGCCCCAGACGAACTGGTACAACGCCCCGGCCGCCGAGTCATAACGGTAGCCGTCGAGGGCCACCGCCACGCGGTCGGCCGCTTCCTGGGTCTTGCCGACGATCCAGCGGTTGACGGTTTCCGTCACCGACTTGGGGTCGAAGCCGGCCACCGGGCGGCATTCGTTCATCTGGCAGAAGCGGGCGGCGTTCCACAGCTTGGTGGCGAAGTTGCGATAGCCCTCGACGCGGGCCTCGGCCAGCTTGATGTCACGGCCCTGGGCGGCCAGCGCCGCCAGGGTGAAGCGCAGCGCGTCACAGCCGTATTTGTCGATCAGGTCGAGGGGGTCGATGATGTTGCCCTTGGACTTCGACATCTTCTGGCCCTTCTCGTCGCGGACCAGGGCGTGGATATAGATGTCCTTGAACGGCACGTCGCCCATGAAGTGGATGCCCATCATCATCATGCGGGCGACCCAGAAGAAGATGATGTCGAAGCCGGTGACCAGCACGTCGGTGGGGTAGTAGCGCGCCAGCTCGGGGGTCTTTTCCGGCCAGCCCAGGGTCGAGAACGGCCACAGTGCCGAGGAGAACCAGGTGTCGAGCACATCGGTGTCGCGGGTCAGCTCGACCGCGCGGCCGTAATGGACCTGCGCCGCCGCCTGCGCCGCCGCCTCGTCCATCTCGACGAAGATGGAGCCGTCGGGGCCGTACCACGCCGGCACCTGATGGCCCCACCAAATCTGGCGCGAGATACACCATGGCTGGATGTTGCGCATCCACTCGTAGTAGGTGTTCTCCCAATGCTTGGGGACGAAGCGGGTCTTGCCGGTCTCCACCGCCTCGATGGCCGGCTTGGCCAGGGTGGCGGCGTCCACATACCACTGGTCGGTCAGCCACGGCTCGATGACCACACCGGAGCGGTCGCCATAGGGCACCATGTGGGTGTGGGGCTCGATCTTCTCCAGCAGGCCCAGTTCCTCGAACTCCGCCACCACCTTCTTGCGCGCCTCATAGCGGTCGAGGCCGCGATAGGCATCGGGGACGTTGTCGTTCACCTTGGCGTCGCGGTCGAAGATGTTGATCACCGCCAGGTCGTGGCGGCGGCCCACCGCGAAGTCATTGAAGTCGTGCGCCGGAGTGATCTTGACCGCGCCGGTGCCCTTGGTCGGGTCGGAATACTCATCGGCGACGATGGGGATCAGGCGACCGACGATGGGCAGCCGCACCATCTTGCCCACCAGATGGGTGTAGCGCTCGTCCTCGGGGTTCACCGCCACGCCGGTGTCGCCCAGCATGGTCTCGGGCCGGGTGGTTGCCACCGTGATGAAGGTGTCCGCCATGCCCTCGACGGGATAGCGCAGGTGCCACATGTGGCTCTTGATCTCGCGCTGCTCGACTTCGAGGTCGGAAATGGCGGTGTGCAGCTTGGGGTCCCAGTTGACCAGCCGCTGGTCGCGATAGATCAGGCCCTGCTTATGCAAGGCGACGAACACCGTGCGGACGGCGTGGGACAGCCCCTCGTCCATGGTGAAGCGTTCCTTCGCCCAGTCCGGCGAGGCGCCCAGGCGACGCAGCTGGCGGGTGATGGTACCGCCCGATTCGGCCTTCCACTCCCACACCCGCTCGATGAACTTGTCGCGGCCCAGGTGGTGGCGGGTGACCTTCTGCGCTTCGAGCTGGCGCTCGACCACCATCTGGGTGGCGATGCCGGCGTGATCGGTGCCGGGCTGCCACAGTGCATCGCGGCCCCGCATGCGGTGGAAGCGGGTCAGCACGTCCTGCAGGGTGAAGGTCAGCGCGTGCCCCATATGCAGGCTGCCGGTGACGTTGGGCGGCGGCATCATGATGGTGTAGGGCTTGCCGGCCGCGTCGGTGTGGGCGGCGAACGCCCCTGAGTCCTCCCAGGCCTGATAGTGCCGCGGCTCGACATCGGCGGGGCTGTAGGTCTTCTCCAGCATGGACATGCTCTCTTCCCTCGGACAAGCGGGCCCGCACGGACTGGCCGGGACCCCAAAACAGCGAAGGGCGGCCCCGCTTTCGCCGGGCCGCCCCGTTTTGCGAAAACCGCCAGAGATTAATAATCTTCGGCGCGGTTTACCATCTTCTCGATCTCTTTCTTGACGATACGCTCGATCATGTAGGGCAGGTTCTCGTCGAGCCATTCCTTCAACACCGGGCGCAGCAGTTCACGCACCATGTCCTCAAGGGTGATGCCGCCGTTGCCCAGGCCGATGGAGCGCTGGCGCACGATTTCGCGGGCGAGATCGGACAACAGCGACGTGCTGCGATTTTCGACCGGACGCGACACCAGCGGCTCATCGTCATCCATCGGCTGCGGCCGAGGGCGGTAACGCGGCTCGTCGTCGAGGTCGCGGCTGACGCGGGCGGCGGCCATCACCACCGGCGGCGGCTCGGGCTCGGGCTCGTCGAAGCCGACGTCGGGCTTGAAATCGTCGATGTTGAACGCCGGGATAGGCTCCGGCTCTTCCAACACCATGTCCTCGGTCAGTTCGAGGACATCGTCCTCGATCTCAAGGACCAGCGGCTCAGGTTCGAACTCCGGCTCGGGCTCGGGCAGGCTCGGGGGGGACGCGAACAGGGCGTCGATATCGTCCTGCGACGAGGATGCAGCCGGCGGCGGAGGCGGCGGAGGCGGCGGAGGTGGTGGTGGCGGAGGTGGCGGGGGAGCGGGCTCGGGCTCCGGCGGTGGAGCCTTGGGCTTTTCCTCGACTTCATCCTCCGACAGGATTCGTCGGATGGAGGCGAGGATATCCTCCATGGATGGTTCTGTTTGGGCCTTGTCGTCTGCCATGGCTCGACTTTTCAGTCCTCAGTGTGCCCGCGCACCGGGTGCTCGGGGCATCATGCCGCACGATTCGTAACGAATCATTAAATTATGCGGGCCCACCGAAGAACTTGTGTTCGCCCCCGCGAACCATCGGGCCCCCCTGCAAGTTACTCGTACCCCTTTTCCTTGTCGATACCCGAACCGATCCACTGGCCGCGGACATCGTCATAGTGCTTGACGGGGTCGTAAATTTCCACCGGCAGGGCAAGCGCCGATGCCGTCATCTGCCCAAGGCCGGAACGCAACTGGAAAATGGCGACCATATGGTCGCGCTGGGCGCGGACCAGATTGACACGGGCGTCGAACAATTCCTGCTCGGCGTCGAGCACGTCGAGCACGGTGCGCGAGCCGACCTTGGCCTCCTCCTCGACACCGGCCAGGGCCAGCTCGGAGGCGCGGATCTGCGTCTCGAAAGAGCGCATGCGGGCCCGGGCCGATTGCACGTCCTCCCACGCCCGGGTGGTGGTCTCCAACGCATCGCGTCGGGTCTGGTCGGCCTCGATACGGCGCTGGCCGGCGGTGTGCTTTTGAGCGCGCAGGCGCGAATAGACCGCGCCGGCCTCGTAGATCGGCACCGACAAGGTCAACAGCGCTTCCTTGGTCTCGGTCTCGGAGGAAAGGCTCGATTCGTGCAGGGCGCGGGTATATTTGCCGGTCGCCGCCACCGTGGGCAGCAGTTCGCCGTGCACCAGATCGACACCGTCCACCGCCGCCTTGTAGGTGTAGTCGGCGGCCACGACATTGGGGTTCTTGGCCAGGGCGAGGGCATTGGCCTCGTCGAGGCTGGACGGCACCGCCACCGCCTTGGCCGGCGCCTGCGGGTTTTCCGGCGGATGACCGATCAGGTTGATGTAGTTGGCACGCGAGTTCTGTTGGGTGCCTTCGGTCGCGACGCGGTCGGCGGTGGCGCGGGCCAGACGGGCCTCGGCCTGACTGACGTCGGTGCGAGTGATCTCGCCGACGCGGAATCGTTCCTGCGCCGCGTCGAGCTGGCGGCGCAGAACCTGCTCGTTGTTAACACTGAGCTTAAGGACCTGCTCGTCGCGCACCACATTGAGATAGGCGGTGGCGGCATTGAGCAGAATGCTTTGCTCGGATGCGTCGAGCAGCGCCCGCTCGGCCAGCACGGTGTTCTCGGCCTGCGCGGTGGCGGCGGTGGTTCGGCCGCCACGATAGAGCGGCTGCGACAACGACATGCTATAGTCGCGGGGCGTGCGAGTCTGATCGATGTTGGTGGCGACGTTGCTGAAATACTGCCCCTTACCGGCATTTCCGCTCAACGTCACCGTCGGACGCCAGTTGGCCAACGCCTGCGGCACGCTTTCATCGGTGGCGCGCAGGCGGGCCCGACGGGCCAGCAGGGTGGGATTCGAGACATAGGCGGACACCAGCACGTCGTCCAGGGTCTCGGCTTGAACACCTTCGGAAGCGCCGGAACTGGCGAGCACAGCACCGGCCAACAGGCAGCAGACTTTCCTCATTCGACACCTTCCCGGCAACGTCGGTCCATCCAGCAACCCGGCGCGCGAATTTCTCCGTGGAACAATATCTTGGTTTAACGGAAGATCAAGTAATATTCCCATCCCACAGACATACAGCACAGAGCGCAGCGAGAACGCATTGCATCTGATGTGCAGATTGGAATGAAATGGGCAAGATGGCAGTCAAGGTAAGACTACTGATAGACAGGCACCACCTCTACCCGCAGTGCATACCCGACCTCAACTTAACTTTCGGCAAGGGTGCATATCACCTTTGTCGATGAATTCTTCAAAGCGAAAAATGGGATTTTGACGAAAACCCCGGCAAGGCCGGGACAGCGGCCTCGAACAGCACGCGCCGGCCATAGGTGTCAGCCACCCGCACCACCAGCGTCGCCTTACCCGGTCCCCGGCCACCATCGACCACGGCGACGGCACGGCCACCGTCGGCAAGCTGACGGCAGATCACGGCCGAGATATCGTCCACCGAGCCGGCGAAGATGATGACGCCATAAGGCCCTTGGGCGGGATAGCCCTTGGCCAGCGGCCCCTGCACCATGGCGGCGTTGTCGATGCCCAGTTCGCTGAGGGCGGCGCCGGCCCGCTGAGCCAGGTCCGGATCGCATTCCAGCGACACCACAGTGTTGGCCAGGCGGGCCGCCACCGCAGTGACATATCCGGTGGCGTCGCCGACGGTCAGCACCACGTCGGAGGGCTTGATGGCCGTAGCCTGGAGCAGACGTGCCAGCACCAGCGGCTGCATCATCCAGCGACCGGGCGCCGCCTCAATGGCGTCGTCCACATAGGCGAAGCCGCGCATGGCCTTGGGCAGGAACACTTCGCGCGGAACCCCCCCCAGGGCACCGGTAACGCCGGGATCGTTGACCCGATTGGTGCGGATCTGGTTCTCGACCATGTTTCTACGGGCGGCGGCGAAGTCCATGACGCATTCGGCTCCAGTCCAGGATTCTGGCGATATATACCGGGCGTCGGTTCGGAAGACAATGGTTGCGGATTTCCCTTCCAAATGGCGTCAACAGCGGCTTGACCGAGGCAGCGCAGACGAGTATAAGCACGGTCCTCATGTCGGCGGGTGTCCGGCGGGGCCGGGTGGCAGAGTGGCTATGCAGCGGACTGCAAATCCGCGTACGTCGGTTCAATTCCGGCCCCGGCCTCCAAATCCTGGCCGAAGCCGGGACATGAGAATGGGTTTCCAGGTGACCATGCGTCGCCGGTGATCCGGAGTAGCTCAGTGGTAGAGCAGGCGGCTGTTAACCGCCTGGTCGGGGGTTCGAATCCCTCCTCCGGAGCCAAAACGAGGGGGCCAGATCGGTAACGGTCTGGCCCTTTTCATATGGCCGCCTCCCCCCCTGCATCTCCACCGAGAACACCGAGCCGCGACCGGGGCGGGAGCGAACGCCAATCCGGTGCCCGAGCAACCGCGCCGTCTTGGCGACGATGGCGAGGCCAAGCCCCATCCCCTTTACCTCGCCGCGATCGGCCCGGTCGAGCTGGTAGAAGTCTTCGAAGATTTTGCTAATCTGGTCGTCGGGGATCCCGCAGCCGGTGTCCCACACCTCGGCCACCACCTGACCATCGCGACGGCGGCAGGTCAACAGGACGCCACCGGAGTCCGTGTAGCGGATGGCATTGACCATCAGGTTGCGCAGGATGCGCTTCAGCAGCACCGGGTCGCTGTCCACTGCGGCCTCGGTGGCGTACAGGCGTAACGACAGCCCCTTGGCCGCAGCCACCGGCCGCCCCTCATTGGCCAGTTCAGTGAGCATCGGCGCCAGTGACACCGTCTCCACCACCGGCCTCTCCGCCCCCGCTTCGAGGCGCGAGATTTCCATCAGGGCGGTCAGCAGCCGTTCGGCGCCTTCATAGGCCGTCACGGCATGGCCGAGGACGACACGGCCGGAACCAGTGGCCGGCACGTAAGGCGACAACAGGTCGAGAAATAGCCGCAGGGCCTGGAACGGCTGGCGCAGATCGTGACTGGCGGCGGCGAGGAAGGTGGTCTTGGCCCGGTTGGCGCTCTCAGCCTGCGCCTTGGCCTGCACCAGTTCGGCCTCGATATGGCGGCGCCAGGCCACCTCGCGGGTCAGAGCATTGCACTGGATGGCTACCACGACCAGCGCCGTCAGCAACAACAGCACCGCCGCCGCCACCACCGAGCCGGCGTGGTAGGAAGTGCGGATCTGGTCCTCGGTGAACAGATGAACCCGGGCACCCGACCAGCGGTCGACGATACGGTCGAACTCGCCGCTGGCCTTGATCGTTGTCAGGGCCGCATCCATCCGGTCGCGCAGGGAAGCGTCGTCGCTGCGAACCGCCATGCTGACCACAAGGCGGTGAAACGGCGGCACCGCCATGTCGACCCCCATGATGTTCAACTGTTTGAGCAGGAAAAGCCCGGTCCAGGTTTCGGTGGCCAGGGCGTCGATCTCGCCACGTTGCAGGCGCCTCATGCCGTCGCGCGGGTCGGCCACCGGCACCAACTCCACGTCGGGACGAGTGGCGGCCAGGATGATGGCCGGCAGGGCACCGCTGTTGGCACCCACTCGCTGTCCCGGCGCCACGGCCGCCGGGCCATCGGGGGTGGCCCACATGAAGAATGAAAACGAATGATCGAGGGTGGGCTGGGTGAATGCCCACTCGGCCTCGCGTTCTCTGGTGCGGCCAAAATTCATCAAGGCGTCGCCATCGCCGGCCCGCACTCGCTCCTGGGCCTCGCCCCACTCCGTCAGGCGGATGACGACCGGACGGTCGAGGATGCGGCCGACGGCCCTGGCCAGATCCACATCGGCGCCCTTCGGCTCGCCATCCTCAAGGAATTCGAACGGCGGCAGGTTGTGGTGGCCGTAGAACACCAACGGGTTGCCGCCGGCACACGCGTTGCCAGCCATCGAAAGAGACAAGGCCAGCCCGATCCCCCACCCGATCCAGCGCATACGGCTTTTACCCTATTACATTCTACCAAGCGTATTAATTCTAATATTCGGGGCAGCAAAATGCAAAATGAATAGACCAGACCTATCCACAATGGGGAGGTCCGGCATGTCGGGGTTTAATCCGGGGATGGACCGCATATTTCAGCTTAATCCCGTTGGAGAACCGAGGTTATGAGCGACACTATTATTTTGGTCATTTTAGCACTGCTAAGCGCCACCCTGGCGGGTATAATGCTGGTCGCACGGCAAAGGTGGGCAAGGGAGCGCGTCGCCGATGAGGCCCGCTTCGATCAGGCCGAGGCACTGGCCGACGCGGTGCTCGACGCCGCCGTCGACGGTATCATCACCATCGACGAGCACGGGCTGATCAAGTCATTCAACCATGCCGCCGAGCGCATCTTCGGCTACGCCTCGGGCGAGGTCATCGGCCACAACGTCAGCATGCTGATGCCCGAACCCTACCATACCGAGCATGACGGCTATCTGCGCAACTATATGGCCACCAACCAGCCGCGCATCATCGGCATCGGTCGCGAGGTGGAGGGCAGGCGGCACGACGGCACCACCTTCCCCATGGAGCTGGCAGTGGGCGAACGCCGGATCAAAGGGCGGCGGATCTTCGCCGGCATCGTGCGCGACGTCACGGCGCGCCGCCTGACCGAGGAGCGGCTTCGCGCTTCCGAGGCGCGGACCCGCGCCATCCTGGAGGCCGCGGTCGACGGTATCGTCACCATCGACGAGCGCGGCATCATCCTGGGCGTCAATACCGCGGTGGAACGCATCTTCGGCTATGGCGCGGCCGAGATCGTCGGGCGCAACGTCAACATGCTGCTGCCGGAACCGTACCATTCCGCCCACGACAGCTACCTTCACAACTACCTCGACACCGGAAAGCCGCGCATCATCGGCATCGGCCGTGAAGTGGAGGGACGGCGCAAGGACGGCACGGTGTTCCCCATGGACCTGGCGGTGGGCGAAGGCGTCCTGGCGGGCGGCCGTATCTTCGCCGGGGTCGTGCGCGACATCACCGACCGCCGTCTGGTGGAGGAACGGCTGCGTGCCAGCGAGGAGCGCCTGCGCGCCCTGGTGGACGGGGTGCGTGATTATTCCATTACCATGCTCGATCCCGATGGCCTCATCGTCAGCTGGCCTCCCGGCAGCGAGCGCATCTACGGCTGGAGCGCCGAGGAAGTGGTGGGCGCCAGCACGGCCCGCCTCTATCCGCTCGATGCCATCGCCCGCGGCGAACACGAGCAGGCCCTCGCCATCGCCCGCGACACCGGCCGTTACGAGACCGAGGGCTGGCGGTTGCGCAAGGATGGCTCGCGCTTCTGGGCCCATGTCGCCATCACCGCCCTGTACGACGAGGGCAACCGGCTGCAAGGCTTCGCCCGCATTTCGCGCGATATCACAGAGCGCAAGCGGCATGAGGACGACCTTACCCGGGTGCGCGAGGAGGCCCTGCGGGCCGCCGAGGTGGCGGAGCAGGCGCGCTTGGAAGCCGAACGGGCCAATGTCGCCAAGACCAAGTTCCTCGCCGCCGCCAGTCACGACCTGCGCCAGCCGGTGCAAGCCATCTTCTTCTTCGCCTCGGTACTGTCGCACAAGCTGCTGGGCCATTCCGCCCATGCCATACTGGACGATCTGCAAGGATCGCTGGAGGGCCTCAACATCCTGCTCGACTCGCTGCTGGACGTTTCCAAGCTCGACGCCGGGTTGGTGACGCCCAAGGAAACCGATTTCTCGGTCAACGCCATCCTCGACCGCATGTCGGCCGAATTCGCCGCCCTGGCCCGCGACAAGGGCATCGAACTGCGCATGGTGCCCTCGACGGCCCTGGTGCGCAGCGACCCGGCTCTGCTGTCGCGCATCGTGCAGAACCTGTTGGCCAATGCGGTGCGCTACACCAATCGGGGCCGCATCCTGGTGGGTTGCCGGCGTCACGGTCGGAATTTGGCAATCGAAATCTGGGACACGGGCATCGGCATCCCAATCGAGCGACAGAAGGACATTTTCGAGGAGTTCACCCAACTGGGCAATCCCGAGCGCGACCGCACCCAGGGTCTCGGCCTCGGCCTCGCCATCGTCGAGCGCTTGGCTCGCCTGCTCGACCACCAGGTGACGGTGCGCTCGAAGCCGGGACGCGGCTCGGTGTTCGCCGTCGAGGTGACACGAAGCGATAGCCTCGCTGTCGCGTCCCCCGCCCGCCGCCGTCGGGCCGCCATGGCGGGAGCCGGCCGCCTGGTGGTGATCATCGACGACGAGCCGGTCGTGCTGAAAGGCCTCGCCATGGTGCTGAGGAACTGGGGCTACGAGGTGATCGCCGCCAGTTCCGAGGCCGATGCCCTGGAGAAGCTGGTGGGCTACGACAAGCCGCCCTGTGTCATCCTGGCCGACTACCGCCTGCGGGAAGGCCACACCGGCACCGAGGCGGTGGCCCATATCCGCGACCGCTTCAAGAGCATCATCCCCAGCATCATCATCACCGGGGATTCGGCACCAGAGCGCCTGCGCGAGGCCGAAGCCAGCGGCCTCGCCATCCTGCACAAGCCGGTGCAACCGCCAGAACTGCACGAACTGCTGCGCGACACGCTGGATAACGCCGAGTTGCAGCGCATTCATTAGATTTCGCCCTCGCCGGGCGCGGCCCTCCGGCCGCTTGGCCGCTCGCTCGATGCTCGCATGAGCGCCGCGTTCCATATTAACAGGGTGCGG
>CAJANL010000335.1 GCA_903941105.1 uncultured Rhodospirillaceae bacterium
CCCATATGCTGTGTTGCCGGACGCATGGATTCCCGCCTTGGCGGGAATGACGAAAGGAAAGTTGAGCTTTTCCGCACCCTGTTAAACTCAGCGACCCGCGCCGCCATCCGCAGGGCGTCATTATCGGCGTCACTCAAGCGAAGGCGGATGGGCAGATTCATACCTAGGTGGCCTCATATCCTGAATCCCGACGCACTCCCTTTCGCCAGCGTTGGCTGGCCAGGCTTCGATGAGTCTGATTGATCGAGGCTTGGGATCAGCCCCCGCCAGAAACAACCGTGTAGTTGGTCTCCCGGACGATGGGATCTGATGTTGATGTGGCGACGGTGCGCACGATGTAGTGCAGCTTTGTCGAATAGAAATTATCAGAGAATGACATGGTGACGGATTTTATACCATCAACATTCACCACGTTCTTGTTTACACAAAATATCTTGAATGCATCAAGGCTTTGGCCTGCCATCTTGATGGGCTTGTAATCCTCGACTATGCAATTTTCTTCGGTATCAGTCGCTGTTTTTGTCGTATAGGGACCGATTGAAGCCAGGAAAAATGTAGTCGTAGCAGTGAGTGAAGACCGAGTTGTATACTTCACTGCGAGGTTGTTGCCAACCTTCATTGGGAATAATGATCCGATATCTCCCTGTAAATTGTCCTGATATGTTTCTCCAGACCCGATCTCTGTTCTATCAGGGGCGCCGGAATCAACCATAAACGTCCTTCTGGACTCTTTTATGCGGCCGGTTCTCGCAAAAAGGCTGTGGCGACCTCCATAGGTCATCGTCGAGGTCATCTTGGTCGAATTGGCGCCTCGCTTTACGTCCCAGGAGGTGGTCACTTCCTCGATAAAGCTGGACAGATCCCCCCTGACGATGCGGACTCTTGTCGTGGAGGTCATGGGATATCCACCGTCCGTGCCCTCATTCGGTCCGGATTCCAGAACAAGGCCGGTGGCCGGTGCCTGGAGGGGGACGGAGACCGGCGCGCGGCTGGTCTTGCCCCTGGCGATCGCCATGTTCTGTCTGGTGGTGATCAGCTGCCGCAAGGCCTGATCGGCCAGGGGGCTGGACGGGAATGACATCAGGAAGCTCTGAAAGTCCGCCGGATCGTCGGAGGCGGCAATCTTCGTCCACTGGTCGCGATCCGGATCGGCCGAGACCAGGCGTGCCCCACTGCGCTCGGCATTGGCAAGGGTCACCAGCGCGCTGGAAATATCCTTGGCCACTTCAAAGGTGATGTCCTTGACGTACAGAACGGTCGCGCATTTCCGGCCGGGTTGGCGGAATTCGAAATGGGCCTCGCCAACCACCGACGTCGTGTAGAATTTCTTGGTGCTCAGATTGATGAAACGGATGGGTCCCACCTTTGATCCGCCAAAGCCGCAATGGCCATTGCCTTCCAGTTGCTCGGTACCGTTCGGCCTCTTGTTCCAGCCGATGACTCCCATCCGGGCGTCCATCAGCTTTTCCGCATCCTCGACCGTCATCGAACGGGTGGCGGGGATATCGTCGATGATGGTCCATTGGACGCAGCTGGCAACGGTTGCGGCGATAATCACCGACGGCAGCACATGCCACAGCTTCAGCATTTCCCCCCCCTTTTGTCCCGGCCCCCTGGCCGCGGCCAGAATAGGCGCATTCCGACTCAACCGGAAGGCGGATCGCAATTGCAAATGCACCCATCAGGCCGATATCGCCGCTTCGAACGCCTTGACCGGCTCCAGCCATCATCGACCGCCTCGCGCCGGGTGGGCTCGAAGCGACAGGGGGGATTGGAAGGGGGCTATCAAGTCCCTCTTCCCCTCGCCCCCGTGCCTCGGCCTATTATGGGCGCCTGTTGTCCCCACCATGAGGCGCCCCGTTGACCCAGGAACATCCCTTCGCCCACTACGTCCGCATCCTGGGCAAAGGCCCGCGGCTGTCGCGGCCGCTGACGTTCGACGAGGCGTGCGACGCCTTCGGCATGGTGCTGCGGGGCGAGGTCGAGCCGGTGCAGCTGGGCGCCTTCCTCTGCCTGCTGCGGGTCAAGACCGAGACCCCGGAAGAAGCCGCCGGCCTCGCCGCCGCCATCCGCGCCAGCATCGACCTCCCGGGCGAGGCCCCCGAGGTCGACCTCGACTGGAGCTCCTATGCCGGTAAGGTGCGCCAGCTGCCCTATTACCTGCTGGCGGCGCTGCTGCTGGCCGGCCACGGCATCCGGGTGTTCATGCATGGCTCCGAGCACCACACCGCCGGCCGCGTCTACACCACCGAAGGGCTGGCGGCGCTGGGGGTGCCGGTGTGCAACTCCACCGCCGAGGCCGCCAGGCGGCTGGCCGCCACCAACTTCGCCTATATGACGCTGGAGCACCTGTCGCCGCCGCTGCACGACATCATGGAACTGCGCCACCTGCTCGGCCTGCGCTCGCCGATCCATACCGTGGCGCGGCTGATCAACCCGTTCGGCGCCGCCTGCTCCATCAACAGCGTGTCGCATCCACCCTATGCCCCGGTGCACCAGCAAGCCTCGCGGCTGCTGGGAGAGGCGCGCATGGCGGTGTTCAAGGGCGAGGGCGGCGAGGTCGAGCGCCGGCCGGAGAAGCCCTGCGAGGTGCTGATGCTGGTGGACGGCGAGCCGGTGGCCGAGGAGTGGCCGCGGCTGCTGGCCTCGCCCCGCCCGCATGAGGAGGCGCTCGACCTGTCCCGCCTCAAGGCCCTGTGGACCGGCGCGGTCGAGGACGAGGCCGCCGTCGCCGCCATCGCAGGCACCGCCGCCATCGCCCTTCGGGCCATGGGCCGCGCCGCCTCGGTGGACGAGGCCGAGGGCATGGCGCTGGCCATGTGGCGCGACCGTCTCCGCGTCACGGTGCCCGGCGCGTGACCACCCGTCCGGCTCCCCGCGTCTTCATCTCGGCGGCGCACAAGTCCTCGGGCAAAACCACCGTCACGGTGGGTCTGGCGGCGGCGCTGGCGGCGCGCGGGCTGGCGGTGCAGCCGTTCAAGAAGGGACCCGACTACATCGATCCGCTGTGGCTGTCGGCCGCCACCGGCCGCGCCTGCCGCAACCTCGACTTCCACACCCAGCCGCCACGGCTGATCCGCGAGACCTTCGAGCGGCTGTCGCGCGGCGCCGACATCAGCCTGATCGAGGGCAACAAGGGACTCTACGACGGGGTCGACCTCGAAGGCGGCAACTCGTCGGCCATGCTGGCCAACTGGCTGGAAGCGCCAGTGGTGCTGGTGGTGGACTGCGCCGGCATGACCCGGGGGGTGGCCCCCCTGCTGCTGGGCTACAAGGCCTTCGACCCCTCGGTCCGCATCGCCGGCGTCATCCTCAACAAGGTGGCCGGCGCCCGCCACGAAAAGAAGCTGCGCGAGGTGGTGGCGCACTACACTGGCATTCCCGTCCTGGGCGCGGTGCATCGCGGCCCCGCCATGGAGATCATGGAGCGCCATCTTGGCCTGGTGCCGGCCAACGAGGCCGCCGAAGCCGCCGCCGCCATCGCCCGGCTGCGCGACGCGGTGACGGCCCAGGTCGACCTCGACGCCCTGCTGGCCCTGGCCGCCGACACGCCGCCCACCGAGGTGTTCGCCGAACCGCTGCCGGCGGCGCCGACGCCCTCGTTGCGCATCGGCATCGCCCGTGACGCCGCCTTCGGCTTCTACTATCCCGATGATTTCGACGCCCTGCGCCTTGCCGGGGCCGAGACGGTGTTCTTCGACACCCTGCGCGACGCGCAGCTGCCGCCCGACCTTGACGGCCTGTTCATCGGCGGCGGCTTCCCCGAGACCAACGGCGAGGCGCTGGAGGCCAACCGCTCGCTGCGGGCCGAGATCCAGGCCAAGGCGGCGGCAGGCCTGCCGATCTATGCCGAATGCGGCGGCCTGATGTATCTGTCGCGCGCCATCACCTGGCACGGCACCCGGCGCGAGATGGCGGGCATACTGCCGGCCGAGACGGTGATGTATCCGACGCCGCAGGGCCGCGGCTATGTGCGGCTGCGCGAGACCGCCGATTTCCCCTGGCCGCGACTGGAAGACGGTCCCGGCGTGGTGCCGGCGCACGAGTTCCACCACTCGCGGCTGGAGAACATCGAGGGCGATCCGCGCTTTGCCTATCAGGTCATCCGCGGCGCCGGCATCGCCGAAAAACGCGACGGCTTGATCGTCGGCCACACCCTTGCCACCTATGCGCACATGCGCAGCGTCGGCGCCAGTCCGTGGGCACCGCGCTTCGCCGCCTTCATGCGTGCCGTGCGCGTTGGTGCTTTGCGAAATCTTAAGGTGCGGGCGGACGCCTGAGCGTTTACCCTCCGACACCCCTGTGGGAGACTGCCGCCCGATGATCCACATCGAAACCCTGAGCCACGTCTATGCCGGCAGCCGCAAGCTGCCGCCACGGACCGCCCTCGACTCGCTGTCGCTGCATGTGCGCGAGGGCGAGTTCGCCATCCTGTCCGGCCCCAACGGCAGCGGCAAATCCACCCTGTTCCGCATCCTGTGCGGCATGGCGCTGCCCTCGGCGGGCCGCGTCACCGTCGCCGGGCACGACATCCTCAGCCAGCCGGCCAAGGTGCGCGAGGTGATGGGCGTGGTGTTCCAGAGCCCGGCGGTGGACAAGCACCTGTCGGTGGCCGAGAACCTCGCCATCCACGCCGACCTTTACGGCCTGTCGGGAACGCTGTTCCGCCAGCGCCGCGACGACGCGCTGAGCTGGACCGATCTGGCCAACCGGCTCGACCAGAAGGTGGAGACCCTGTCGGGCGGTCTCGCCCGTCAGGTCGAGCTGGCCAAGGTGCTGATGACCCATCCGCGCGTGCTGCTGCTGGACGAACCCACCACCGGCCTCGACCCCGGTAGCCGGCGCAATTTCCTGGGCGCCCTGCACCGCCTGCAGAAGGAGCGCGGCATGACGGTGCTGATGACCAGCCACGTCTTCGCCGAAGCCGAGGACGTCGACCGGGTGGCCATCCTGCGCGAAGGCAAGCTGCTGGCCTACGACACGCCCCAGGCCCTGCGCGCCATGATCGGCACCGAGATGGTGGTGCTGCAACCGCGCGATCCCGAGGCGCTGGCTGAACGGCTGCGCTCCGAGCTGGGGCTGGCGGTGCGCCGCCACGGCGACGAACTACGCTTGGAGGAGACCGAGAACGGCGAGGGACTGCCGCTGCTGGAGCGTATCCTTGGCGCCTTCCGGCCGGAGATCCGCTCCATCTCCATCAAGCAGCCGGGCCTGGAGGACGTCTTCGTCCACGTCACCAGCCGCGCCGTGCCCGAGCACGCCACGCCCCCCATCACCGAGGTGCGGAGGACCGGCACATGATACGCGTCGCCTATTCCCTGGCCCGCCGCGAGTTCACCCGCTTCATCCGCCAGCCGCAACGGGTGGTGGGGACGGTGGCGCAGCCGCTGCTGTTCTGGCTGTTCCTCGGCGCCGGCTTCGGCGGCTCGTTCCGCCCCGCCGGCATGGAGCAGATGAGCTACCTGGAGTATTTCTTCCCCGGCGTCATGCTGATGATGATGCTGTTCGCCAGCATCTTCTCGTCCATCACCATCATCGAGGACCGCGATGCCGGCTTCCTTCAGGGGGTCATGGTGGCGCCGGTCAGCCGCCTGGCCATCGTGCTCGGCAAGGTGGCCGGCTCGACCGCCATCGCCATGGTGCAGGTGCTGATCTTCACCATCGCCGCTCCCTTCCTCGGGCTGCATCTGGGGCTGGGCAACCTGCTGCTGCTGCTGGCCAGCTTCGTGCTGACGGGAATGGGCTTCGCCGCGCTGGGCTTCCTGCTGGCCTGGGGCATGAAGTCGACCTCGGCCTTCCACGCCGTGATGATGGTGTTCCTGATGCCGCTGTGGATGCTGTCGGGTGCCCTGTTCCCGGTCAACAACGTGCCCGGCTGGCTGCAGGCGCTGATGGTGATCAACCCCATCAGTCACGCCCTCGCCATCATCCGGGCGCCGTTCTACTCCGCCCCCGCCGACCTGTTCGCCAGCCCCGGCTATCTGGTGTCGCTGACGGTGGCGGTGGCCTGGGCGGTGCTGTGCCTGGGGCTGTCCATGGCGCGGGTCAACAAGCGCGAGAAGGGCGTGGCGATGGCATAGCCCTCTCTCCCCCGGGGAGAGAGGGACTCGCTCCGTCGATTCACGCCTTCTTCTTGCCCTTGCTCAATGCGGCCTCAAGGGCGTCGGCGACGGTGCGGACCACCTTGACGCGGGCGAACAGCTTCGAGTTGGCCTCGATCAGGGTCCAGGGAGCGTTGCTGGTCGAGGTGCGTTCCACCATCTCGTTGACCGCGTGCTCGTATTCGCCCCACTTCTCGCGGTTGCGCCAGTCCTCGTCGGTCAGCTTCCACTTCTTGTATTCGATCTCGCTGCGGGTGTTGAAGCGGAGCAACTGCTCCGCCTCGGTGATGTGCAGCCAGAATTTGCACAGCACGATGCCGTGCGCCACCATCTGCTCCTCGAAATCGCAGATTTCGTGATAGGCCCGGCGCCAGGCCTCCTCGCTGCAGAAGCCCTCGACGCGTTCCACCAACACGCGGCCGTACCACGAGCGGTCGAACACGGTGACACGCCCGGCCCGCGCCATGTAGCGCCAGAAGCGCCACAGGTAATGCTGGGCGCGCTCCTCCTCGGTGGGGGCGGCAACGGGAATGACCTGATAGTCGCGGGCATTGAGGCTTGCGGTGAGCCGGCGGATGGCGCCGCCCTTGCCGGCGGCGTCGGAGCCCTCGAACACCAGGACGGTCGAGACCCCCTTGTCCTTGGCCTTGCGATAGAGCTTGGCCAGCCGGGCGCGCTGCTCCTGCAGCTCCTGGGTGTACTGCTCCTTGGTCAGGGACTGGGTCATGTCCAGCGCCGACAGGATCGAGGGCTGGCTGGCCAGCGCCGCCGACTTGTCCGACTTCTTGGCCTTGTTCTTGGCCTTGTTCTGCGCCGCCACGGACTTGGCGGTCTCGCGCGCCTCCATGTGGGTGGTGATGGCATCCTTGACCGCGTTCAGCACCACCGCCGAGCGGTAGCGGGTATCGGCGCCCTCGACGATCTGCCACGGCGCGTTGCCGCGGCTGGTGTGCATGATGATGCGTTCGGCGGCAGCGATGAACTTGGGATACATCTCCCAATGTCGCCAGTCGGCCTCGGTGACCTGCCAGCTGTTGAAGGGGTCCTTTTCCAGCGTCTTGAGGCGCTTCTTCTGGCCCTTCTCGGACAGGTGCATCCAGAACTTGATGATCAGGGCGCCTTCGTCGGCCAGCGTCTTCTCGAACGCCTCGACGCGCTCCAACTGCTCGTCCAGCTCGGCGGTGGTGATGCGGCCATAGGCGTGGTCCACCAGGGGATGGTGGTACCACGACGACAGGAACAGGCCGATCTTGCCCTTGGGCGGCAGGTCACGCCAGAAACGCCAGTACTCGGGGCGCTCGCTTTCCTCGTCCGACGGGTCGCCATAGGCCCGCGTCACGATCCAGCGCGGGTCCATCCATTCGTTGAGGAGGTTGACGGTCTCGTTTTTGCCGGCGCCATCGACGCCGGCGAACAGGATCACCACCGGAAAGTCGGCTTCGCGCAGTCGCTGCTGCAGATCGAGCAGTTCGGTGCGCAAGGCCGGAGCCATGGCATCGAATTCCTCGCGCGAGATCTTCCGCCCCAGTTCGGCCGCTTCGAACATCGCCCATTCCCCCTCAATCCAGCCCACGCAATCGAGCGTATCGCGGAATCGGGAGTCTGTCATCCAGCAGTGGTGAACACTACCTGATCCGCGCGACCATGAAGAGGCGGCGGAAGGGAAACAGTGTCTTGCCGTCGGCCTCGGGGGGATAGGCGGCGGCGATGCGCCCGGCGTACTCGGCGAGATAGGCGCCGCGCTCCGGCTCCTCCAGCGCCGCCAGAAGGGGACGCAACGCCGTGCCCATGGTCCAGTGCACCACCGGATTGTCGCCCTCCAGCACGTGCAGGTATTCCGTCTCCCAGATGTCCAGCGTCACCGCCAGCGGCGCCAGCAGGCGATAGTACAGCGCCGGCTCGCCCACCGGGAAGCGCGCCACCAGGGGCCGCAGCCGCTCGCGCCAGGGGCCGGCCTCGGCGGCCTCGGCCATTACCCGGTGCGAGGCGGCATAGTGGTTGTGCGGCATCTGCACCGCCAGCCACCCCCCCGGCACCACCATGCAGGCCAGGCGGGGAAACAGGGTCTCATGCCCGTCGAGCCAATGCAGCGCCGCGTTGGAGAACAGCACGTCCACCGGACGGTCGGCCGTCCAGGCGCCCATGTCGCCCAGGACCCAGTGGACCGCTCCGCCGCCCTCCGCCGCGGCGGCCAGCATCTCGGCCGAGGAATCGATGCCAATGACCTCTGCCCCCGGCCACCGCTCGGCCAGGATGCGGGTGACATTGCCAGTGCCGCAGCCGAGATCCACCACCCGGGCCGGCGCCGGGGCGTCGATGCGTGCCATCAGACCCAGCGCCGGGCGCAGCCGCGGCTGGCTGAAAGCGGTATAAATCCTGGGGTCCCAGGTGGTCATGGCCGCCGCTCCTCCGATCGGATGGAAACGGCGATTAAACCACGGCGCTGCACGGGCCTCTAGTTTTCCCGATCAGCGTCGCCCGCTTCCTTGCCGGCGCAATGGATCGCCAGCGCCAGCGCATGGGCGGTCGTCGGCAGCCCGGCGGCCTCGGCCTGGCCGAGCAGGTAGTTCAGGATTTCCTTGATGATGGCGGCGGTCTTGGCCGGCTCCTCCAGCGAGAGCTGTGAGACCACCGGAAGCGGTCTGAAGTTGATCACGGTTCCCATCATCGTACCTTTCAATCCAAAGAATGACCGCCTTGGCCGCCCCGGTGATGATCCGGGAGATGGCCGGCAAGCCGGCCGCCTTGGCTTCGGCGGCCAGGTAAAGGAGCCCAGGCACCAGCGCCTGGGCGGTTTGGCTGGGGGTTTCCGCCATCACGCGGCGAGGGGCAGGTCGTCGAAGATGCGCAGGACCGGGCCGGTGAGGCCGGTGGCCTTGCGAACGCGCTCGACCGACTCGGGAGTCACGGCGATGCGGCCGGGCAGGATACGCTCGCCGTCGATCAGATAGGGCTCGCCGAGGAATTCGGGGGTCCAGCCGTTACTCTTGAACACCACCCGCCACACCACCGGCGGCATGATGCCGATGAAATGGCTGAGACCGTTGGCCAGCCCAAACTCGGCATAGGCTGCCACCAGTTCAGCGATGACCTGGCGCCGCGTGGCGGCGGGCAGGTCGGCGTCGACGGCGAAGCGGGTGCCCTCCCACACCAGCGGCGAAGCGGGCAGCTCACCCTGGGTGACCATGCCGGGCCAGATGTCCTTCAGCATGTAGGGGCGATCGGTCGGGCCGAGCCGCGACATGCCGCGCACGACACCGCGCTGGTCGCGCCACACCAGATAGTGGGCGGCAGGCGTGTCGTACTGGTCGTATTCCATGTCGCGCCACACCGGGACGTTCCATCCCTCCTTTTGGACGAAAACCCGGTAGCGCAAGCGGAACATGGACGCCAGAGCGTTCCCGAACAGGTGCGCATTGGCGATGGTGACGCAATCGATCATGGCTGCCTCCCTGCAAGGTCGATGCGGGAAGGAAACCACCGAACGGCGTCGCCGACATCCTACGTACCTGCGTAGGGTGGCCGGAAAAGTGAGGAAAACTGCGAAATTTTTTTTGTCACGGCGGCGCGGACAAGCGCTTTATGCCGGCGAGCCACCGGGCGGCCGGTAGCTTTGCGAAGGGTGGGCGGATCGCTTCCGTAGTTCGCCGGTATTATAGGTCGATCAGGCCCTGCCGCAGCCCCTTGACCACCGCCGTGATGCGGGAATCGGCACCCAACTTCCGCAGCACATTGCGCAGATGGAAATCAACGCCATGCTCGGAGATGTTGAGGATCTCGCTGATGGCCCAGTTGCCCTTGCCCTTGGCGCACCACTGCAGGATCTCATGCTCGCGAGCGGTCAGGTGCACCGACGGCTGCGCCACGGCGAGATGCAGCGCCTGATAGGCGGTGTTGAACTGAACCGACAGCATGTTGAGGTGCCCCAGCACTCGCCGCGGATCGGTGCCGCCGGAGGAACTGGCCAAGCCGACACCCACCACACCGTTCGGATCGTGGAAGGCTATGCCGATACCGTCATGGAGCCCGGCCTCGCCCGCTTCGTCCATCACCAGCCGCTCGACGGCCGACAGCTTGCGGCGGTTGAGGTCGGTCCACAAGAAGGGCGCGCTGGAGCGCAGTCCGTGGCGGCGTACCGGATCGAGCCGTATATAAGACTTGTCGATGTAGTGACCGATCCAGTCGTCCGGGTAGTTGCGAAGGATTGCAGGGCCACATGGAACACCACCCTCGGTCGCCGAGAGGGCGCTGTACATGATGCGATCGTAACCGAACGTCGCCGCCGCTTGCTCGTAAAGAGAGAACAAACTATCGGCGGTCGTGGCTGCGTTGGTCGCCTCGATATACTCTCCGAATTTCACCGCCCCCCCCCCGCCGTTCTTGGAGATTAGCCCATGCAACCTAACCCGGCTGTCTTTTGCGTTTCAATTGTTTTCTGTGTCGGCAAGTGGCGAAAACCGCCAAAAATATCCGCTCTGAGGGCTATTCTACCAATTCAGTCGCACTCTGAATTGCACCATGCCGATCATAGCCCATTCGATGAATATGCATGCGGCACAAATGCAACCATTGTATACAATGGCGCTCGATCGAGACTCGGCAATTTACCTCTTGTGGTTGCGAGCTTTTCTCTTGCACACTGGAGCACTCGTAAGGCACACATACCACGTTCATCATATGAGGGGGTCAAATGGTCAGAAGGAAGGCGAATCGCGGCCGGACGCCCGCTGGAGCTCCCAATCCCATCGACGTTCACGTCGGTACGCGCATGCGCTTACGCCGCACCCTGCTGGGCCTGTCCCAGGAAAAACTGGGTGAAATGATCGGGCTCACCTTCCAGCAGGTGCAGAAATACGAGCGCGGCGCCAATCGGGTCAGCTGTTCGCGCCTGTTCGATCTGTCGCGTGCCCTCGACGTGCCGGTGTCATTCTTCTTCGACGACATGACCACCAGCACCGCGGATCAGAGCCCGGTCCGCATGGTCAAGGAGCCGCCGTCGGAGGAGCCGATGGCCGCCGAGCCCGATCCCGCCCTGCGGCGCGAGACGCTCGAACTGGTGCGCAATTACTACAGCATCTCGGACCCCGACGTTCGCCGGCGTATCTACGAACTGGCCAAGGCCCTCTCGGGGCGTACCAGCGAAGCCTGACCGCCGCTTGAGATTCTCGTTCCACGCTGCGGCGAGCCCCCTCAAGGGCTCGCCGCAGCGCATTTCACTTCGCGATATCTTTGCCGGGGGCCGGCGACTCGTCGAGCGGCAGCGGATAGGCGGTCCTCGGCGGCAGGCGATGGATCAGCACCGCGATCACCACCAGGGCGATGGAACCGATCAGGACCGGCGCCAGCAGGAAGTCCCACCCGGGATGGGCCATCATGACCACCAGCGGATTGGCCGCCGCCGGCGGATGCGATAGCCGCAGAATTCCCATGACGGCGATGGCGACGGCCACGGCGGCCGCCATGGACCACCATCCCGCCGGCAGCAGATGATCAAACAGCAGCCCCACCAGGGCGGCCACAAGGTGACCGCCGATGACCGGCGCCGGTTGCGACAAGGGGCTGGCGGGAAATCCGAACAACAGCATCGCCGACGCCCCCAGCGGCGCCATCAACAAGGTCGCGCCGGAAGCCTCGCCGGCCAGCGCCACCACCCCAAGCCCGGCCAACGCCCCCAACGCCGCCTTGGCCCAACACGGCAGGCAGGCTGTCTGATGGCGGTGGAAGAAGCGGCGCGGCATGGCAATGAGCCCTCATGCTCGGGGTGATCAAGGTGTGCCCAAGATACCCGATTATACAACACTAATTAATATTAGCAATTGCTAATATCATGCCGGGCGAACAAAGCAGTGCTAATTCCGGTTGACCGCCACCGGCGCTTGGCTATCATCCGCCTCCTCCATCCCCGGTGCCCCAGTGGCGGAATGGTAGACGCGGCAGACTCAAAATCTGTTGCCGGCAACGGCGTGCTGGTTCGAGTCCGGCCTGGGGCACCAATCTTTTCAAGGGGTTAGCGCCTGATGGGCGTGCCCTTGTTAGCCGGGGCAATCCCGCCAAGATACCACCACGATACCAGTGGATTTGCACGTTACGGCCATTCGTGGTGCGGGACGAGGGCATGGTTTCCTTCGCAATCGCGCCGGCGCCGCCCGCCTCACCGATCTCCAGCCGCCATGGCAGCGCATCCGCAAGCGGGCTGGACGCATCCACGACCTGCGCCACACCTTCGCCTCGGTCGCCGTGGTGAATGGCCAGGGACTGCTGATGATCGGCAAGCTGCTGGGACATTCCCAGGTCCAGACCACGGCGCGTTATGCTCACCTTGCTGCCGAACCAGTGAAGATAGCGGCAGATTCCGTCGCCAATTCGCTCTGTCAGGCGCTCGGCTGATACGCCATATGCGATTATTTTCGATTGAGGACGTCGCCCTTCTCGGCTAGGCTCCAGCATGGGCCAAGTAACTGTGCGTGCATAGTTACGCTATGGGTCAAGCAGGGGAGTTCTCGGTGACGCCAGATAAATCGGAACTTCGATGGGGTGTCGAACGGCGGCTCGAATTCATCGAGTTCCGGTTATTTTGGGAGGGGCATGTGAATCGGGGCGATTTGACTGATGCGTTCGGCGTTTCGGTGAACCAAGCGTCCACCGACCTGAATCGCTATATCGGCATGGCCCCAGAGAACATGGTCTACGACAAGAGCGCCCGCGCTTACATTCGGGGCTCCTCCTTTAATCCGCTTTTCTTGAAGCCCGACGCCAGTCGCTATCTGTCCCAACTTCGGTCCGTCGCCGATGGCATCCTGGATACCGCAGACGCCTGGATGGGCCAACTCCCACCCTATGACGCAGCCCCGACCCCGGTGCGCGGTGTCGCGGCAAAAACACTCCGGACGGTGGTCGCCGCAATCCGGCGGTCCGAGTCCATTGAGGTCAAGTACCAGTCGCTCTCCCAACCAGAACCTCGCTGGCGCTGGATTGCACCGCACGCCATCGGGTTTGATGGGTTCCGCTGGCATACCCGGGCCTACTGCCTCACAGACAACGTATTCAAGGACTTCCTGCTCTCGAGGATCATCGAGGTTCGAGGCACCCAGCTAAGCAAAGTTGGGCCAGAAGCCGACACCGACTGGAATGAGCAAGTAACCATGGAAGTCGGACCGCATCCCGAGCTGTCAGAAACGCAGCAAAAGGTCATCGCTCTCGATTATGGAATGTGCGATGGGAAGATAAAAATCCTTGTTCGGCGAGCTCTACTCTATTACGCGCTCAAACGACTTGGGCTGGATACGGATCCAACCGCCCGACGGCCGCAGGATCAGCAGATCGTTTTATTAAATCGAGATGACATTAAGGCAAATGGGTCACCTACAAGAGATTAGACAGATACCAGGAATGCACGGAATCCTCGCAAATAGGGAAGAAAATGACTGTAGGTTCAGTCCGCCACAATGAATTCAGCGTCTCGCGGATTGCCTCGCTTAGGCTTTCCGTTGGGCTACTAGGCGAGCGCGATAACGCTGGATGGTGGACGTCCGGGTTCATGTCACCGACGAGTGCTGCGTTCATGACGCCGGTGTTCGGCGTCCGCACACTGCAGGCCCGATACCAGGGCGTACTTGAAGCAGCCCGGCGGGTCCACGACGAGCATATCGGTGTCGGCCGCGCCTTTCACCTGTTCCGCTTGCCGGAAGCCATCGAGCAGCGAATCTTTGACGTCGTGCAGTTGGCGGCCCCTCAACTATCCGAACCCGTCTCCTCCCCCGAGGCCGCGAAGGCAACCCTGGCTGAGATTGCCGGTCACCCTGCAGAAGCTAAGGAAGGCCCTGCTATGATGGGGACGGTGGACTTGCTCGGCGATGCCGTATGGGTGGCAGAAGCTGCCGCACTGTATTCCGCTGCGTTCGTCGCTGGCATCCAGTGCTTTCCCTATTTCTCGGGGGGGCGATGAGGGGAACCCCAAAATATACGACCCAGCTTCAGGCTGGCCTCGGCCTGGTTCCTGAGACCATGAAGCTACTCACGGTCTGGGAGCCGGGCATGGCCGGGCAGGACCTTCTCAAGGCAGCTCTGGCGTCCGGTGAATTCCCGACAATGGCCGCCCGCAGGCTGCGAAACGTCATTATCGAAGCCTTCTGCCCGAGATACCTCGTCATTGACGGCGGCGCCCCTGCCCGACTCCTAAAGGCCATCGCTTCGGACCTCTCTAAAGAGGACTACCGTGCGGTTTGCTTCCTCTATACCTGCCGTGCGAATCCGATCCTCGCGGACTTCGTCCGCCAAGTCTATTGGTCCCGTTATGCGGCGGGAGGAACCGAGGTCTCCAAGCAAGATTCCCTCGATTTCGTGACGTCGGCCGTGTCCGACGGGCGCACCACCAGCCGGTGGTCGGAATCGACAGTCATCCGGGTGGCCCGCTAC
>CAJANL010000336.1 GCA_903941105.1 uncultured Rhodospirillaceae bacterium
CACCGGCGGCGTCATCCCGCCCCGCGACTACGACGCCCTCAAGGCCGCCGGCGTCGCCGCCATCTACGGCCCGGGAACCCACATCCCCACCGCCGCCAGGGAGATCCTGGCGCTGCTGAAGGGGTAGGGGGTCACGCGGCGGTATGAGTGACCGCCAATCCGGGGATGAACCAAAAAACCCCCTTCGGCCGGGCCGAAGGGGGTTTTGAAGACCGCGCCGACGCTGTCTGCTAGTGCAGCTTGGCCGGCAGATCCTTGATGGAAGCGTCCAGCAGGGCGGTTGCCCCGGTGCCCGACATGCTGTCGCGGATGACGGCACCGGCAGCGGCGACGGCGATGTCGACGGCGAGGTGCTGGACTTCCTTGACCGCCTGGGCTTCGGCCTGGGCGATACGGTCCAGCGCCTGCTTCTCACGGCGCTTGATGCTGTCGTCGAGATCCTTGGCGTGCTGCTTCGCCAGCAGTTCGGCCTGCGCCTTGGCGTGGGCGATGATGGATTCGGCTTCCTTCATGGCGTCGCGCTGCTTGCGCTGGTAGGTGGCCAGCATCTCGCTGGCGTCCTCGCGCAGCTTGAGGGCTTCGTCGATGCGCGCCTTGATCTTGGCGGAGCGGGCGTCGAGGCCGGCGCCCAGGGCGCGGATCACCGGGCGGAAGCCGAGGCCCACCACCAGGAAGAACGACACACCGACCCAGAAGGCGGGATTGGCATAGAAGGGGACAGCATGCACGGCACCGGCCCCGGCGGCGAAGGCGGACGAGATCATTGGCCCTGCTCCTTCATGGCCGCGTCGACGGCGGCGGCGATCTTGCCCTGATCGGGCTGGCCGCCCAGCAGGCGAGCCACTGCGGCCACGGCGACCTCGGCGGCGACCTCGCGCAGGTTCACCAGGGCCTTGTCCTTGGCCTCGGCGATGCGGGCCTCACCGCTCTTGATCTGCTCGGCCAGGCGAGCGCCGAGTTCACGGTTGCGCTCGTCGGCCTGGACCGCGAGGCGATCCGAGGCTTCCTTGATTACCTGATGCGCGTGCGCCCGGGATTCGGACAGGGCCTTTTCATAGGCGGCCACCGCGGTGTCGGCCTCGGCCTTCAACTGCTGGGCCTTGTCGAGGCTGTCGTCGATCTTGCGCTGACGCTCGTCGAGAACGGCGCCGATCTTGGGCAGAGCCACCTTCGCCATGAGGATGTAGAGGGTGACGAAGGTGATCGCCAGCCAGAACAGCTGGGGCGCGAAGAACGCCGGGTCGAACTGGGGCATCCCGATGCTCCTGAACGGAAATCGTCTAAGTCGGCAGGCGGGCGGCGGCGGGATATCCCGCCGCGCCCGACCCTTCCGAAGGAGAACCTCGCCTGATTAGGCGAAGAGAACCATCAGGGCGACGACCAGCGCGAACAGCGCGATGGCCTCGGTCACCGCGAAGCCGATCCAGCCGTACAGCTCGACATTGGCCTTGGCGGCCGGGTTGCGGCCGACGGTGGAGATCAGGTTGGCCCAGATGTTACCCACGCCGATGCCCGAACCGATCATGCCGATAGCGGCCAGGCCAGCACCGATGAACTTTGCAGCTTGCGGATCCATGTATTTCGCTCCTTCGAAGAAAATTCAAAAAACCAAACCAGCCTCAGCCGATCACCCGGTCAATGCATGTGGACGGCATCGTGCAGGTAGATGCAGGAAAGGATCGTGAAGACATAGGCCTGCAACAGGGCGATGCCGAATTCCAGCACCGTCACCGCCGACAGGAAGGCGAAGGGAACCACGCCGGGGACGACGTAGAACGCTCCCAGGCTCACCACGAAGCCGCCCATCACCTTGAGGATGATGTGGCCCACCGTCATGTTGGCGAACAGACGGACCGCCAGGCTGAACGGGCGAGAGAAGTAAGAGATCAACTCGATGGGCACCAGGATCACCGCGGTGGCGATGGGCGCGCCTTCGGGGAAGAACATGCGCAGGAAGTGCAGCCCGTGGCGGGCGAAGCCGATGATGGTCACGCCGATGAACACCGTCAGGGCCATGGCGAAGGTGACGATCACGTGGCTGGTATAGGTGAAGCCGCCGGGAATCATGCCCAGCACGTTGCCGAACAGCACGAACATGAACAGCGTGAAGATGAAGGGGAAATACTTGCGCCCTTCGGTGCCCACGTTGTCGCGCAGCATGTTGGCGATGAATTCGTAGAACACCTCGGCCATGGACTGCCAGCGCCCCGGCACCAGCGCGCGCGAGCGCACCGACAGCGTCAGGAACACGGTGATCAGAATGACCGAAACGACCATCATGGCGGCGGAGTTGGTGAACGAGATGTTCACGCCCGCGGCTTCGAGGGGGATGATCGGCTGGATCTTGAATTGCTCGATCGGATTAGCCACCGCACGCCTCTTTCATGTTTGTCCCTCAGTCGCCGGGAGGTTCGTTCCCCGACCGCTCCGACTGCCGCCGCTGCGCCGCCCCGAGACCGATCGTGGCGTCCAGGCCCTTCATCAGGCGATAGACGTTCATCACGCCGGCCGCTCCACCCAGGAGCAGGAACAGCACCATCAGCCAGGGTTTGGTGCCGAACACGGAGTCAAGACCCCAGCCGATGCCAACTCCCACCAATACGCCAGCGACCAGTTCGACACCGATGCGGAAGCCGATGGCCATGCCGGTCGGACGCCCCCTGGCCTCCGGACCGCGGCCCGAGTCTTCTTCCTCCCGGGCGCGCAGGACGCGGAGCCGGTTCTCGATATCTTCCCTCGATGGGGGCTTCTCAGGATCAGCCATTACCCGCTTGCCCTCGAACATCCCCCTTCTGGCTACAAAGGTGCCAAAAGCGCGGGCACCATAAGGGGAGAGCCCACCCGTGTCAAGGATTCAAACCGACCGGGATAACCGTTTGTTATATAAACCTAATTTACCATGGTGCGGCGCACTCTCCGGCCCGGAATGGCGCCATGCGGCCAATGCAGCCCTCCCCGAAGGGGTGGTGCCTATGAATTGAGTCCACCCCCGGAAGAAGGGGCCAACCTGGGACACCGCCCTCCTAATCGGTGATGAGCCCAACCGAAGTCAACCCGCCGCCATCTTCTCCCGGATCGCCTCCGCCTGGGAGAGGTCGACCGAGACCAGCTGGGAGACCCCGCGTTCGGCCATGGTGACGCCGTAGAGCCGGTCCATGCGGGCCATGGTCATGCGGTGGTGGGTGACGATGAGGAAGCGGGTTCCGGTGAGGCGGGCCAGGCCCTCCACCAGGGCGCAGAAGCGGTCGACATTGGCATCGTCGAGCGGCGCGTCGACCTCGTCCAGCACGCAGATGGGGGCCGGATTGGTCATGAACACGGCGAACAGCAGGGCCAGCGCCGTCAGCGCCTGCTCGCCGCCCGACAGCAGCGACAGCACCTGGAGACGCTTGCCGGGCGGGCTGGCCATGATCTCCAGGCCGGCCTCCAGCGGATCGGCGGATTCGGTCAGCGCCAGATGGGCGCGACCGCCGCCGAACAGTTTGACGAACAGCTCGCGGAAATGGCCGTCCACCTCCTTGAACGAGGCCAGCAGGCGCTCGCGGCCCTCGCGGTTGAGTTCGGCGATGGCATGGCGCAGCTTGGCGATGGCGGCGGTGAGGTCGTCCTTCTCGGCCCGCATGGTCGTCATGCGCCCCTCCAGCTCCTCGACCTCCTGCTCGGCCCGCAGATTGACCGGCCCCATGCCGTCGCGCTCGCGGCTCAGGCGGTCGAGCCGGCGTTGCAGCTCGTCGGGATCGGGCCGCTCGCCCTCCACCACCCCGGCCACCTCGCGCAGTTGCTCGGGCGTCAGGTCGAGCCGTTCGGCGATACGGCCCGCCACGGCGCGGCAGGCCTGATCGGCGGCGGAAACGGCGGCCTCGCGGCGGATGCGGTCCTCGCGGGCGGCGGCCAGGGCCGCCTCGACGGCGCGGACCCGGCGGTCGGCCTCGCCCAGGCGCTGTTCCGCCGCCACC
>CAJANL010000337.1 GCA_903941105.1 uncultured Rhodospirillaceae bacterium
AGGCCCGCAGCGGCGCCGCCCGGTCGGCATGCCTCACTGCCCGTGAAAGCCGCTCGACATACGCCTCGAACCGCGATTCACTGTCGGCACCAAAATCCTGGAGACCCATGCTCGCCCCCTTTCGAGCAGAACGAATCTCCATCCATACCACAAAATCGTATTCTATGACACAGTAAGATTAACGGGCTGCGGAAAAACTCTTCCCGCCGCCCTTCATCGCGTCACCCCCGCGAAGGCGGGTCCATGTTGGGGCAAGGACTGGCATTTGCCCCCATATGCTGTGCTGCCGGATGCATGGATTCCCGCCTTCGCGGGAATGACGAAAGGAAAGTTGAGTTTTTCCGCACCCTGCTAGGGATTCGGAAAATCCCGCTCATTGTAGAAATTACACGCTGTTGAATTTACACGTTCTGTTTAGGCTAGGCAGCCTTGGCCTGCGGGTCAATGTCGGAATGTGCCGCGCGTCTATGGCCCGATGACCAGCGACTTGTCTTGCGCGATCTGGCCCTTGGTGAATTCCGTCATGCTCCCCCTCATTAGAACAATTGCCCGCAAAGAGTGCGCCGGCCGTTGCGTTCCGTCAAGGCCGCGGCGACCTGCGCCGCTGACTCTCGCCGCCTGCGTCCTATATACTGTTGCCATGGCCAGCTCTCCCCTCCTCGGCTTCATCGACCGTCCCAGCCTGCCCAGCGGGCCGGCGCGGTTCACCATCGTGTCCGACTATCAGCCGGCGGGGGATCAGCCGCAGGCCATCGAGGACCTGCTGGCCGGGCTGGCGGCGGGCGAGCGCGATCAGGTGCTGCTGGGGGTGACCGGCTCGGGCAAGACCTTCACCATGGCGCACGTCATCGCCCGCAGTGCCCGGCCGGCGCTGGTGCTGGCGCCCAACAAGACGCTGGCGGCGCAGCTTTACGCCGAGATGAAGAGCTTCTTCCCCGACAATGCGGTGGAGTATTTCGTCTCGTATTACGACTACTACCAGCCGGAAGCCTATATCCCGCGCACCGACACCTATATCGAGAAGGATTCCCAGATCAACGAGCAGATCGACCGCATGCGGCACGCCGCGACGCGGGCGCTGCTCGAACGCCGCGACGTCATCATCGTCGCCTCGGTGTCCTGCATCTACGGCATCGGCTCGGTGGAGTCCTATGCCCGCATGACCATCGGGCTGAAGGTGGGCGACAGCATCGACCGCGCCGACCTGCTGAAGCGGCTGGTGGAATTGCAGTATGGCCGCAACGACGCCGCCTTCGCCCGCGGCACCTTCCGGGTGCGCGGCGACTGCGTCGAGATCTTCCCGGTGCATTACGAGGACCGCGCCTGGCAGGTGTCGCTGTTCGGCGACGAGATCGAGCAAATCAGCGAATTCGATCCCCTGACCGGCGAGAAGACCTGCAAGCTGTCCGAGATCGTGGTCTACCCGAAGAGCCACTACGTCACGCCGCGGCCCACCATCACCCAGGCCATGAAGGGCATCAAGGCCGAGTTGAAGCAGCGGCTGGAGGAATTCGCCGCCGAGGGCAAGCTGCTGGAGGAGCAGCGGTTGCGGGAACGCGCCACCTTCGACCTGGAGATGCTGGAGACCACCGGCCACTGCAAGAGCATCGAGAACTACTCGCGCTATCTCACCGGCCGCAATCCGGGCGAGCCGCCGCCCACCCTGTTCGAGTACCTGCCCGAGGATGCCCTGCTGGTGGTGGACGAGAGCCATGTCACCGTGCCGCAGCTGGGCGGCATGTATCGCGGCGACTACGCCCGCAAGAGCATCCTGGCCGAATTCGGCTTCCGCCTGCCGTCCTGCGTCGACAACCGGCCGCTGAAGTTCGAGGAATGGGACGCCATGCGGCCGCAGTCGGTGTTCGTCTCCGCCACCCCCGGCCCGTGGGAGCTCGACCGCACCGGCGGCGTCTTCGCCGAGCAGGTCATCCGCCCCACCGGCCTGGTCGATCCGGTGGTGCTTGTCCGCCCGGTCGAGCGCCAGGTCGACGACCTGCTGGCCGAGGTGCGCCAGGTGTCCCTGAAGGGGTTCCGCACCCTGGTCACCACCCTGACCAAGCGCATGGCCGAGGACCTCACCGAATACCTGCACGACAGCGGCGTCCGGGTGCGCTACCTGCATTCCGACGTCGAGACCCTGGAGCGCATCGAGATCATCCGCGATCTCAGGCTGGGCGCCTTCGACGTGCTGGTGGGCATCAACCTGCTGCGCGAGGGCCTCGACATCCCGGAATGCGCCCTGGTGGCCATCCTCGACGCCGACAAGGAAGGCTTCCTGCGCTCGAAGACCTCGCTGATCCAGACCATCGGCCGGGCGGCGCGCAACATCGAGGGCCGCGTCATCCTCTATGCCGACCATATGACCCGGTCCATCGACTATGCCCTGGCCGAAACCAATCGCCGCCGCGAGAAGCAGCAGGCCTACAACGCCCTGCACGACATCACCCCCGAGAGCATCCGAAAGGGCATCTCGGACGTGCTCGACAGCGTCTACGAGCAGGACTACGTCACGGTATCGACCGGTGACGCCGGTCTCGGCCATGGGGTGGGCAAGGACCTCGCCACCGTCAAGGCCGAGATCGAGAAACGCATGCGCGCCGCCGCCGCCGATCTGGAGTTCGAGGAGGCCGCCCGCCTGCGCGACGAGTTGCGGCGCCTCGACGCGCAGGAACTGGGGGTGCCGCTCGGCCTGATGGGCAAGGCCAAGCCGGCTGCCCGGACCAAGGGGCGCGGCCGGCGGTAGATGCCGGCGAGGGCTAACGACCAAGCCGCCATTGCGGCCGCGGCCAAGGGGCCGGAGGCCCCGCCCGGCGAGGGTCAATTTCGGTGAATATCTTTATGCGAAATTGACTCGACAACTGGGAAAATCCGCCCCATATTTGTGATTAATTCCTCCCGGACCGCATTGCGGCCGGGATTTTTTTTGCCCGGGAGCGAACCATGGCCGACGACGTCAACAACCCCGATGCGACCGATACCGATGCCACGTCTCAGCAGAATGCTCAGCAGGCGCTGGACGATTTGACGGTCCTTTCCGACGTCGGTAACCAGAGCCTGGGCGAGA
>CAJANL010000338.1 GCA_903941105.1 uncultured Rhodospirillaceae bacterium
ACATACAGGGTTCCATTCCGTCTACTTGCCAGAATGTATACACATGGACGCCTCGTCACCGTGCTCATACCGACCCTACCGACGGAATGGATGCCCGCTTTCGCGGGCATGACGAGGTTATGCCCACCCGAATTAGCCACTCGTTAACCTGAATTCGGAGCCCTGGCGCGTCGTCACGGAGAACGCGGGGCAATCGGCTTCACCCGATTGCCCCAGCGGTGAACGCCTGCCGCCTTCCCATGGCAGGGGGCACGGCCTATAATCGCCGCCGTCTTCCACCGCCTTGGCACGCATGACCGGTCCTGATTCCTTCGGCATTGCCTTTAATGCCTTGATGGCCGGCCGGCTGGACGATGCCGAGGCGATGTATCGCGACCTGGCCAATGGTGCCGGGGGCGAGCAGGCCCGCTTCTTTCTCGGCCAGGTGCTGCTGACCCGCGGCGCCTACCGCGAGGGCTGGGCCATGTTCGAGCACCGCCCCCAGCGCGCCGTGCCGCTCGCCCGCTGGCGGGGAGAGGCGCTGCACGGGCAGTCCATCCTGATCCATGGCGAGCAGGGTTTCGGCGACAACATCCAGTTCGCCCGCTTCATTCCCGAGGTGGCGCGCCGCGGCGGCAAGGTTGCCCTGGCCTGCAAACCGGGGCTGGAGGGGTTGCTGCGCCCCCTCGATGGCGTGGACAGCATCGTCGGCGAGGGCCGGGGGGTCGATGCAGCCATCCACTGCCCGATGATGAGCCTGCCGCATGTGCTGGGGGTCGGGCTCGACGACCTGCCGGGCGCCATGCCCTATCTGTCCCCCCCGGCACCGCTGGCGGCGGCATGGCAGCGGCGGCTGTCCGGGCCGGGCTTGAAGGTGGGGCTGGTCTGGGCCGGCAACCCCGAGTTCAGTCACGACCATTTGCGCTCGCCGGGCCTGGCGGCGCTGTTGCCGTTGCTGACGGTTCCGGGGGTGACGCTTTTCGGGCTGCAACTGGGGCCGCGGGCCGCCGAGGCGGCCATGCTGCCGGCCGGCGCGCCCTTCGTCGATCTCGGGCCCTCGCTGACCTCGTTCGAGGAGACCGCGGCCGCCATGGCGGCCCTCGATCTGGTGATCTGCTCGTGCACCGCCGCCGCCAATCTCGCCGGGGCCCTGGGGATACCGTTCTGGGTCCTGCTGGCCTACGCCCCCGACTGGCGGTGGCTGCGCGGTCGCGACGACAGCCCATGGTATCCCAGCGCCCGCCTGTTCCGCCAGAGCGAACCGGGGGCCTGGGGCGCACCGGTAGAGGCGATGCGCCTCGCCCTCGCCGGCCTGTCCGCCGCCGCGGTGGCGCCGGCGGGGCCGGCCGAGGCACTGCATCGGCTGGGCGGCGAGGCTGCCCAGGCCGGACGGGTGGCCGAGGCCCGCGGCCTGCTGGAACAGGCGGTGACGGCGCATCGCGCCTTCCCCGAGGCCTGGAACACCCTGGGCATCGCCCGCCGCGGCTGCGGCGATGTTGCCGGTGCCGCCGATGCCTTTGCCGAAGCGGCGCGCCTGCGGCCGGCTTTCGCCCAGGCCGAATTTCACCTGGGGCTGGCCCTGGGCGAGTTGGGACGCATCCCCGAGGCGCAAGGCGCCCTGCGCCGCGCCGTCTGCTTCCGTCCCGATTTCGCCTCCGCCCATGCGGCGCTGGCCGGCATGCTGTCCCGTTCCGGCCATCCGCAGGCGGCCCTGGTCGCGCTGGACCGCGCGGTGGAGCTGGAGCCCGATCTGCTGCCGGCCCATTTCAACCGCGCGCTGACCCTGTCGGCGCTGGGGCGGGATGACGATGCGGGACGGGCCTACCTGCGCATTCTCAGGATCGAGCCGGGGCACACCGACAGCCTTCTCAACCTGGGCAACCTGCTGATCCGCCTCGGCCGGCTCGACGACGCCCGGCGCGCCTTCGAGACCGGACTGGAGTACCATCCCGCCGATTCGCGGTTGCTGACCAACCTCGGCCTGCTGCTGGTGGAGATGAACGAGATCTCCGCCGCCCTCGAGGTCCTCGGCCGCGGCGTCGCCGCCGACCCGGCGTCGGATACCGCACAGGCCGCCCTGGCATTCGCGCTGCACCGGGCCGACCGGCTCGACGACAGCCTGGCGGCCTATGACGCGGTGCTGGCCCTGGCGCCCGCCACCGCCGACCTTCTCGGCAACCGGGCCGATGTCCTGATGGCCGCCGGACGTTTCGTCGAGGCCGAGGCCGACTTCCTCCGGGCGATGCGTCTCGCCCCCGGCCATTTCCAGGCCCGGCTGGGGCACGCCCTGGCCCTGCTCGGCCAGGGGCGGCTGGCGGAGGGCTGGGATGCCTATGAGCGGCGGCCCTACAAGGCCAACGGCGAGGCCTCGGACTACGAGGACCGGCCGCGCTGGACCGGCGAGCCCACCGGACACCGGGTGGTGCTGTGGGGCGAGCAGGGCATCGCCGACGAACTGATGTACGCCACCTGCCTGCCCGAGGCGCTGGCCCGGCTCGACCATGTGACCATCCAGTGCCTGCCCAAACTGATGCCGCTGTTCCGGCGCTCGTTCCCCACGGCGGCGGTGGTGAGCCGGCACGACAGCCCGAACGACTTCGACCTGCATCTGCCGATCGCCTCGCTGCCCCGGCTGTTCCGCCGCCGCATCGAGGATTTCCCCGCCGAGGGCGCCGTCCTTTGCACCGATTCCGAAGCCGATGCCCGTTGCCGCCGGCAGCTGGCGGCGCTGGGACCCGCCCCCTATATCGGCGTCAGCTGGCGCAGCGGCATCCGCTCCGCCGCCCGCTCGCTGCTCTATCCGCCTTTCGCCGAACTGGAGCCGCTGCTGGCCCAGGGTCCGGCCACCTTCGTCAGCCTGCAATATGACGACGACGGCGCCGAGCGCGCCGCGCTTGAGGCCAACACCGGCATCGTCCTCCACCGCCTTGCCGGCATCGACATGCTGAACGACCTCGACACCACCGCCTCGCTGATGCGCGCCCTCGATCTGGTGATCACCACCAATACCGCCGTCCACACCCTGGCCGGCATGGTCGGCCGGCCGACCTGGGTGTTCGCTCCCGAGCAGATGCCGACCCGGCTGGGAACCGATCACATCCCCTGGCTGCCCACCGCCACCCTGTTCCTGCGCCATCGCGGCGAGGACTGGCCGGCGGTGATCGCGCGTCTGACGACAAACCTGAAATCACTTATTAACGATTACCCGTCTTAATCAGCGGAACGTTCGACGGGCAGGCCCCGCCCCCGCTCCCGGGGGGACCAGAGCGCCTTCTCCCTGATGGAGCAGCTCCGTGCAAGACCTCTTCACCGATCAATTGGTCGACCTCAACGACAAATCCATCCTCGTCACCGGCGGCACCGGCTCGTTCGGCAAGCGGTTCATCCGCGAGGTCCTGACCCGCTACAAGCCGCGCCGGCTGGTGATCTTCTCGCGCGACGAGGCCAAGCAGGTGGATATGGAGCGCGACCTCCCCACCCGCACCCATCGCAGCCTGCGCTACTTCATCGGCGACGTGCGCGACCGCCAGCGCCTGGAAATGGCCATGCGCGACATCGACATCGTCATCCACGCCGCCGCGTTGAAGCATGTGCCGGTGGCGGAATACAACCCGATGGAGTGCATCCACACCAACGTGCTGGGCGCCGAGAACGTGGTGCACGCCGCCATCGCCAACCGGGTCTCGCATGTGATGGCCCTGTCCACCGACAAGGCGGTCAACCCCATCAATCTCTACGGCGCCTCCAAGCTGGCGGCCGACAAGATCTTCGTCGCCGCCAACAACCTGTCGGGCTCGGCGGGAACCAAGTTCTCGGTGGTACGCTACGGCAACGTGGTCGGCTCGCGCGGCAGCGTGGTGCCCTTGTTCCAGAAGCTGATCGCCGACGGCGTCGACAGCCTGCCCATCACCGACCCGCGCATGACCCGGTTCTGGATCACCCTGCCCCAGGGTGTCCGCTTCGTGCTGTCCTGCCTGGAGATGATGAAGGGTGGCGAGATCTTCGTGCCCAAGATTCCCAGCATGTCCATGGTGGACCTGGCCAAGACCCTGGCGCCGAACCTGCCCATCCGCACCATCGGCATCCGCCCTGGCGAGAAGCTGCACGAAGTGCTGATCACCGAGGACGACGCCCACAACACCTACGAGCTCACCGACCGCTTCGTCATCGAGCCTACCCTGGCCTTCTGGTGCCGCCTCGACATCAAGGAGGAAATCCGCCAGTTGCCCGAGGACTTCGGCTATGCCAGCAACCGGAATGACTGGTGGCTGAAGCCGGACGACCTCGAATGGATGATCCGCGAAACGGAAAAGTAGCCATGCCGCCGTTCCTGCCCTACGGACGGCAGCTCATCGAGGACGACGACATCGCGGCGGTGGCGGAAGTGCTGCGCTCCGACGTCCTCACCACCGGCCCGGCGGTCGCCGCCTTCGAGGGCGACCTCGCCGCCGCCGTGGGCGCCGCCCACGCGGTGGCCTGCGCCAACGGTACCGCCGCGCTGCACCTCACCGCCCTGGCCCTCGGGCTGGGTCCGGGCGACCGGGTGGTGGTGCCGGCGGTGACCTTCGTCGCCACCGCCAACGCCGCCCGCTTCGTCGGGGCCGAGGTGGTGTTCGCCGATGTCGATCCCGCCACCGGGCTGATGACGCCCGCCACCCTGGCCGAGGCCATGGCCCGCGCCGGCGGGCCGGTCAAGGCGGCCTATCCGGTCCATCTCAACGGCCAGACGGTGGATATCGCCGCCCTCGCCCAGGCTTGCCCGGGTCTCGCCCTGGTCGAGGATGCCTGCCACGCGCTGGGCAGCCGCACCGGGGCCGGCCCCACCGGAAACGGCGCCCATTCGGCCATGACCGTGTTCTCGTTCCATCCGGTGAAGACGGTGTGCATGGGCGAGGGCGGCGCCGTCACCACCAATGATCCCACCCTGGCCGCGCTGGTGGCCAAGCTGCGCGGCCACGGCATCAGCCGCGAGGCCGGCGCCTTCCGCCACCCCGACGAGGCGTTCGCAGCCTCGGGCGAGGCCAATCCCTGGTACTACGAGATGCAGGAGCTGGGGTTCAACTACCGCGTCCCCGATGTCCTCTGTGCCCTCGGCCGTTCGCAGCTCGCCAAGCTGCCGCGCTTCGCCGCCGCCCGCCGCAGTCTCGCCGCCCGCTACGACCGACTGCTGGAGCCGCTGGCGCCGCGGGTCCGCCCCATCGCCAAGGTGCCGGGCTGCGAGCCGGTGCTGCATCTCTATGTGGTGAAGATCGATTTCGCCGCCGCCGGCCTGAGCCGTGCCGAGGTGATGACCGGACTGCGAGCGCGCGGCATCGGCAGCCAGGTGCACTACCTGCCGGTCAACCGCCAGCCCTATTATGTCGAGCGTTACGGCCAGCAAAGCCTGCCCGGCGCCGATGCCTATTATGCCGGCTGCCTGTCGCTGCCGCTGTTCCCCGGCATGGCCGAGGACGATCCCGACCGTGTGGTCGAGGCGCTGAGCGAGATATTGGGGCCATGACCCGGACGGTTGCCATCATCCAGGCCCGCATGGGCTCGTCGCGGCTGCCGGGCAAGGTGCTGATGGAACTGGCGGGAGAAACCATCCTCGCCCATGTGCTGCGCCGCGCCCGCGCCATCCCCGGCATCGATGCGGTGTGCTGCGCCATCCCGGACAATCCCGACGACGACATGGTGGCGGCCGAGGCGGCACGCCTGGGTGCCCTGGTGTCGCGCGGCCCCGAGGCCGACGTGCTGGAACGCTACCGCAAGGCGGCGGCCGAGTGCGGCGCCGGCGTGGTGTTGCGCGCCACCAGCGACTGCCCCTACCTCGACCCCGAGGTGTGCGGCGCGCTGATCCGCCTGCGGGCGGCGGAGAATGCCGATTTCGGCTCCAACAACGCGCCTCCGGGCTGGCCACACGGCATGGACTGCGAGATCTTCACCTCCGGCTGCCTGACACGCGCCGCCCGCGAGGCCGATCAGCCGATCCAGCGCGAGCATGTCGGCCCGTGGATGCGCACCGCCCCCGGCCTGAAGCGGGTCAGCCTGACCGGCCCCGGCGGCGACTGGATGCGCTGGCGCCTGACCATCGACTTCCCCGAGGATCTGGTGATGTTTCGCCGGCTGAACGCCCTGCTGCCGGCGCCGCCCGCCATGCCCGGCGTCGCCGAGATCGCGGCGGTGCTGGCCCGCCATCCCGACATCGGCGCCATCAACCACGCCCGTCACGTCAAGGCCAGCGTATGACCGCCGGCGCGCCCGAAGTGGTGATGTTCCTCGGCAACACCGACTACGGCAGCATCAACGCCATGACGCGGGCCATGGCGGACGCTTTCACGCAACAGGGTTTCCTGGTGACGGTCATCGACACCCGGATTCCCGGCACCACTGTCGCCATGGAGGCGGCGGTCGGGCGGGGCATCTCGTTCTGCTGCTCCATGGCGGGGATCGGCCTGCCCAGCGGCCCCAATATCGAGGCGTTCTTCACCCATCACGACATCGCCTCCTTCGCCTATTTCCTCGACCCCTACCCCAACGTGCAGGACCGCGCCGGGACCGGCATGCCCCGGTTCGCCATGAGCTTCACCAGCGACAATCAGACCCGCTTCCTGCCTGCCCGGCTGAACAGCACGCGTCCGGTCCTCTGCCTGCCGCACGCCGCCTCGGAGCGGCCGGTGACCGCCTGGAGCGGCAAGGATCTCGACGTGGTCCTGGTCGCCTCGGCCCACTCCGACCCCGAGACCCATCTGGCGAAGGTTCGCAGCGAGCACGGCGAGCAGGTTTGGCGCACCTGCCACGACATCATCGAGCGCCACGACGCCCTGTCGGCCGCCGGATGCGAGCTGCCCTTCGAGGATCTGATCATCGATGTTCTGCTGCCGGGCAGACAGGCCCTCGGGCTCAACATGCTGATCTCCTATTTCCTCACCGTCGACGATGTCCTGCGCAACCGGGCCAAGATCCTTGCCGCCAGGTCGCTTGGACCCGGTGCCGTGGTGGTGGGGCGCGGCTGGGACAGCGTCGGGCTGGCAAAGGGGGTGACGGTCCTGTCCGAGATCGACGTCGCCGAAACCGTGAAACTCTACGACCGCGCCCGCATCGTGTTGAATGCCCAGCCGCCCTATTATCATTCCCATGAGCGGATCTTCATGGCCGCCGCCGGCGGATCGGTGCCGCTGACGACGCCGTCGCGGCCCTTGGCGGAGCGGGTGGGCGGCCGATTCTGGGCCGAATTCCCCGCCACCGGCCCCGCCCTCACCGAGACCATCACCGCCCTGCTGGCCGATGACGCCGGCCTGGAAGCCATGGGCGCCGCGGCCCATGCCGCCTGGCGCGACGGCAACACCTGGGCGCACCGGGCACGGGCGGTGACGGATCTGATGCACCGGACCTTCGGCTGCCGGGTTCCGGGGCGCCCATGAGCCGAACACTGCGCCCAGCCGTGTTCCTCGACCGCGACGGGGTGCTCAACCGCAGCCTGGTGCGGGAGGGCAAGCCGTTCTCACCCCGCCGTCTCGACGAGTTCCGTCTGGTGCCCGGCGCCGCGGCCTCGGTGCGGGCGCTGAAGGAGGCCGGCTATGTGGTGGTGGTGGTGACCAACCAACCCGACATCGGCAACGGCCACGTCACGGCCGAGCTGATGGCGGTCATCCACGCCCGCCTCGCCGGGCGCGTGCCGGTGGACGACATCATGTGCTGCCCGCACCGCCGCGAGGATGGGTGCGACTGCCGCAAGCCCAAGCCGGGCATGCTGCTGGCGGCGGCCGAGCGCCACGGCATCGACCTGGAGCGCAGCATTCTGGTGGGCGACCGCAGCGGCGACATCGCCGCCGGAGTCGCGGCGGGCTGTTACACTATCTTAATCAATCGCCGATACCGTGAACCGGCGAACGCACAACCGCACGCCAGTGTCCGCTCCCTTGCATCGGCCGTGAGGCACATTCTGGCCCGCCAAGGCCAAGGGCCGCATCGGTGAGCATCCAGAGGGGGAGAAGTCCCGTGCAGAGACTGTTTGACCGCGTCCTGGTGACCGGCGGAGCCGGCTATTGCGGTTCACTGCTGGTGCCGCAGCTGCTGAAGGCCGGCTATCGCGTCACCGCCTTCGACATCATGTATTTCGGCGATACCCACCTGCCCAAGGACCACCCCAACCTCACCGTGGTGGCGGGCGACATCCGCGACACCGAGGCGCTGGCCAAGGCGGTGGCCGGGCACGACGCCTTCATCAGCCTGGCCTGCATCTCCAACGATGCCAGCTTCGAGCTGGACGAGCACCTCTCCACCTCCATCAACCTCGACGCCTTCGAGCCCATGGTGCGCACCGCCAAGCAGGCGGGGGTGAAACGCTTCATCTACGCCTCGTCGAGCTCGGTCTACGGCGTCTCGGATGCCCCCGACGTCACCGAGGACCATCCGCTGGTGCCCTTGACCCTGTACAACAAATACAAGGGCATGTGCGAGCCGGTGCTGAACAGCTATTGCGACGATGACTTCACCGGCGTCACCTTCCGCCCGGCCACGGTGTGCGGCTATGCCCCCCGCCTGCGCCTCGACCTGTCGGTCAACATCCTGACCAACCATGCGGTGACCAACAACAAGATCACCGTGTTCGGCGGCTCGCAGCTGCGGCCCAACCTGCATGTCCAGGACTACTGCGACGCGGTGGAACTGCTGCTGACCGCGCCGGCGGAGAAAATTCAGCGCGAAGTGTTCAACATCGGCTTCCAGAACATGTCGATCATGGACATCGCCACCCTGGTCAAGGGGGTGGTCGAGCGCGAATTCCCCGAGAAGGCGCCCATCGACATCGTCACCACGCCCACCAACGACATCCGGTCGTATCACGTCAACTGCGACAAGGTCCGCCGCGTCCTGGGCTTCCAGCCGCGCCACACCATCGAGGATGCGGTGCGCGGCCTGTGCGACGCCTTCCGCCGCGATCTCATCCCCGACAGCATGACCGACGACTGGTACTACAATATCCGCACCATGAAGAAGCTTGGGGCGAAGTGACCATGAAGCCCCTCGCCATCGTCACCGGAGGGGCGGGCTTCATCGGCAGCCACATGGTGGACCTGCTGGTGGAGCGCGGCTGGCGGGTGCGCGTCGTCGACGACCTCAGCGGCGGCCGCGAGGCCAACCTCGCCCGGCACGACGGCAACCCCGACATCACCCTGGAGCGGCGCGACGTCCGTTCATTGCAGCCCGGCGAGGCCCTGTTCGAGGGGGCCGGGCGGGTCTTCCACTTCGCCGGCATCGGCGACATCGTGCCCTCCATCGAGCGGCCCGGCGAATACCTGTCGGTCAACGTCCAGGGCACCGTGGCGGTCCTCGAAGCCGCCCGTCACGCCGGGGTCGGGAAGCTGGTCTACGCCGCCTCGTCATCCTGCTACGGGCTGGCGGCAGTGCCGACGTCCGAGGACCATCCCATCGCCACCGAGTACCCTTACGCACTCAGCAAGTGGATGGGCGAGCAGGCGGTGTTCCACTGGCACCGCGTCTACGGCCTGCCGGTCAATTCGGTGCGCATCTTCAACGCCTACGGCACCCGGTCGCGGACCTCGGGGGCCTATGGCGCGGTGTTTGGCGTGTTCCTGCGCCAGAAACTGGCCGGCCAGCCGTTCACCGTGGTGGGCGACGGCACCCAGTCGCGCGACTTCGTCTATGTCACCGACGTGGCGCGCGCCTTCATGGCCGCCGCCGACACCGACCATGTCGGGCGCAGCTACAACCTGGGCTGCGGCAATCCGCAAAGCGTCAATCGGCTGGTCGAGCTGTTGGGCGGGCCGGTGGTCCATGTTCCCAAGCGTCCCGGCGAGCCGGACTGCACCTTCGCCGACATCACCCGCATCACCGGCGAATTGGGCTGGCGGCCGCAGGTGAGCTTCGAGGAGGGGGTGGGCCGCATCCTCGCCGAGATCGATTATTGGCGCGACGCGCCCTTGTGGGACCCGGCGTCCATCGCCGAGGCGACCCGGACCTGGTTCGACATGCTCGCTCAGAAGCCGGCCTGAGCCGGGAGGCCCGACATGATGGAAGACAAGTACAAGGCCAAGATCAAAACCATCGACGAACTGGTGGCCGCCATCGGCCCGCGTCCGCGCGACAAGAAGGTGATCATGTGCCACGGCACCTTCGATGTGGTGCATCCCGGCCATATCCGCCACCTGATCTATGCCAAGGGCAAGGCGGACATTCTGGTGGCCAGCCTGACCTGCGACGACCACATCCACAAGGCCAATGTGCGGCCCTTCGTGCCCGAGCAGTTGCGGGCGCTCAACCTCGCCGCGTTCGAGATGGTCGACTACGTCATCGTCGACCACAACGCCACCCCCATCGCCAACCTGGCCAGGATCCAGCCCGACTACTTCGCCAAGGGCTACGAATACGTCTCCACCGGCCTGCATCCCAAGACCCAGGAAGAGAAGGACGTCATCGACGCCTATGGCGGCGAGATCCTGTTCACCCCCGGCGACGTGATCTACTCCTCCTCGCACCTGATCGAGTTGCGGCCGCCCAATATCGCGGCCGACAAGCTGGCGCTGATGCTGGAGGCCGAAGGCTTGACCTTCGATGATCTGCGCGCCGCCGTAACCAAGCTGCAGGGCATTCCGGTGCATGTGGTCGGCGACCTGATCGTCGACAGCTACACCATGACCAGCATGATCGGCGGCCAGACCAAGACGCCGACCATGTCGGTACGCTACGAGGGCCAGCGCGACTATGTCGGCGGCGCCGGCATCGTCGCCAAGCATCTGTGCGCCGCCGGTGCCCGCGTCAAGCTGACCACGGTGCTGGGCGACGACCGCTGGAAGGATTTCGTGCTGAAGGACCTGACCGGGTTCGGCGTCGAGGTGGATGCCGTCATCGATCCCACCCGGCCAACCATCAACAAGAACGCCATCGTCTGCGAGGATTACCGTCTGCTCAAGATCGACACCCTGGACAACCGGGCGATCTCGGAAAAGGTACAGGCGCGCTTCCACGAGTCCATCCGCTCGTCGCCGGCCCGCGCCGTGGTGTTCAGCGACTTCCGCCACGGCATCTTCAACAAGTCGACCATTCCCGGCATGATCGCCGCCGTCCCCGAGGGTAGCTTCCGCGTCGCCGACAGCCAGGTGGCCAGCCGTTGGGGCAACATTCTGGAATTCCAGGGTTTCGACCTGATCACCCCCAACGAACGCGAGGCTCGCTTCGCCCTGGGCGACCAGGACTCGGTGATCCGGCCGCTGGCGCAGAAGCTGTACGAGGCGGCCAACTGCCGCCACATGATCCTCAAGCTGGGCGAGCGCGGCCTGATCGCCTATCGCCGTCGCCACGGCTCCTCGGACCTGCGCTCGTTCTTCGTGGTCGACAGCTTCGCCTTCGACGTCACCGACCCGGTGGGGGCCGGCGACGCGCTGCTGGCCTATGCCACCCTGGGCGACATCGCCACCGGCAACGAGGTGCTGGCCGCCGTGCTGGGCGCCATGGCGGCGGCGGTGGAATGCGAGCGTGACGGCAACTATCCGGTCACCCCCAAGGATGTGCTGGAGCGCATCGCCCAGGTCGAGCGCCAAGCCAATTTCGGGGGGTAGGATGCGGGTCATTGTCGTCGGACTGGGAGTCCAGGGATACAAGCGCCGCCGCGTCGCCGGCACGGAATGCGTCGCCACCGTCGACCCGGTCAACCCCGAGGCCGACTTCCGCGCCATCGAGGAAGTGCCGCTGTCGTCCTACGACGCGGCGCTGTGCTGTATCCCCGACGAGCCCAAGCGGGAGGTGCTGTCCTGGCTGCTGGGCCGCGGCAAGCATGTGCTGGTGGAGAAGCCGCTGTGGTGCCCGAGCGACAGTGACCTGGCCGGGCTGGAAGCGCTGGCGCGGGCCAACCGCGCCGTGTGCTACACCGCCTATAACCACCGCTTCGAGCCGCATTTCGTCGCGCTGCGCGATGTGGTGGCCTCGGGACGGCTGGGACGCATCTATTCCTGCCGCATGTTCTACGGCAACGGTACCGCCCGGCTGGTGCGCGACTCGGCGTGGCGCGACCAGGGGGCGGGGGTGCTGCCCGATCTCGGCTCACACCTGCTTGATACCTGCCGCTTCTGGTTCGGCGAGCTGGCCGGCGACTTCCGCCTCGCTGCCTGCAACCGCTTCGAGAACGCCGCCCCCGACCACGTGGTGCTGACCAACGAGGCCTCCAGCCCCCGCATCGAGCTGGAGATGACGCTGCTGATGTGGCGCAACCACTTCACCTGCGACATCCTGGCCGAGGGCGGCAGCGCCCACATCGACTCCCTGTGCAAATGGGGGCCGTCGAGCTTCACCGTCCGCACCCGCGTGCTGCCCTCGGGCCGCCCGCCGGAGGAGGCGGTGACCCTGGTGCGGGACGACCCCACCTGGGCGCTGGAGTACCAGCACTTCAAGTCCCTGGTGGCCGCCGGCCAGCCCGCCGACCTCACCACCGACCGCTGGCTGCAGGCGACGCTGGGGCGGCTGGGGGCGGAGGCACTGGGATGACCTCCGTCGCCTTCGCCGGCATGACCCATCTCGGCATCAACTCGGCCGCCGCCACGGCGGCGCACGGGTTTCAGGTGCTGTGCTTCGACCCCGATCCGGAGCGTATCGCCGCGCTGGAGCGGGGAGAGTTGCCGGTGGTCGAGCCGGGGCTGGCCGAGCTGGTGGCCGAGCATCGCGCCCGTCTCGTCTTCACCGCCGACCCCGCCCGGCTGGCCGCCTGCGACGTGGTGACCATCGCCGCCGACGTGCCCACCGACGACGAGGCCAACAGCGACCTCGGCCCCATCCACGCCCTGATCGAGGCGGTGGCGCCCCGCCTCAAACCCGATGCGGTGCTGGTGGTGTTATGCCAGGTGCCGCCCGGCTTCACCCGCGCCCTGGGGGGCCTGCCGCCGGAGCGACTTTACTATCAGGTGGAAACGCTGATCTTCGGCCGTGCCGTCGAGCGCGCCATGCAGCCGGAACGTTTCATCGTCGGCTGCGCCGATCCCGCCCAGCCATTGCCGCCGGCCTATGCCGAGGTCCTCGGCGCCTTTGGCTGCCCCATCCTGCCCATGCGCTACGAAAGCGCCGAGCTGGCCAAGATCAGCATCAACTTCTGCCTCGTCGCCGCGGTGACGGTGGCCAACACCCTGGCCGAAGTGTCGGAGGCCGTCGGTGCCGACTGGTCCGAGATCGTGCCGGCCCTGAAGCTCGACCGCCGCATCGGCCCCTATGCCTATCTGGCGCCGGGACTCGGTATCTCGGGTGGCAACCTGGAGCGCGACCTGCTGACCGTGTTGGGCATCGCCGACCGCCAGGGCACCGACGGCGGCGTGGTGCGCGCCTGGCTCGACAACTCGAAGCGGCGCAAGGACTGGTGCTGGCAGGTGCTGAGCCGCGAGCTGGCCGCCGACGCTACGGTGGCGGTGCTGGGGCTGGCCTACAAGGAGAACACCCACTCCACCAAGAACTCGCCGGCTCTGGCGCTGCTGGCCCACCTCAAGGGACGCCGGGTCAGGGTGCACGACCCGGTGGTGCCGGCATCGGTGGTGCCCTTCGCCGAAGCAGCGCCCGACCCGCTGGCCTGCGCCGAGGGCGCCGACGCGCTGGTGGTGGTGACGCCGTGGCCCGAGTACCGCTCCCTCGCCGTCCCCGACCTTGCCCGCGTCATGCGTGGCCGGCTGGTGCTCGACCCTTACCGCCTGCTGGACGGCACCGCCCTGGCCGCCGCCGGCTTCCGCTATCACACCCTGGGGAGACCGCCGCTATGAGCCGCATCGTCGTCATCGGGGCCGGCGGCTTCATCGGCGGCGCCATCGCCACCACTCTGGAAAGCCAAGGCGCCGGGGTGCTGCGGCTCGGCCGTCGCGACGTCGACCTGCTGGCGCCCGACGCCGCCGATCGGCTGGCCGGCTTGCTCCGCGACGGCGATCGCGTGGTGGCGGCCTCGGCCATGGCTCCGGTGAAGTCGCCCGCCATGCTGGCCGACAATCTGGTGATGGTGCGGGCCATGGTGGAGGCGCTGGGGCGCCGCTGCCTGACGCATGTGCTCAACATCAGCTCCGACGCCGTCTATGCCGACGGGCCGCTGCCGTTGAGCGAAGCCTCGCCCGCCGCCCCCACCAGCCTGCACGGCGCCATGCATCTTGCCCGCGAGCTGGCCTTCGCCACTCTGCCCTGTCCGCTGGCCCATCTGCGGCCGACCCTGGTCTACGGCGCGGCCGACCCGCACAACGGCTACGGCCCCAACCGTTTCCGCCGACTGGCGGAGAAGGGCGAGGCCATCACCCTGTTCGGCGAGGGCGAGGAACGCCGCGACCACGTGCTGGTGGACGACGTGGCCGAACTGGCCGCCCGCATGGGGCGGGGCGGCTTCACCGGCGTGCTCAACGCCGCCCCCGGCACGGTGTGGTCGTTCCGCCAGATCGCCGAGATGATGGGGGTGGCGGTCCATGGCTCGCCCCGCGCCGGCGCCATGCCACATGGCGGCTACCGTCCGTTCGAGCCGGCGGCCACCCTGGCCGCCTTCCCCGATTTCCGCTACACACCGCTGCCCGAGGGCCTGAAGAAATGCCAGAACTCGACCTGCTGAGAAGCCTGCCGCGGGCCAGGCGCAACATCGAGGCCCGCCAGACCGCCAAGACCCCCGAACTGGTCGCCCTGTCGCGGCAGTACGGACGGGACTACTTCGACGGTTCGCGCGACGTGGGCTATGGCGGCTACCGCTATGATGGGCGCTGGGTGCCGGTGGCCAGGGATATCGTCGCCCACTACGGCCTCAAACCCGGCGACCGGGTGCTGGATGTCGGCTGCGGCAAGGGCTTCCTGGTCAAGGACCTGCTGGCCCAGGGCATCGACGCCTATGGCCTCGATGTCTCGGACTACGCGCTGAAGGTCTGCGAGCCCGAGGTGGTGGGGCGGCTGCATCTGGGATCGGCCGAGCGCCTGCCCTTCCCCGACCACAGCTTCGACGTGGTGTTGGCCATCAATACCCTGCACAATCTGCCCCGGCCCGAGCTGCGGCAGGCCCTGGGCGAGATGACCCGGCTGGCGCGCAAGGGCAGCTTCCTGCAAGTGGACAGCTACCGCACGCCGGAGGAAAAGGCCCTGTTCGAATCCTGGGTGCTGACCGCCTATACCTACGGCTATCCCGACGAGTGGCGAGCCATCTTCGACGAGGCCGGCTACCTTGGCGACTATTACTGGACCTTCATCACGGGGGAATGACCTTGGGCACCAACCCGCTCGACGTGGCCGAGGCGCAGTCGCGCTGCCGCACCTACCGCAAGCGCATCCTGGAGGTTTCCCAGCAGGTGCCGGCGCTGCACATCGCCTCGGCCTTCTCCTGCACCGAGATCGTCGACGCCTGCTACAACCAGCTGATGCGCGAGCCCGACACCTTCGTCATGTCCAAGGGCCACGGCTGCATGATCCAGTACGTCATCCTGGAGGAGAAGGGCCTGCTGGAGCGGCGCGACCTCGACCTTTACTGCAAGGTGGGCGGGCGGCTGGGCTGCCATCCCGACTACGGCAATCCCGGCATCGAGGCCTCCACCGGCGCCCTGGGCCACGGACTGTCCATGGCGTTGGGCATGGCCTATGCCGAGACCTATCGCGGCCATGGCGGCATGGTGTGGTGCGTGCTGTCCGACGGCGAGTTGCAGGAGGGCTCCAGTTGGGAGGCCTTCATGCAGGCTTCGTCGCTGAAGGTTTCCAATCTGGTCGCCTTCATCGACAACAATGACTTCCAGAGCCTGGGCCGCACCAGCGAGACTCACCCCACCTTCTATCCCGTGGTCGATAAGCTGCGCGCCTTCGGCTGGGAGGCGCACGAGGTCGACGGCCACGACGTCGAGGACATCGTCAAGCGGGTGCTGGCGCGCCAGGGCGACCGGCCATTGGCGCTCAACTGCCGCACCACCAAGGGCCGCGGCGTCGGCTTCATGGAGAATGTCCCCATCTGGCACTACCGTTCGCCATCCCCCGAGGAATACCGCCAGGCGCTCGCCGAAATCGAGGGAGCCCCGTCATGAGGAACACCTTTTCCGAGACGCTCTACGCCTGTGCCCGCGAAAATCCCGACATCCACATCATCGTCGCCGATATCTCGCCGGCCGGCTCCATGGCCAAGTTCCGCGACGAATTTCCCGAGCGCTTCATCAATGTGGGCGTCGCCGAACAGGTGATGATCGGCATGGCCGCCGGCTTGGCGCTGAAGGGCTGCCAGCCCTTCGCCTACACCATCGCCACCTTCTCGCTGTACCGGCCGTTCGAGATGGTGCGCGACGACCTGTGCTACCAGAACCTGCCGGTCACCGTGGTGGGCATGGGGTCGGGGGTGGTCTATTCGACCCTGGGCGGCACCCATCATTCCATGGAAGACGTCGCCATCGCCTCGGCGCTGCCCAACATGCAGGTGCTGTGCCCCTGCGATCCGCTGGAGGCCATCGACGCCACCCGCCACTGCGCCACCCAGCGCAAGGGGCCGGTCTATCTCAAACTGGGCAAGGCGGGCGAGCCCCGGGTGACCGAGAACGCGGTCGAGCCCTTCGAATTCGGCCGCATCCGTTACCTTACCTGCGGCCGCGACGTCTGCATCCTCACCTATGGCCCGATGATGAAGCAGGCCTTCGAGGTGGCGGCGCGGCTGAGGGAAAAGGGCGAAGGCGTCTCGGTGGTCTCGGTCCACACCCTGAAGCCGCTCGACCGGGCCGGCATCGCGGCGGCCCTGTCGGCGCACAAGCGCGTCCTGGTCATCGAAGAGGGCGTGCCCCATGGCGGCCTGGCCTCGCGGGTGCAGGAGATCGCCTGGGAAACCAAGGCGCCGTGCAAACTGAAATGCTTCACCCTGAAGGATGAATTCATCCATTGCTACGGCAGTCACGACGACCTGCTGGCCGCCCACGGCATCACCGTGGACGCCATGGTCCAGGCGATGAAATGACGTCCTCCCTCGCCATCGACGGCGGACCCCGCACCCGCACCGAGCCCATGCCGGCCCGCCGGGCACTGGGACCGGCCGAGCGGGCGGCGGTCGAGGACGTGTTCGACTGGTACGAGAGCCGGGACAGCGACCCCGGCTACAAAGGCGTCTTCGAACAGCGCTACGCCGATGCCTTCGCGGCTTTTCACGGCGGCGGCCATGCCGCGGTGGTGGCGACCGGAACGGCGGCGGTATACGTCGCGCTGAAGGCGCTTGAGCTGCCGGCGGGGTCGGAAGTCATCGTCTCGCCGATCACCGACCCCGGCTCCTTCAATGCCATCATCCTGGCCGGACTGGTGCCGTCCCTGGCCGATGCCGCCCCGGGCGGCTTCAACATCGGGGCCGAGCAGGTGGCGGCGCGCCTCACCCCCCGCAGCGGTGCGGTGATGCTGGTGCACAATTTCGGCCAACCCGCCGACGTGGCGCCCATCGCCGCCCTCGCCGCCGCCCGTGGCCTCAAGCTGGTCGAGGATTGCAGCCAGTCCCACGGCGCCAGCCTCGGCGGCCGCAAGGTGGGGACCTTCGGCGACATCGCCGCCTTCTCCACCATGTACCGCAAGGCCCACATGACCGGCGCCTCGGGCGGCGTGGTCTACAGCCGCGATCTTGCCCTGCACCGGCTGGCCTTGGCCCACGGCGACCGCGGCAAGCCGCGCTGGCAGGCGGACTTCGACGACCGTGACCCGGCGGGGTACCTGTTCCCGGCTCTCAATCTCAATTCGGACGAGATCTCCTGCGCCATCGGTGAAGCCTCGCTGGCCCGGCTGACCGACTCCATCGCCCGGCGGCTGGACTATGGCCATGCGGTGGCGCGGGGGCTGGAGGCGGCCGGTTCGGCGGCGCGCCTGCTGCCGATCGGAGCCGGTGATTCGCCCTTCATGCTGCCGGTGAGGCTCGATCTGCCGCGCAAGACCGACTTCGCCAAAGCGGTCCGCGCCGAGGGCATCGACCTTAATCCCGATTATCGCTACCTGGCGGCCGACTGGCCGTGGCTGCGGCCCTATCTCGCCGATGATTTCGAGCCGCGCCAGGCCCGGCGCATGCGCGACGCCTGCTTCATGCTCTACCTCAACGAGCGCTATGGACCGGCCGAGGCGAGGGACACCGTGGCCGCAATCCTGAAGGTCGAGGGATATTGGAAAGGCCGATGTGATAGGGAAAGGCCGATGTGATGGCCGATTACGACCACGCCTACGCCCTGATGCGGGACCTGCGGCTGACCGAGGCCGAGGCTGAATTCCGCGCTGTGACCGAGGCCGAGCCGGACAACCTGTGGGCCGCCATTCATCTCGGCGAACTGCTGATGATGCGCGGCGCCTTTGCCGAGGGACTGCCTCTGCTGGAGCGGCGGGTTCAGCTGCCGGACATGCTGACCTACCTGTTCTCCGCCCTTGGCCCGGCCCTGTGGCAAATTCCCGGATGGGATGGCCGCCCCGTGGCCGGGCGCCTGCTGATCGTCGGCGAGCAGGGTCTCGGCGACACTCTTATGGTGGCCCGGTTCCTGCCTTGGGCCGCGGCACGATGCGGCGAACTGTTCTACTACGGCAACCTGCCCGGGCTGGAGTGGCTGTTGACGAATATCGTCCCCGGCATCCGGGTGCTGCCCCTCGGCAGCCCGATCCCGGTCGCGGATGCCTTCGTCCTTGCCATGAGCCTGCCGTCCCTCGCCCGCACCACCGTCGATACCCTGCCGGCACCGCCCTATCTGACGGTCGATCCGTTGTTGCTCCAGGACTGGCGGGACTACTTCGCAGGCTTCGGCGGCATCAATCTCGGCATCTGCTGGCGCGGCAACCCCGACAACGCCCGCGACCGCGACCGCTCGATTCCCTTGACCCGCATGGCCACCGCGGTCGCCCGACCTGGCGTAACGCTTCATTCGCTGCAGTTGGAAGATACCGAGGAAGAACGCCGCGCACTGGCGGTCACCGACCTGCGCGACCGGCTGCTGCGGCCGCCGGGCCCGAAGGCTCAAACGGTCGCTGCCATGATCGCGCTCGACCACTGCGTGACGGTGGATACCGCCGTGGCCCACTTCGCCGGGGCTCTCGACCTGCCGGCCCACGTGATGATCCAGCGCGCCCCCTATTGGCCCTATGGCATCGGGGACACCGTCTCGCCGTGGTATCCCTCGCTGCGCCTGATCCGCGCCGACGGCCACGGGCAATGGGACAGGGCGCTGATGCGCCTGTCCTCGGACCTCGATGATATTTTGAAATGATGGCGGCGTAACGAGCCGCCCGTCCAGACGGCCCGTCGGGCGTCCTCAGGGGCCGTCTCGCACGGTGGTCCCCCCGGCCTAACCCACCACGTTGGTTGCCAGCGGTTGCGCCGGAGCCTCTTCGACCGCGTCCGGCGCCGGCATGGAATGCTTGGCCGATTCCTGGAGGCCGGCGGCGATATTGCGGTTGATATCCACCAGAAGATTAAGCTTCTCGGGCGACGGTTCGAGGATGGCGCCCACCGTGTGCTTGTCGATGAACTGGCACAGCGTCAGCAGATTGATCCGGATATCCTCGGGAACGTCGATGGAGCCGCCGGTGGCCAATTGCGCCTGAAACAGGGTCCACAGCCGCCAATTGAGCCGCAACGCGGTCCGCATTCCGTCAATATTCTCGGCATCGCGCGCGGCCAGGACCATGCGGCGCGCCGCCTCGGTCAGCGCCCATGCCTCGGTCATCTGAGGCGGCGAGTTCTCCGGAGGAAGCTGCATCGTGTAGCCGCCGCTCATGCCTGGATAAGCCATGTCACCCAACTCCTTGCTGCAGGACGCAAAACACCCGGCCCTCTGGTCGGAAGCTCGGGCCTGCGCGAAACTTGAAAGTCAGCTTGGCGGAAAAGACGTTAAACCTCGGTTAAGCCGGACGCGGATCAGGAAAACAAGTCCATGATGGTCCCCGGCTCCGGCTTGCCCATGCTCTGCATCTGCTTGGTCATTGCCTCGTTGGCGGCGGTCTGAACCTCGAAGGCCAGCGAAATGGCGTTGAGCACCTCGCCGTAATGCGATTTCAGCTTCTTGATCTCGGCCAACTGCTCCGCCATTTTCAGCGTGTCGTTGGACTGTATCTGCAGGCGTACCGAAGCGAGGCGGCTGTTATAGCTCTCGTACATGTCGGCCGCGTCCTCCTGACGGTTCAGCAGGATGGTGTCGAGATTGTTGACCACATCCAGCGCGGACAGCACCTGATTGTATGGTGTGGACCTGTGCGCCGCATCGACCGTCGCGCCGCCACCCGATTCGGCCGAGGTCGCCGACGTGGCGGTGACGATGGTGAAGCCGTTCTCGGTGACCGCGGTGATCAGATGCTGCTTGTTGATGTCGGCGGCAGGGATACCACCGGTATCGGTCGCGCCCGACAGGGTCACGTAATCACCCACCCGCGCATCGTGATGGGACTGCGAGATGGTGACATTCGCCGACCCGTTGACGGTCGTAATGGAGTTGTTGCCCAGGGTGTCCTGGCGGCGGATCGGCCCGGTCTCGGGGGTGGCGGTATAGGCAGTGATGCCCAGCCCGGTCCTGCGGAAATCCGGAATGCCGTCATCGGTGTAGATGTTGACGCCCGACCCGTTGGGCGTGATGGTCCGGTTGACCTGCTCGTTAATGAAGGCAAGCTTTTCATCGAACGTGTCCGCGTCGCTGCTCCCGACGGCGGCTACCATGTCGTACAGCTTCTCCTGGATCTGCTCGACGCTGGCGCGCGACGTGATCACCTCCTGGGTGTAGGCATTGACCACCGGCGTCATGCGCTCAAGTTTTTTCAACTCGCGCTGCAGATCGGCATTCAGCCCTTCGTTCTTCGGGGCGTTCTGCGTCTCGGTGATCTTGTCATTCAGGCGCTTGAGCACGGCATTTTGCAACTGGTTGAAGGCCAGTTCGAACTGCGGTCGCGCCGAGGCCATACTCAGGTTGCTGAGTATATCTCCGGAGTTCTTGAAAAACAGCGGGTTCATCGCCATGACCGGCCTCCATTGGCGCCTTCTGCCAACAATAGCACACCGGAGGCCCAAGGGCCATCCGTACGGCATTCTGCCTCATTACAGGTTATGCCATGACACCCCTTAAACAGGGGTTAACGGAGGCGATCATCGGCACTGGGCGCGTCGAGCCGGATAGGCATGGCCGCCAGGCCGTCGCGGGCGATGCCGCCATCGGCGCCCCTCGGCAACTCGACGACGAACTCGACACGGCGCGGCACCTCATGGGCGGCACGGCGGGTGGCGGCGAAAATCTGCAATTCGCGGGCAAGGGCGACGTCGCCCGGCCGCCCCTTCGGCACCACGAACGCCTTCAGCTCGCCGCCGGGCAACAGCGCCACCGCGGCGGCGGCCACGTCGGGATGCAGGCAGAGGGCGGCTTCCACTTCGGCCACCGCCACCCGCAATCCGTCGACCAGGACGATGCCGACGTCGGGCACAGGCCGTTCCGGCCACAGCCAGCCGTCGAGGTCGCGATAGCCCGGTCGGCCGGTGAGCAGCCAGCCGTCGACAAATTTGGCCGGGCAATCGGGGTCGGCGCCGCCCCAATAGCCGAGGAACACGCCGGGAGCCTCGGGGGCCACCGCCAGGATGCCGCGGTTGCCGGCGGGGCGTGTCCGGCCGCGCTGATCCATGGTCTCGACGGTGACGCCGGGAGCGGCGCGGCCGGGCGAACCGGGGCGCAGCTCGATCAAGGCCGTCTGGTTGCAGGCCACGGCACCGCTTTCCAGCGTGCCCCAAGCCTCGTGAGCATTGATGCCGAACACCCGCGCCACCCGCCCATGCAGTCCGGTGTCGAGCGGCTCCGGCCCGCTCATCAGCGCTCGTGGCATGGCATGGGCGCGGCTGGCGGCGACGACGGTCAGGCGGTCGAGATCCTGTGGCGGCAGATAGGCGGTGCGCACGCCGTGGCGGCCCAACAGGTCGAGCGCCGTCTCGGCATGAAAGGCGCCGGCCCGCGCCACCACCGGCACGCCGTGATGCCAGGCCGGCAGCACCGCCCACAGCAGCGCCTCGCCGGTGGCCCACTCGGCCGAGGTCCACATGATGTCGCCGAACTGGGGAAAGAAGCCCAGCGCCAACTCGACGGCCGGCAAACACCCCAGCATGGCGCGATGGGCGTGCAGCGCCCCCTTGGGGCGGCCGCAGGCGTCGGGCGGGTAGAACAGGAAGGCGGCATCCTCCGCGGCGGTCACCAGGGGCGGGAAGGAATCGGGGGCCAGTTCCATGGCCTGCCACATTTCTTCGGCGGACAACACCGCCACCAGTTCGGGCAACCGCTCGCGCGCCGCATTGACCGTCGGCAGCAGGGTGGTCTCGACCAGTGCCACCTTGGCGCCGCTGTCGGCCAGTCGCCACGACAGCGGCTCCAGGCCGAAGCCGCTGGGAACGGGCACCGCCACGGCGCCCATCTTGAGCACCGCCAGCACCGCCGCCGCCGCCTCCACCCCCTGTCCCAGCGCCATGACGACCCGGTCGCCGGGGGCGACGCCGAATCCGGCCAGCACATTGGCCAGCCGGTTGGACAGCAGCCGCAGCACATGGAAGGTGTAGCGCTCCACCGTGCCGTCGGCGGCCTCGGTGATCAGGGCGGTGCGATGGCCGTCGGCGCCGGCCATGGTCTGGCGGTCGCAGACGTCGAAGGCCAGGTTATAGCGCTCGGGAATGCGCCAGCGGAACGTCCGGCAGGCCTCTTCATAGCTGCGCACGGTCTTTAGCATGTCACTTGTCCAACGGCATCAGGTCCTCGAACCAAAGATAGGTACCGACATCGTCGAGCATGACGCCGTCGAAGCCCAGATCCATGATGCCGATGAGATACTTGCTCAGCAACTTGCGCCAGTCGGGACTGCCGATGTCGGTGATGAAGGCGCCGGGCTCCTCGTCGAGCGCGAACAGGAAGGGCGGGTTGCCGGCCTCCCAGCCCTTCTTCCAATACCATCGCCAGTCGAAGGCGCGCCCCAGCGGCATCACCGCCAGCACCAGCCGGGGCGGCCCCAGCTTCTTGAACTTCATGCGGTAGACGTCGGATTTCACCAGCGAGTCGGCGCCGCGATGGGCGACGTCCACCACCACCACGTCATAGTTGCTGTCCTCGATGGCGCGCACGAACTCGTCACGGGTGCCATACCGGTCCAGCTTCAGCAACGGCAGCCAGTTGCGCGCCGCGGTGACCGCGGTGATGGGCTGGGCGTCCTCGCGATGCGGCTTGGCCTTGGGCATATGGTCGAGGCCGGGATTACCGGCCGAGGCGAAGGCGAGCACACGGTCGCGGTCACCATTGCGGAACGGAGCCTCGGCCTCCTTGGCCGACGCGCATTCATCCACCGACAGGATGCGGCGCCCTTCGGACTGAAGCGCATCGACGGCATAGAGGGCGCGGCGCTGGTGCTCGGCGCGCAGCTGCTTTTCCTTGACCTCGGCCGCCTTGCGCAGTTCTTCGGCGGGATCGTTGCTGAACGGCCCCACCGGGATCGGCACCGGCTGGCGATGGATGCCCTGCTTGCGTTCGCGCGCCAACTGGGCGTCGAGCTCCTTGCGCTCCTTGATCTCCTGCACCAGCGGGCGCTCGAAGCGATAGGGGCCGCAATAGAGGCCGTCGACCACGATGCCGTCCAGCAGCTTGACCAGCGGGCGAAAGGCGTTGCCCACCGGCAGGCGCTTTTCGAACTCCTTGCCGTAGGGGTCCTGGATGTCCTCCCACACCGCCTCGCGCTCACCCTTGACCACCAGTTCGACGCCGCCGCGCATCAGCACGGTGAAGTCCTTCTTGCGGCCCTTGGCATAGGTCGCCAGCTCGATGATGACCTCGCGCGTCATCTCGCGGTGATTGGGAATGGTCTGGATCGGCGGCGGAATCCAGTCCCTCGGCTTGTCGAGGGCGAGGGCTGGGGTGGCCAGGAGGATGGCCGCGAGCACAACGCTGATCTTCATCCCACCATTTCCTTCACCAGATCGGCGAGTGCCAGGCAACTGGTCAGGCCAGGCGATTCGATGCCGTAGAGCGCCACCACGCCGGGAACCGGCCGGTCGACCAGGAAGTCGCGGGCCGCCTCGCCGGGGCCTTGAATCTTGGGGCGGATGCCGGCATAGGCCGGTTCCAGCGCCCCGTCGGGCAGGCCCGGCCAATAGCGGCGGATGGCATCGTGGAATACCGTGCCACGCGCCGGATCCACCCGGTAGTCCTCGCCGTCCACCCATTCCACATCGGGGCCGAAGCGACCGCGTCCCCCGAGGTCGAGGGTGAAATGCACCCCCAGCCCGGCGCTCACCGGCACCGGATAGACTAGACGGGTAAACGGCGTCCTGCCGGTCAGGGAAAAATAGCTGCCCTTGCACAGCCAGCCGCGCGGCACGCCCGGCAGGCCCAGCGACCGCCCCACCGCCGGGGCATTCAGTCCCGCCGCCACCACCACGCGCCGCGCCGTGAGCCGCATGGGCTCGGCGCCGCCCACCCGAAGCCGCACGCCGTCGTCGGCGACGGTGCCGCCCAGCAGCGGCGATTTCAGCGCCACCGTCGCGCCGCGTTCCTCGGCCTCGCCTTGCAGCGACAGCATCAGGGCGTGGCTGTCGACGATGCCGGTGGAGGGTGACAGCAATGCCTTGGTGCAGCGAAGCGCCGGCTCCATGGCCCTGGCCTCGGCGGCCGAGAGAACACGGATATCATCGACGCCGTTGGCGCGGGCGTGGTCGAGAATGCCGTCCAGCGCCCGTTCTTCCTCGGGATCGGTGGCGACGATCAGCTTGCCCACCATGTCGAGCGCCACCCCATGGGCGGCGGCATAGGCCCGCAGGCTGCGGTTGCCGGCGACGCACAGGCGGGCCTTCAGGCTGTCCTTGGGGTAGTAGATGCCGGCGTGCACCACCTCGCTGTTGCGCGACGAGATGCCGGTGCCGATGGCATCGGCCGCCTCCAGCACCACCACCTCACGCCCGGCCCGCGCCAGGGCCCGCGCCACGGCGAGGCCGATCACGCCGGCGCCGACGACCGCGCAGTCGATGTGCTCAACCGGCCCTTCCGTCAACACGTTGTCCCGTCTCGCCAATTCCGCCTCAAGATGTGGCGGGAGCATAGCACCGGCGGTCATCCCGTGAAAGCCGCATGGTCGTTGCGGCGGGACGGCGACGCGGCTAGAGTTCACCGCCATGTCTATTCAAACACTGCCCTCCGTCTGTCCCCATGACTGCCCCAGCGCCTGCGCCTTGGCGGTGGAGATTGTCGACGGCGACCGGATCGGCCGGGTGCACGGCGCCGCCATGCCCTATCAGGACGGTGTCATCTGCGCCAAGGTCGCCCGTTATGCCGAGCGCGTCCACCACCCCGACCGGTTGCGGCAGCCGCTGCGGCGGGTCGGCGCCAAGGGTGAGGGCCGCTTTGCCCCCATCGCCTGGGACGAGGCGCTGGACGAGATCGCCGACCGCTTCCTCGACGCCACCATCAAATACGGCTCGGAAGCGGTGTGGCCCTATTACTACGCCGGCACCATGGGCCTGGTGCAGCAGAGTGGCATCAACCGCCTGCGCCGGCTGATGGGCTATTCCGAGCAGGCCCGCACCATCTGCTCCGCCGCCGCCGGGGCCGGCTGGACCGCCGGTGTCGGCGCCAAGTGGGGCGTCGACCCGCGCGAGATTCCCGACAGCGATCTGGTGGTGGTGTGGGGCGCCAATCCGGTCGCCACCCAGTTGCATCTGATGGGCCTGATCCAGCGCGCCCGCAAGGAACGCGGCGCCAAGCTGGTGGTGATCGACCCTTACCGCACCGCCACCGCCGAGAAGGCCGATCTGCACCTGATGCTGCGGCCGGGCACCGACGGCGCCCTGGCTGTCGCCGTGATGCATGTGCTGTTCCGCGAGGGGCTGGCCGACCGTGAGTTCCTCCGGCAGCGCACCGACTACACCGCGCGGCTGGAGGCCCATCTCATCACCCGCTCGCCCAGCTGGGCAGCCGGCATCACCGGGCTGACGGTGGACGAGATCGAAGGCTTCGCCATGCTCTACGGCGAGACCCGGCGAAGTTTCCTGCGGGTCGGCTACGGCTTCTCGCGCTCGCGCAACGGCTCGGTCAACCTGCACGCGGTGAGCTGCCTGCCGGCGGTGACGGGGGCCTGGCAGCATCGCGGCGGCGGCGCGGTGCAGAGCATGGGCGGCGTGTTCCGCCTTGACCGCCGCCTGCTGGACGGTAGCGATACCGAGGCCGCCCTGACCCGCGTGCTCGACATGAGCCGCATCGGCGCCGTGCTGACCGGCGACCGGCGCGACCTCGGCGATGGCCCGCCGGTGACCGCCATGCTGGTGCAGAACACCAACCCGGCCGCCGTCGCCCCCGACAGCGGACTGGTGCGCAAGGGTCTGCGCCGCGCCGACCTGTTCCTGGCGGTGCACGAGCAGTTCCTCACCGCCACCGCCGCCCATGCCGATATGGTGCTGCCGGCCACCACCAGCATGGAGCACGCCGACCTCTACAGCTCCTACGGCCACAGCTTTCTCCAGGCGGCCAAACCGGTGATCGCGCCCGTGGGCGAGGCCCGCTCCAACCATTGGGTCACCGCCGAGTTGGCCCGCCGCCTCGACTGCCAGCATGACGCCTTCGCCATGACCGAGTGGCAACTGATGGATGCCACCCTGGCCGCCTCGGGACTGCCCGGCGCCGACGCGCTGCACGCCATGGGCTGGCTGGACTGCGGGCTGTCCTTCGACCAGGCCCATTTCCTCGACGGCTTCGGCCATGGCCGCTTCCGCTTCTTCCCCAACTGGGCCGAGCTGGGCGACGACCATGCCGGCCTGCCCGACATGCCCGACCACCTCGCCACCATCGACGAGGCCGACGCCGAGCACCCGTTCCGCCTGATCACCCCGCCGTCGCGCCATTTCCTCAATTCCAGCTTCAGCGAGACCCCCACCTCGCGGCAGCAGGCGGTGCGGCCGACCGCCCTGATGCATCCCGACGACGCGGCGCCGCTGGGCATCGGCGATGGCGAACCGGTGCGGCTGGGCAATGCCAAGGGATCGCTGCTGGTGCACGCGCAACTTACCCCCGGCATCGCGCGGGGCGTGGTGGCGGTGGAGAGCATCTGGCCCGATGCGAGCTTCCTCGAAGGCGCCGGCATCAACCTGCTGACCAGCGCCGAACCGGCGGTTCCGGCCGGCGGCGCGGCGTTCCACGACACCAAGGTGTGGCTGAAGGCACAAAGGGACACATGACCACCACCAAGCGCGCGCACGTCATCGTCGTCGGCAACGAGAAGGGCGGCACCGGCAAATCCACGGTGTCCATGCACCTCATCGTCGGCCTGCTGTCGCTGGGCCTCAAAGTGGGCAGCATCGACATCGACGCCCGCCAAGCCACCCTGACCCGCTACCTGCAGAACCGCACCGCGCGCAAGGATATCGAGCGGCTCGGGCTGGCCCTGCCCGAGCATGTGGCGGTGCCGCCCACCGCCGACCGTGCCGGCGACGAAGCCCAGCTGTCCGAGACGGTGGCCCGCATGTTGGGCGAGCACGACGCCATCGTCATCGACACCCCGGGCAGTGACCACTACCTGTCGCGCCTGGGGCATTCCTTCGCCGACACCCTGGTGACTCCGCTCAATGACAGCCTGATCGACCTCGACGTGCTGGCCCTGGTCGATCCCCAGACCATGCGCATCGTGCGGCCCAGCCACTACGCCGAGATGGTGTGGGAGACCAAGAAGGCCCGTGCCCTGCGCGGCGAGAAGGCGGTGGTCGACTGGATCGTCATGCGCAACCGCCTGCACGCCCTGGACGCCCGCAATAAGCGCGACATGGAAAAGCTGCTGGCAGAGCTGGCGCGGCGCATCGGCTTCCGCCTGGTGCCCGGCCTGGGCGAGCGCGTCATCTACCGCTCCATGTTCCTGGAAGGGCTGACGCTGCTGGACCTGCGGCACAAGGTGCCGGGCTTCGAACTCAACATGAGCCACGTCACCGCCCGTCAGGAGCTGCGCTCCATGATGGAGGCGGTCGGCCTGATGGGTCTGGCACGGGATCGGGGTTTTGTGGCCCCTCTCCCAGCAGGAGAGGGATGAACGCTAATCTTCGCGGTGGGTGCGTTCCAGGCGCTCGTGGCGCTCCTGGGCCTCGATGGAGAGCGTCGCGATGGGGCGGGCTTCCAGACGGCGGATGCTGATGGGCTCGCCGCTTTCTTCGCAATACCCGTAGGACCCGTCCTCGATACGCTCCAGCGCCGAATCGATCTTGGCGATCAGCTTGCGCTCGCGGTCACGGGTGCGCAACTCCAGCGCCCGATCCGTCTCGGCGGAGGCGCGGTCGGCGATGTCCGGTTCCTGCAGACCACCTTCCTGCAGATGGGCAAGAGTCTCGTCCGATTCACGGAGCAGTTCCCCCCGCCACCGCAGCAGCTTCTGACGGAAGTACTCTTTCATGGTGTCGTTCATGAAGGGGTCGTCCTCGGACGGTCGGTATTCCGGCGGTAACGTGACGGTCATCCCTTCCCTCGATGCAAGGGTCAATCCGATTTTGCTGCCGGAATATATGGAGACGACGGAGGGGCCGCAAGGGGGATATTCACCCCCTGTCCAGGAGCTCAGGCGAGACCCCGGCTGAGTTTGGCCAATTCGACCTCGGCGCGCAGTTCGATTTCGTCAAGGATGGCGCCCAGTCTGGGATCGCTGCAGGCTTCGCGGCGGGTGCGCACCGTCTGCGCCAGGGATACGAGCTTTTCCCTGGGGATCTCGCCCATCAACAATCCATGACGAACCTCCTCCAACTGGTCGAGGATGTCCTCGCCGCGGGAGATCAGGCGCTTGCGGGCTTCGTGCTCGGTGGCGTCTCCCATGGACTGCACCACCAGCAAGGCGTCGACGCTGCTGACGGCCGTCGGCGATTCGACGGCGTGCGCCTCCTCCATGGAATCCATGGCATCGACGAGCGCCTTCTTGAATTCGCCCTTCTTCTCGGACTTCTCGGTCCGCTTGGTTCCGCTGGAAGGGCCTGCGGAACCGACACCGGAAATCTTCATGCGTCCCCGGGACTGCAAAGATGGATAGATCAACGATCCAATTCTAGCCGCAACCTTGCTCCGGCGAAAGGCGCTATTTCGGCCGGCCGCGGCGCGTTTCCAGACTAGGCAGCTTTTGCCGGGCGCAAGGGACGGAAATGCCCGGTGATTTCGCCTTCCCTCATCCAAGGCGGCGTGCAACCCCTTGCGTTTCCAGGCAACGGAAACTGGCACGGGATTCGCATCGGTAGGGCTGCCTAACGATGACCCGACAGGACTCGACGTCATGAAACGCATCTTCGCCGCCTCCCTCCTCCCGACCTCGCTGAGGGCCTTCGTGCTTGCAGCGGGTTTGCTGGCCGCCACCGTCGGACTGCTGCCCGGCGCCGCCTTCGGTGCCTCGCGCATCAAGGACATCGCGGATTTCGAGGGGGTGCGGGACAACATGCTGATCGGCTACGGCCTGGTGGTCGGCCTCAACGGCACCGGCGACAGCCTGACCAACGCGCCGTTCACCAAGGAAAGCCTGGTCGGCATGCTGGAGCGTCTCGGCGTCAACATCCGCGACAAGACCGGCGCCATCACCGCGCTGTCGCCCAAGAACATGGCGGCGGTCATGGTGACCGGCGTCCTGCCGCCCTTCGCCCGCCAGGGCACCCGCATCGACGTCCAGGTGGCCGCCATGGGCGACGCCAAGAACATCAGCGGCGGGACCCTGCTGGTGACGCCGCTGATCGGCGCCGACGGTGAGGTCTATGCCGTGGGCCAGGGCAACGTCGCCACCGGTGCCGTTTCCGCCTCGGGCGCCTCGGGCTCCTCGGTCACCAAGGGCGTACCGACCTCGGGCCGCGTCGCCAACGGGGCGATCGTCGAGCGTGAGCTGCCCTTCGAGATGTCGCACATGGAGACGGTCAAGGTTTCGCTGCGCAATCCCGACTTCACCACCGCGCGCCGTCTCGCCCAGGCGGTCAACGCCTATCTCGGCAGCGATATCGCCCGCCCGATCGATCCCGCCACGGTGCAGATGATCGTGCCGCCCAGCTACCGCTCCAACGTGGTCGGCCTGCTCACCGACATCGAGCAACTGCGCGTCGAACCCGACCAGTTGGCCCGCATCGTCATCGACGAGGCGTCGGGCACCATCGTCATGGGCGAGGCGGTCCGCATCAGCACGGTGGCCATCGCGCAGGGCCAGCTCACCATCCGCATCACCGAGACGCCGCAGGTGTCGCAGCCCTCGCCGTTCAGCGCGGTGACCGACGCCACCACGGTGCAGCGCACCGACATCGAGGTCGACGACGGCTCGCAGAAGCGGCTGGCCGTGGTGCCCCACAGCGTCAGCCTGCAGGAACTGGTCAACGGCTTGAACTCGCTGGGCATCGGCCCGCGCGACCTGATCACCATCCTGCAGGCCATCAAGGCAGCCGGCGCGCTGCAGGCCGAAATCGAGGTGATGTGATGAACGCCTCCGCCGCCATGCCGACGCTGGCCACCGATCCCAAGCTGGGCCAGCCGATCCATGCCCCCCGCCAGGCCACCACCCCGGCCGCGGCCGACAAGGTCTCGCGCCAGTTCGAGGCGGTCTTCATGTCGCAGATGCTCCAGCACATGTTCTCGGGCATCAAGGGCGACGGGATTTTCGGCGGCGGTAGCGGCGAACAGATGTTCAAGAGCATGCTGCTCGACGAGTACGGCAAGATGATCGCCAACCGGGGCAACGGCATCGGCATCGCCGACGCCATGCGGCGCAGCCTGCTCCAGGGCCAAGAGGTACACTGAGATGACCGAGATGAACACCTTCCCCTACGACGACGTGGTCTTCGCCTGCACCCACCTGTGCGACCTGCTCGAAGTGGAGAACGAAGCCCTGTCGGTGCACGATCCCGTCACCGTGCGCGAGTTGTCCGACAACAAGGCGGCGCTGGCCCGGCTCTACGAGCAGTCCATGCGGCCGCTGTTCGACGACCCCACGGTCATCGACGACCTCCCCGCCGAGCAACGCGAGGAACTGAAGGAACTGGGCGGGCGCCTCAAGGAGCTGGTGGAGATCAACGCTCGCCGGCTGAAGGCCGAGATGGCCGCCTGCCAGACGGTGATGGAAATCGTGGTCGGCGCGGTCAAGCAGAACACCGTCAATACCAACACCTATGGCCGCGGCGGCCATTTCGATGCCCTGCAAAAGGGTGCCGCCGGCAATTCGATCTCATTCAATAAAACCCTCTGACGCCAGAACGGCGGGGAGTTTCGATCATGTCGCTCAGCCTAGGACTCCAGACGGCCATATCGGGCCTGCTGACCAACCAGCGGGCGCTGGACGTCATTTCCCAGAACGTGGTCAACGTCAACACCCCCGGCTATACCCGCAAGGTGATGACGCCGGAATCGCGGGTGCTGAACGGCAACGGCGCCGGCGTCCAGGAGGCCGCGATCACCCGCGCCGTGGACGAGGGGCTGTTGGCGGACCTGCGGCGTCAGACCTCCACCATGGGCCAGCTCGAATCGCTTCAGGATTACTACCCGCGTATCGAGGACACCTTCGGCCAGGTCGGCGACGACAACACCGTCTCGCACGTCCTGCAGTACCTGCAGAACTCCTTCCAGGTCATGAGCAACGAGGCCGACAAGCCGACCCAGCAGTGGGGCGCCGTCGCTTCGGCGGTGGATACCACCACCCAGATCCAGCAGATGACCGACCAGTTGCAGCAGTTGCGCCTGGAGGCCGATCGCGACGTGGAGAACACCGTCGGACTGGTCAACGAACAGCTCGCCAACATCGCCGACCTCAACAACAAGATCGTGCGCAACCTGGCGACCGGCACCAACGCCGAAGACCTCAAGGACAAGCGCGACACCGCGCTGAACGCCGTCGCGTCCTACCTCGACATCCAGTATTACGAGCGCTCGGATGGTTCGATGCTGGTGTTCACCGGCACCGGCCGCACCCTGATCGACAATGTCGGCGGCACGCTGACCCACAGCGCCACCACCACCACCGACGCCTCGCTGACGCTGGCCGGCGGCAACTTCAACAAGATCACCCTGAACAGTTTCAGCTACGACCTCGGCCCCGAGATCCGCGACGGCAAGCTGCGGGCGCTGCTCGACATGCGCGACATCGCCATTCCCAATCTTCAGGCCAACCTGGACCAGTTGAGCCAGGAGCTGATGATCAACGTCAACCAGGCGCATAATCGCGGCACGGTGATGCCGGCCATGTCCTCGACCTATGACGGCACGCGCATCTTCGCCAAGCAGGGCGACGTGGTGACCTCCGCCACCGACGTGGCGCCCACCATCTATTTCGGCAGCACCTCGCTGGCCACTGCCAACTTCGGCAGCCTGACCTTCGACAACGCCAACGCCACCTATCCCTACCGCGCCACCATCGCCGCGGCGACCGGCGGTTCTCTCGCCGCCCTGACCGCCGGCAAGACCTTCAGCATCACCGGCAGCACCGACCCGCGCAACGACGGTACCTACAAGGTGGTCTCGGTCAGCGGCGACACCCTTACCGTCGACAAGACCAATCCGCGCCAGACCATCCAGCTGGGCACCGGCGACGACGTCTCCATCGGCCTGTTCGATACCGACGGCAATCAGATCACCCAGGCCATGCTGCGCGACATCATGCAGGTGAATTATTCCGCGTCCTGGACCAGCGCCGACACCGCGCGCGGCAAGGACGACTACGAGGCCAAGAGCAGCGCCGGGCCGTGGTCCATCAACGAGGTGTCCTCCCACCTGGAGCGGTGGTTGAAGGCGCAAGGCACCAGCTACGCCAATGCCAGCGTCGAGCTGTCGTCCGAAGGCAAGCTGACCATCGACATCGGCGACAGCGACACCTCACTGACCTTCCGCGATCAGGTTTCGTCCACCATTGGGGCCGACGCCGCCGACGCCACCATCAGCTTCGACGTCGACGGCGACGGCACCGCCGACGAGACCGTCGAGGGCTTCTCCAACTTTTTCGGCCTCAACGACTTCTTCGTCACCAACGCACCGCAGTCGATCTCCGAATCGGCCATCAAGGAGACCAACTACAAGACGACGGCGCTGACGCGCACCATGCGCATCCTCGACCAGTCCGGCCAGATCGGAAACTCGATCTCGATTCCGCCGGGCCAGACCCTCGCCGACATCGCCACTACCATCAACAACGCGACCAAGGTGACGGACTCGGCGGTGCTGGCGTCCAACACCATCAATCTGGCCACCGGCGCGACCTTCACCATCTCGGACGCTTCCGGCGCCACCGTGGCGTCGATCAATTTCGTCGCCAACGCTGCGCTCACCCTGGAGCAGCTGGCGGGAACTTTCACCAATCCCGCCAACAGCATGAAGGCCGAAGTTATCCGTGAGGGCGACAACTACCGCCTGCGCCTGTTCGACACCCGCGGCGGCGAACTCGGCATCGCCATTTCGGGCGGCGTGGTGGGCAGCACCACCCTGGAAAAGACACTGCAGCTGACCAGCACCCAGCGGGTGCGCGCCACCGTCGTCCCCGAGGGGTCCGGCAGCCGGTTGCGCATCACCAACACCCAGGACCAGGAACTTTATATCGCGGCCGACCCCGACGCCCAGGACAAGAGCATCATCACCGACCTCGGCCTGCAGCACGCGGCGACCCGCACCTCCAGCCGGCTCGACGTGCGGAGCGACATCCAGTCGGCTCCCGAGCACCTCAGCCGCGGCGCGGTGCAATGGGACCCCGATCGCGAAAAGTATTACCTGTCCGAAGGCGACAACACGACGGCGCTGCAATTGGTCGACGCGCTGGCCGAAAAGGTCCGGATCAACAGTGCCGGCAATGTTTCGACCGGAAGCTATACCATCGCGGAGTACGCCTCGGCCTCCATCTCGGTGGTCTCCCGTCAGTCGAGCCACTCCAGCGATCAGCTCGATTATCAGAACACGTTGAAACAGGCCCTTGACTTCCAATACACTTCGACGAGCGGCGTGAACCTCGACGAAGAGATTTCCAACATGATCAACTTCCAGCAGGCATACTCGGCGTCGGCGAAGGTCATCTCGACCCTGGCGCAAATGCTGGAAGAACTGGTCAATATTATTCGGTAATGGAGGCCGGCAATGACCCGCATCGCCACCTTTGGATCGAACCAGCTCTATCTCTCGCGCATCACCGAGTTGCAGCAGCGCATGCAGAAGGAGCAGCTCCAGGTCTCGACCGGGCTGAAATCGCTGGACTATTCCGGCATCGCGGCCGATGCCAATCGCATGATAAACATGTCGAACGAGAGTTCGGCCGCGGCTCAGTTCATCAAGACCAATACCGTCGCCGACGCCAAGATCGATGCGGCGAGCACGGCGGTCGAGGGCGTGACCGACACCATCTCCGAATTCAAGAAGCGGCTGAGCACCTTCCGGTCGGGAAACTCCAAACTCCAGGGCAACGTCGAGGATGTGCAGGAATGGGCCTATCGTGCCCTGGTGGACATGCGCGCCTTCCTCAGCACCAAGGTTGACGGCCAGTACCTGTTCTCCGGCGGCCGCACCAATACCGAGCCGGTTCAGTTGCCCACGGACAGCCTCAGCGAATTCCAGGACATCTTCGACGGCTATACCCGCAAGGTGCCGACCACCCGGTCGCCCAACCTGACCGACCTGCATCTGACCGCCACCGATACCGGCGACGTCTCCTTCACCGCCGCGACCGGGCTGATCAAGCCGGTCAACGCCAAGGCCTTCAACAAGATTCCCACCGACACGCTGGTGAAATTCACCAACACCACCAGCAACAATGCCAACTTCAACGTCCGCCACGCCGTGACCAATCGGGCCGGTGATGCGCTGGGCGAAGGCACCGCGGCGGCGGCGAGCTTCATCACCTATTCCGACACCTCGGTGTCGCCGTCCACCGTCACCAGCATCCTGAACGCCGCCAGCGGCAACCTCGCCGTGGCATTCAACCCGGACGGCACCATGTCCATGACGCCGGGGACAGCCAATACGCTCTCGGCCATGGCGGAGGGCACCAAATTCACCGTCAGCGGCTCGACCGCCGGCAACTATGACGGCGCCTATGTGGTGACCGCCAATTCCAACGGCGTCGTCAGCTTCAAGAACGACGTCGACATCTGCAAGGTGGAGACCATCGACACCGGCGACCTGACCCTGCGGCATGACACCGCCGATGCCGGCACCGATCCTGATTCGGTGGCCGGATTGACGCTGGGCTCGGGCAATGCGACCTTCACCATCAGCGGATCCACCGTCACCCTCAATTTGCCGGCCGGCACGACACTGCCGGCGGCCTATATCGTCGGCGCGACCTTCGATATCGCCGGCACCACCGACCACAACGGTGCCTATGTGTTGACCGGCGTGACCAGCGGCGCCACCGGCGCCACGCTTTCCTTCGCCGCCAACCCCGACGTGCTGAGAGTATCCAAATTGCTGCCCCAGACCGGGCGCAACGATGTGACCCTGACCTACGAGGATGGCAACGCGGCCTTCGACAACCAGGACTACGGCTCGTTGTCCTTCTCGCCCAACGGCACCGGCGGCGAAACCATCACCGCCGCCACCGCCGGCGCCTTCCTCATCAACAACATCGCCGTCCCGGCGGTGGGCGCCACCTTCACGCTGAGCAGCACCTCGGGCGTCAATGACGGCACCTATCAGGTGGTGTCCAACGACGGCACCACCATCGAGGTCGCGGCCGCCAGGTTGACCGACGAGCTGCCCGCCGTGGACGCCAAGGTCGACTGCGACTCGTGGTACCAGGGCGACACGCTGACGCTGCAGAACCGCATCGACACCGGCCGCTCGCTCGACTTCACCGTCTATGCCTCGGATCCCGCCTTCGAGAAGGCGATGCGGGCCATGTTCATCATCGCCCAGGGAACGTTCGGCACCGCCGGGGGGTTGGAGAACAACCAGGAGCGCATCAGCGCGGCGATGTACCTGCTGGGCGATGCCGAGGAGTCGCCGGCGGCGGGTACCGCCCCCTATGGCACCGAAATGCGCAGCGACATCAACTCGGTTCAGTCGAAGCTGGGCGTTGCCAAGTACACGCTGAGCCTGACCAATGACAAGCACCTGCAGTTCCAGGGATTCCTCGACCAGCGGGTGATCGATATCTCGCACATGGAGAAGACCGAGGCCATCACCCGTCTCCTCGGAGACTCACGGGCGCTGGAGGCCAGCTATCAGTCCCTGGCGCAGATTCGCCAACTGTCGCTGCTGAACTATCTGAATTGATCGGCGGGCGGCGGGCCCGCGAGGACCGGATCAGTCCTCGTCGGTCGGCGGGCCGCCGTCGGCGCCCTGCCGCACCTGCGCCTGGAAGCGGCCGATGGTCTGGGTCTCGTGCTTCAGCAGCAGGCGCGCCGCCTTCAGCGCCCGATAGAGGTTGGATGTCTGCAGCGCGGTCTGAATGTCATCGGCGATGGCGGCGGCGCTGGGGCACGCCTTGACGTAATCGTCCAGATATTGGTTGTAGGACTGAAGGTACTTCCCGCGCGCATCCGGAAAGATGTAGGCACATTGCAGGCAGAAATACACCCGCGAGGCCGGCGTGACGCAATCGGTATCGGACAGGATTTCCTTCTGCCGCAGGATGGCCGAATCGTTGAGGATGCGGATCTTGGTGTTGGCCCCGGCGTTTTCGACAACCGCGCCATTGATGATGAGCTTCTCGCCGGGCTTGAGGTCGATCAGAAGCGGCACGTGACGTCTCCCGGCATGTTTGAACTGACCATCCCGACAGTTCTAGAGGGTCGGGCCGGCTCCTTCAATCCTCTATGCGCGGCCGATCCGGCGAAAATGGACGACACGCCGTGGGCCTTGGCATTTTTGCGATTTTGGGATAAGGTAGGTCGCCAGCGCACAGAATGGTGCGGCGCCGCTCCGTTTGGGACGGCCGACGACGAGAGAAGGGTATGTCCATGGTCAACGTCGACATTGCGGCGCCGGCTCAGCGCAGTCAAACCCCGGCCATCCAGCAGCAGCAGCATTCGCACGATCAGCAGCAACTCAAGGAGCGTCCACCGGTTCAGGACGCCGTTGCCCTGTCGACCGACGCCAAAAAGGCGCTGAAGGATCTCCTCGAAGGCCAGACCATCGCCGAAGCGTGGATGAAGCACGTCATTGAGGATTCCAAGGAGACGACACAGGACACGTCGGAATCCCAGAACGACCCCAATAAGGAAAAAGAGGACGAGAAGGACAAGTCCTGGCGGCAGCAGACCAACGGCGCGATCAATTCCATGGTCGCCGACCTGGGATGGCTGCTGGACGCATTAGGGGTCGACGGCACCAACACCGACAAGTTGCTGGGGTACCTGCAGGGCCGCGCCGAGAGCGACATCGGCCAGGCGCCGGCAGCCATCGACACCTTGACCCTCCACGCGCCGCGCGCCAACAATGTGCCCGCCATCTTCGTCGAGGATCTCAACGTCACCGTCAGTAAGGGCACGGTATCCGAGGTCACGGTCAAGCGGGTGACGCTGACCACCGTCCACGGCAGCACCAAGGACCGGATCTCCGACCAGTCCAAGCCCCTGGTGGTTGACGCCGGCGGCAAGCTGCAGACGGTGCGAGGTACCGCGCTGGGAGAGGACAACGAGGTCTCGATCACCGCCGAAGCCCGCCCCGACCAGAACGATTACGCCACCGAACGGATGCTGCGCGACGGCACGTCCTCGACCGATGTGCGCCACGGCCTGCTGATCGTGCGCGAGGGGGGGCGGCCGCAACCGAACAACCCGTTCCGCCTTCGGCTCGACGCCCTGATGCCGCTGCCCGAGGGCGGGATCGACGCCAGGTAGGGGCGGGGGGGGGACGCGAGAAGGCATGTCATCCAGGCGAGCCGCTGACGCGATTGGCCTGTCCACCCTTCGCCGTGCTTACCAGCCGCCGCGTTCCAGCCATTTCTTGACCATCCACAGCCGGTCGGCGCCCCAGAAGGCCTCGCCATCGACCACGATGAATGGTGAGCCGAACACGCCGCCGGCAATGGCCGCCTCGGTCTCGTCCTTGAGTCGCTGCTTCCATTCCGGCATCTGGACGGCCTCCAGCATTGCCGCCCGGTCGATGCCGAGACCTTCGCCGATCTCGGCCGTCACCGCCGCATCGGAAATGTCGCGATCCTGGCCGAAATAGGCCAGGAAGACCGCCTGGGCGAAGCGAACCGCCAGGGTCGGGTCACCTTGGTTCAGCCACCAGAAAGCCCGCGACGGGGCCAGCGCCCCCACCGGAAAGCGGCTGGGAAAGCGCCACGGCACCTGCATGAAGCGGCCCAGGCGATCCCAGTCGTGCCTGCTGTACTCACCCTTCAACGGCTGGTGGACCAGCGGCTGGTTGCCCGAGGCCTTGAAGGCGGTGCCGATCATGATCGGCCGCCAGTTGACGGCTCGATCGAACCGCTCCGCCAGTTCGTCGATCTTGAGGCTGGCGAAGTAGCCGTAGGGCGACGAGAAGTCGAAATAGAAGTCGATGGACTCGGCCATGGCGGCTCTCCTCCGGGACGATGCCCGGAGTCTACCAGGGAACCTGACTGCCGTCCCAATGGAAGAACCCGCCGCTATCCTCGGCCTTCAACCCATCCAGGACCCGCCGCAGGCCGCCCACCGCAGTGGCGGCATCGAGCGGAGCCGCCGGGCCGCCCATGTCGGTGCGGACCCAGCCGGGCGACAATGCCGCCGTGATCACCCCGCGACCGGCCAGATCGACCGCCATGCCGCGGATCATCATGTTCAGCGCCGCCTTGCTCGCCCGGTAGGCATAGGAGCCGCCCGAGGTGTTGTCGGCCACCGACCCCATCTTGGACGACATGGCGGCGATGATCTTGCGGCCGGTGAGGTGGGTGGCGAAGGCCTCCGCCAGCTTCACCGGTGCCAGGGTGTTGACCTGGATCACCCGCAGGAACTCGTCGGGGTCGAGGGCGCCGAAATCCTGGCGTTCGCCGTAGACCCCGGCATTGTTCAGCAGGATGTCCAGCGACACCCCGCTGAGGGCGGACTTCAGCCGTGCCACGGCGGCGAAATCGGCGACGTCGCAGAGGTGGACCTCGGCGCCGGCCTCCGAGACGGCGCGCCCCTTGGCGGGGTCGCGCACCGTTGCCAGCACCCGCCAGCCGTCGGCGGCGTACTGGCGGGCGAACTCAAGCCCGAGGCCCCGGTTGGCGCCGGTAATCAGGATTGTGGGCATGCTCGCTCCGCCTTTCCTACCTTAAAGCGTGATGCCCTAAGTGTGCATCACGCTTTAGCCTCTATGAATTCGCCCTCGCCGGGCGGGCACCTTCGTGCCCTTGGCCGCTCGCTCAATGCTCGCAAGAGTACCGCGTTTCATAGTTCAGGCGCGGTGCCCTAGTTAGCCCGCGCGCCGACCGACGCGCGGGCATCCCGCCCGCCTATCGCTTCAGCGCGGTAACCTCGATCTCGACCTTCATGCGCGGGTCGACCAGGCCGCAGACGATGGTGGTGTTGGCGGGGCGAATGCCCTTGAACGCCTTACCCAGCACCGGGGCAATCGTCTCGAAGAAGCCCGCCTCGGTAATGTAGGCCTTGACCCGCACCACATCGGCCAGGGACGAGCCGGCCTGCTCCAGGGCGGCGGCGATGGTGGCCATGCACTGCTCGGCCTGGGCCACCACGTCGTCGGCGATCTGGCCATCCTTGAAGCCCGAGGTGCCGGACACGAACACCCAGGGATCCTGCTGGACGGCGCGGGAGTAGCCGGCCACATCCTCGAAGGAGGAACCGGAGGAAATCAGCTTGCGGGTCATGCGAATCGGTCCTTGGTCTGAGGTCAGCGGTCGTGGCCGCTCCGCCATGATATGGAACACGAGCGCCACGTTTGGGTTCATAGCGAATTTACGCCGATTTTCCCAGATGCTCCGTACCGCCGGGCGATGGCGGGGCGCGTTCAATGCGCGGCATCAGCCAAGAATCATTTCGTCGAAGGGCAGGCGTCCCTCGCGGTCCTCCACCTCCAGCACCCACAGGTCCCAGTCAACCTCGCGCTGGCGGGCGATATAGGCGTCGGCCTTGTCCTCGGGCACCGGCTGCGGCCCGGTGGCGCGCAGCCAAGCCAGGCGGCCGGCGGCGTCGCGCACCTGGCTGAACACCTCACAGCCGGCGGCGCCGCGGTTGAGCTTGACCAGCACCACGCCGGCATCGGCATCGCCCTTGCGCACCACCATGGCCGGGATGCCAAGAATGTCGCAGCGGCGGATCGCCGCCTGCACCCACAGACGTGCCTTCAGCTTGGGTTCACTCACGCATCGACCTTGGGCCTCTCGTTCAGTTCGACGCCCGCCTGCTTCATGCGCTTGCGGGCGGTCTCCCAGATGACCTCCAGCAGGCCGGCGTCGTGGCCGACGAATCTGTGGAAGTCGCGGGCATCGAGAATCAGCATCTGGCAGCGGGTCAGCGACCGCACCGTGGCGGTGCGCGGACAGCGCTCGATCAGGGCGATCTCACCGAAGAAGTCGCCATTCTTGAGGATGAAGGTGCCGGCCTTGCCCCTCACCTCGACCTGGCCGTTGACGATGAAATACATGGACTCGCCGGTGTCGCCCTCGCGCATCAGCACCTCGCCCTTGACCGCCCGATAGACCTTGAGCAGGGCGGCGATCTCGGCGATCTGGCTGGCTTGCAGGCGGGCGAAGAACGGCACCTTGGCAACCAGGTGCCAGGTGGAGACGAAATTCTGCCGCCGCATTTCCTCGGCGAAACCCGATGCCAGGATCGAGGCGGGCAACGCGAACATGCACAGCCCCAACACGGCGACGCAGCCGCCCAGGGTGCGCCCCAGCCCGGTGATCGGCACCACGTCGCCATAGCCGACGGTGGCCAGGGTGACGATGGCCCACCACATGGCGTGCGGAATGCTGGCGAAACCGGGGTTGACGCCGCGCTCGACGAAGTAGAGCAGGGTCGAGGCGGAAATGCCGAGGATCAGCATGATGAACAGCGACGCCATCAGCGGCCGCAGTTCGTTCAGCACCACCGATCCCAGGGTCTCCAGGGCGGGCGAATACCGCGCCAGCTTGACGAAGCGCAGGATGCCGAACACCGTCTCGCCATCGCGCGGCAGGTTGAACATCTCGCCCAACACGAAGGGCACCACCGCCAGGAAATCGAAGATGCCGAAGGGGCTGGTCAGGTAGGCCGACAACGCCGACCATCCCGACTGGTCCTCGCCCCGGCGGTGCCAGGCCTGCACCATGCGCAGCAGGTAATCGAGCGCCAGCACTGCCAGGGTGACGTTCTCCGCCATCCTTATCGCCCAACGGGCAGCGCCCCACACGTCGTCGGGCACGGTATCGACGACGACGATGGCGGTGGAGAGCACGATGCAACCGATCAGGACAGCGCGATACCAGGCCGCCCGCCGCGGTGGGAACGGCCCGTCGGCCAAAATCCCGCCAAGCCACTCGATCATAGCCGCTCCCCAATACCGCCCGGCGCCATGATAGCGTCTCCGAGCGCGAAGTCACGTCCCAAGGCGGCCCGGCTCCGGTGTTTGGAAACGCTTTAAGCCCCCTGCCAAATGGGCTATCGTCCTTCGCACACGGGCGGTTGGGGGGTCCTGTTGGGGTTGCGTGGCAAAGTATGGCAGGAGGATACTGCGTTGAATATCGGCAATCGTCTGGCTGGCGGTTTCGCCCTTCTTCTGCTGCTGATCGCGGCCGTCGGCGGTGTCGCCATCAACAGCAACGACACCCTCAGCACGCTGACCGAAAAGCTCTATCGGCATCCGTTCCACGTCACCAATTCGCTGGAGGCGGCCAACGGCCACCTCATCGACATGCGCAGTTCCATGAAGGATGTGGTGCTGGCCGACGACGTGGCGGCGGTGGATGCGGCGGCGGCGCGGGTGGACGAGCTGGACAAGGCGGTGCTGGCCCAGTTCGCCATCACCAACGAGCGCTTCCTCGGCGACAAGAAGATGGTCAATGACATCATTGTTGCCTACGAGGCCTGGCGCCCCACCCGCAGCGAAGTCATCGCGCTGGCCCGCCAAGGCAAGCGCGCCGAGGCGACGGCGCTGGCCAAGGGCAAGGCCAACGACCAAGTGACCTCGATCCGCAAGGCAGTCGACGGCGTCAAGTCCTGGGCACATGACAAGGCCAAGGCCTTCATGGTCAATGCCCAGAAGACCCATGACGAGATCCTCACCCTGACCATCGGCCTGCTGGTCACCAGCCTGCTCGTCGCAGTGGCCGCCGCGGTCCTGATCACTCGCAGCATCACCTCTCCGGTCAACGCCCTCCGGCAGTCCATGGACGGGCTGGCCGCCGGCAACCTCGACGCCGCCATTCCGGCGCAGGACCGCAAGGACGAGATCGGGCAGATGGCCAAGACCGTGGGGGTGTTCAAGCAGAACGCCCTGGACAAGCGGCAGATGGAGGCCGAGCAGCGCGCCGCCCAGGAGGCTGCGGCGCAAGCCGAGGCCGAACAGCGCGCCCGTGAGGCCGCCATCGTTGCCGAAGTCTCCGAGGTGGCCGCCGCCGCCAGCGATGGCGACCTTGATCGCCGCATCGATCTCGCCGGCAAGGATGGTTTCCTGCTGACCCTGTGCCAAGGCATCAACGGCCTGCTCGCCACCACCGCCACCGGGCTGACCGACGTGGCCACGGTGCTGCGGTCGGTGGCGCAGGGTGACCTGTCCAAGCGCATCACCGCCCAGTATGGCGGCCTGTTCGGCGTGCTGAAGGGCGACGTCAACCAGACGGCCGACACCCTGACCGATGTGGTGGCCAAGATCAACCGCGCCGCCGCCGCCATCGGCGCCGCCGCCGGCGAGGTCGCCGCCGGCAGCCAGGATCTGTCCGAACGCTCGGAGCAGCAGGCCTCCAGCCTGGAAGAGACCGCGGCGTCCATGGAGGAACTGGCCGCCACGGTGCGCCAGAATGCCGTCAACGCCCAGCAGGCCAACCAGCTGGCGGCCGGGGCGCGCGAGGTGGCGGGGTCCGGCGGCCACGTGGTCACCGACGCCATCGCCGCCATGGGTCGCATCGAGAGCAGCTCGCAGAAGATCGGCGACATCGTCAGCATGATCGACGAGATCGCCTTCCAGACCAACCTGCTGGCGCTGAACGCTGCCGTCGAAGCCGCCCGCGCCGGCGACGCCGGCAAGGGCTTCGCGGTGGTGGCGCAGGAGGTGCGCAATCTGGCGCAGCGCTCGGCCCAGGCATCGAAGGAGATCAAGGCCCTGATCGCCGAGAGCACCACCCAGGTCGCCACCGGCGCCGAGCTGGTGAAGGGGGCCGGCAAGACGCTCGACGAAATCCTGACCTCGGTGAAGCGGGTGGCGGATATCGTCGCCGAGATCGCCTCGGCATCGCAGGAGCAGGCCTCGGGCATCGATCAGGTCAACGCCGCCGTCACCCAGATGGACGAGGCGACGCAGCAGAACGCCGCCCTGGTGGAGGAATCCACCGCCGCCGCCCATTCCATGGCCGACCAGTCGCGCGAACTCGACCGCCTGATGGACTTCTTCCACACCGGGCAAAAGGTGGTGGCGTAGGGGGCCGGCTCAGGGCTCCCAGTAGGGCACCGGTCCGAAGCGTCGCGCCAGGAAGTCGACGAAGGCGCGCACCTTCAGCGACAAATGACGGCTGTGCGGCCACACCGCATAGACCGTCGGCGAGCGGTTTTCGTAGGCCGGCAGCACCCGCACAAGGCGCCCGTCACGGAGATCGGGGCCACAGATGAAGGTGGGCATGGCAGCAATGCCGACGCCGGCCCGGGCGGCGGCCAGCAACACCTCGCCGTTGTTGGCGAGCAGGCGCCCGGACACCTTGACCGACACCTCGCCGTCGGGGCCATCGAAGCGCCACTCGTCGCCGCTGGCCAGATAGGCGTAGCACAGGCAATCGTGGCGGGTGAGGTCGGCCAGGCTCTGCGGCTCACCCTGTCGGGCGAGGTAGGCGGGCGAGGCCACCAGGATGCGGCGGCCTTCGGCAATCTTGCGCGCCACCAGGCTTGAATCGGCCAGCCGGGCGATACGCACCGCCACGTCGAAGCCCTCGTCCACCAAATCGACCATACGGTCGTTCAAGGTGAGATCGACCACCACGCCGGGATGCAGCGCCATGAATTCGGGGATGACGGCGGCCAGATGCATGGTGCCGAAGGTCATCGGCGCGTTGATCTTGAGCACGCCCCGCGGCTCGACCTGCAGTGCCCCCACCTCGGCTTCGGCCGCCTCGGCCTCGGCGACGACCCGACGGCAGCGGTCGATCACCGCCTGACCGGCGTCGGTCAGGCTCATGCGCCGGGTGGTCCGGTTGAGCAGACGCGCCCCCAGGCGGTCCTCCAGCGCCGAGACCTGCTTGGACACCGCCGATTTAGACAGCCCAAGCGCACGGGCCGCCGCTGAAAAGCCACCACTGTCGACGACCCGGGCGAACACCGCCATGCCGGCCAGGGTGTCCAGACTGAGTTTCGTTTCTTTCATGGAAACAATCTTGTTCCATCGGCACAGATTGTCCAGCGCCTTGCCGTCGCTACATTCAAGGGGCAATCAGGCCAAGGAGTCTCGCCATGCTGCACGTCAGGCCTTTCGACACGCTGGGCCACTTCGACAATGAGTGGCTGCATGCCCGCTATCACTTCAGCTTCGCCGACTATCACGATGCGGCCCGCATGGGGCTGGGCAAGCTTCGGGTCTGGAACGACGACCTGATCGAAGCCGGCACCGGATTTCCGCCCCATTCCCATCGCGACATGGAGATCATCACCTACATCCGCGAAGGCGCCATCACCCACGAGGACTCGCTGGGCAATCGCGGCCGCACCGAGGCCGGGCAGGTCCAGGTCATGAGTGCCGGCACCGGCATCCAGCACGCGGAATCCAACCAGGAGGCGGGGCCGACGCGACTGTTCCAGATCTGGATCGTGCCGTCCCAGCACGGCCTGCCGCCGCGCTGGGAAACGCGGCCCTTCCCGCGCCAGCACGGCCGCCTGCAGGTGCTGGCCTCGGGCCTCGGCGATGAGGGAGCCGCGGTGATCCACCAGGAGGCCCGGGTGCTGGGGGCGACGCTGGACGCGGGCGACCGCATCACCCATCGTATTGACGGCCGCTCGGCCTATCTGGTTCCGGCCCGCGGCTCGCTCACCGTCAACGGCATGGAGGTGGCCGAACGTTCGGGGGTGGTGATCGAGGGCGAGGCGGAAATCACCGTCATCGCCACCCGCGACGCCGAGGTGGTGATGGTGGAGACGGCGTGAAGTCACCCCCCTCGGATAGGTGTTCCAGACATTCCGATTCCAGAATGCGTTTCCAGAGCCCATTGCGGGCGCAGTCAAGGGCGTGGATGCGCCCGCCCGGCGAGGGCTGAGGCAATTGCCTTTTCCAAAACCACAAGCAGCCCATTATTGGCGAAGTGTTTGCGGCCGGGGTAGCGCGCCTCCAACCGGGCCTGCACCTCCACGGGCACCGGCCTGGGGAAGGTCGCCTCCAGCCGCTGGATACTGAACGGACTGGAACGGAACGCTTCGACGTAGTCTTCGGTGAAGCGTCTGTTGATGCAGGGGGCCCCGTAGACCTGATGAACGATCTCGTCTGCCGCCACGGGGTCGGTCAATTTCAACATGTGGCACTGCAACTCATGGGGGCTCATTAGCAAATGCCCCCATGGTGGAATGCCACTGTCGGCGAAGGTAAAGCATCGGCCGCGAGCGTCCGTCACCCCGTGCAGGTGATGGCCGTCATGGGCCGACCAGATGGGCGAAAACATGGCAACCAGCCGCCCGCCGGGGACGAGCGCCTCGTGCATGCGGGTTAAGGCGGCGGGCAGGTCCAGGATGTGCTCGAAAGCCGCAATGGAGAACACCACGTCGAATCCACCGTATAAATCCGCCGGTAGACCTTCGACCTTGCCGGAGGCGATGCTGTAGCGCGGCAGTGGCTGACGCAACGCCGAGATGTCTGAAATGCCGATCAGCTTCGCCGGTAGGCCACCCGCATCGTCATAGTAAGACGTTTCCTCGACGCCGAGCCAGGAGTGGGCACCAAGGTCGTCGATCACCAGTTCCTCGGGCAGGCTGCCGCCTACCTCCAGCACACGCTTGCCGGCAAATCCGACGATGAGATCGGCATTGAGGACGTAGGAGGCGTGGTAGTCGAGGCCGAACCGCTCGCGAAGGGCGGTGACCCGTAGATCCATGCTGCTGTGGTCGGTCATAGTCATCCCTTGGCGAGCATGGTCGCGCCTCCCGGTGCCTCGGCAGCGATCCTCCACCCGGCCTGCGACAGGGCTGCCACAGTAGAAATGGTCGCTTGCCCCACCGTCAGCAGGTGGGTTGGGCCATCTGGCGGGCGTCGCAACTGGGTTGCGTCCACCACCAGCACGTCCGGCACTCCAGCGGAGTCGAGATGCACCCGCCGGCTGCGCCTGCTATCTGGCAGGGAATAAGGCTGTGCCAACCTGGGGATAAGGCGCGGCAAGTCGGCGGCATCGACGGCACAGGCCGTCACGAGCGGGCCGTCGAACAGCACGTCGAGGCATTCCTTGGTGCGGTGGAGTTCCTGCAATATCTCGTAGGCGGCAATCCGCTGGCCCAGCGGTGGGCCGTCCGCCACCAAAGCGGCGGGCGGCGGCAGTAACGACGGATGCACCTTGCCGCCATCCAACACCGCCAAAACCTGCGCCATCTTGACCGCCGGAGTATTTGCTGCAAGGAAGGCGTCGCGCCCAGCCAGCCCAATCTTGAGGCAGTCTTCGGGGCGCGCCAGCCAATGCGTGGCTAAGTCAATAAGGTGGTCTTCGCTATCATAGAAGATGGCATGGCGGCCGTCTTCCAGATCCAGTCCGGCCTCCTCGAACAGGCGGTCGGCGAATAGGCAACCACCGGCCGAAAGTATCTCATAGGTGCGCATGTTGACGTCGCCGTTAAGGCTGCAGTTGAAGGCAAGCTGGCACTTGGCCCACTTCCGCAACGCAACCTCCTGCGGCGCATCTCCGGCATGCACCGGCAGGCCGCACGCTGCAAGCCCGTCGATCAAGCGCCGCCGCCGAATGTGTTCGCTGCCCGCCTGACCGGCGAAGCCGATGACGGGATAGCGCTCGCGCACCATCTCCCCCTCATAGGGGCGGATCAGCAGTTGGGCTCCGCAATGGATGACGGGAGCCATGCCCGCCTCGGTGAACCAGTGGCAGGACTGCCGCGTCGGAAGCACCACATGCAGGTCATAGCGTTCGGAGCGGGCGTGATTGATCACCTTGGACAGCGGCGCGACGCCATGGTGGACGTCGCCGATGATTAGCAGTTTGGGGCACGACAACGCGGCGAGGTTGTTGGGAACGCAGAGGCCGTGAGAGTCCACGTAGGCGATGAACAGGTCGGGTTGCCAGCCGGCAGGCAGACGGGCGACCAACTCGGCCAAGTCGTAATTGGCTTTCGGCGTCCGCAGCGAGCGCGGTCCATCGGACCAGTCGGGGCCACATATCAGCTGGTCACCGGGCCAGGGGGCCGGGTCTATGTAGGGTGGTGCCATGTGGGTGCTGTAGAGGATATTCATTCAAGTGTGCTTTAGCGATGCTGCCTTGCCCCGGCGGCAATGAACGCGGATATGGCCGTTTCTGCCGTGTGGGTTCAATGAGTTTTGCTGGGTGGTGAAATCCCATAGGCCTGAACCTTGCCGTCCATCATCAGCGGCACCAGCACGATACCCTTCTCCGGAATGGTGCCGATATCGGCCGACCCTGGCGGCAAATCAATCAGCGTGGTGGGCTGGCCGCGGCGGTCGAGCTGGAACAGCGTGCCGGCGACCCAGTCGGACACCAGCCAGCCGCCCTTGCCGTCGGATTCCAGGCCATCGAGATTGCCGAACGGCAGGGTGAGGTCGCGGATCATCTTGTCGGCGAAGGTCACCGCCTTGAGCCCGCCCGGCGCCTTGGTGGCGAAGCCCTCGCCGGTCATCGGCCCCCAGGCTGCCACCACCAGCCGGGAGGATTCGGCCTTGAGGCCGTTGGGGTTCTGCAATTGCGGGTCCATCAGCCAGCTCTCGAACTTGCCGCCGGTCAGCCGCCAGATGGTATTGGTCAGCATGTCGGAGACGTAGACGGCGCCCTTGTCGTCGACGGTGACATCGTTGAGGAATTTGGCGCCGGCCGCCGGATAGGCCTTGGTGATCTTGCCGGTGTTGCTGTCGATCTCCACCAGCCGATCGATGTCGGAGACATAAAGCCGCCCCTTGAACACCGCCATGCCCTTGGGGCCGTCGAGCCCCATCGCCCACTTTTCCGCCAGCAGCTTGCCGTCCTGCGACAGCTTCGAGATATAGCCGTTGCCGTCCTTGTCGAGGGGCGCGCCGTTGATGTTGGAGACGTAGAGCACCTTCTTGGCCGGGTCCCACAGCACCGATTCGGGATTGGCGAAGCCCGAGGCCTCCCACAGCGGCTCGGCCGCGGCGGCGGGGAAGGTGGCCAGCAAAAGGATGACAAGCAGATGTCTCATGGAACCTCCCCCGACTGCGGACGCAACCGCCCGCTACTTCGCCTGCTCCATCATCTTGATGATCTCGCCGCGCTCGGGCGAATCGGCGGGGATCTGCTGCAGCAAGCGGGTCCACATCTCGCGGGCCTTGGCCTTGTTGCCGATCTGCAATTCCGCCATGCCCATGAAATAGAGCGCATCGGCCTGGTTGGCATCCAGCGCCAGGATTTCCCGCATCAGCACGACGATCTCGGGCGTCAGGGTGTCGGTCTGGTCGAGCAGCAGGGCGGCATATTCCAGGCGAGGCTGCACCTCGTCGGGCAGTAGCGCCACCGCCTTCTTGAAGGCGGCGGCCGCCTTCTCGCTGTCGCCCAGCACGCGCCAGCTGCGGCCCAGCATGGCCCAGCCCTTACCGTCGCCCGGGGTCTTCTCCAGCCGCTCGGACAACTGCGCCACCATGGCCTGAATCTGTGCCGCCTGACCCTGCGCCTTGGCGAGTTGGCCCGAGCGGGCGGAGTAGGGCTGGTCGGGCAGATGGGGCGCGCCCAGGAACACGTAGAAGCCGAAAGCGACCAGTGGCAGAGCCAGCGCGATCGCCAGGGCGGCGCCCCGGCCACGGCTCGATGTCGCCTTGGATTGCCCCTTCTCGCCGTCGGCGGCGGTGAGCATGCGGCGGCTGACCTCGGTACGGGCCGCCTCGGCCTGATCGGGGGTGAGCAGCCCACGCTCGACGTCGCGGCCGATCTCGGCCAACTGGTCCTTGTAGACCGTGAGGTCATATTCGATACGGGCCGATGCCACGGCCCCGGTCGGCCGCAGCAGCGGCCACAGCAGGAAGCCCAGGGCCACGGCCACCATCAAGGCGAAGACCAGCCAGATCATATCCCGGTGTCCTTCATCAGCTTCTCCAGCCGGCGCTTTTCATCCGCCGACAGCGGCGCCGGCTGCTGGGGCTGGGCGCGGCGGCGGCGGTAGAACGCCAGCACCGCCATCAAGCCACCGGCGAACACGACGAACGGACCCACCCACAGCACCAGGGTGGCGGCCTTGAACGGTGGGTTCAGCAGCACGTAGTCGCCATAGCGGTCGACGACGAACTTCAGCACCTGCTCGTTGGAATCGCCCGACATGATGCGCTCGCGCACGATGATGCGCAGGTCCTTGGCGAGGTCGGCGTCGGAGTCGTCGATGGATTGGTTCTGGCACACCAGACAACGCAGATCCTTGCCGATATCACGCGCCCGATGCTCCTGGGCCGGGTCCTTCAGCATCTCCTCGGGGGTGACGGCGACGGCGGGCAGGGCCAGCAGCAGGGCGAACAGGAAAGCGGGCAGCCTCATTTCTCCAGCCCCTTGACGATGGGCAGCAGCACCTTCTCCCAGTTCTCCGGGGTGATGGGGCCGACATGCTTGTAGCGGATGACGCCGGCCTTATCGACGATGAAGGTCTCGGGGGCGCCGGTGACGCCGAAATCCACCGCGGCGCGGCCGGGAGCCGGGTCGGCGCCGCCCCGCTGGTAGGGGTCGCCGTGCTTCTTCAGCCACTCGGCCCCCAGCTTGGGGTCGTCGCGCCAGTCGATGCCGTGGATGGTGACGCCGCGCTGCTTCAACTGCATCAGCACCGGGTGCTCCTGGACGCAGGAGATGCACCACGAGCCGTAGATGTTGACCAGCGACACCTGGCCCTTGAGGTTGGCGGTGGCCAGGCCCGAGCTGTCACCGCGCCCCGGCAGCGGCGGCAGGGACATCTCGGGCACCGGCCGGTCGATCAGCACCGAAGGGATGTCGCGCGGATTGAGGGTCAGCCCCTTGAGGAAGAACAGCGCCAGCACCGCGAACACGGCCACCGGCAGCAGGGTGATGACGCGGCGCATGGGAGTCTCCTCAGGCCTTGGCAGCGGCGGCGGCACGGGCGCGCGTCGGCGCTCCCACCCGGTGGCGACGGTCGCTGAGGCTGGCCAGCCCGCCCAGCACCATCAGGCCGGCGCCCATCCACAGCCAGGGGATGCACGGATTGAAGTACAGCCGCGTCACCCAACCGCCCTTGGCGTCGGCGTCGCCCAGCGCGATGTAGAGATCGCCGGCGATGGTCGAGTGGATGGCGGCGGTGGTGGTGGGGCGCGGCGGCTGGCGATAGAGCCGCTTCTCGGGATACATCACCACATAGGGCTTGCCGTCACGCGTCACCTCCATGGTGCCGCGGGTGGCGGTGTAGTTGGGGCCGGGGACCTCCTCGACCGCCTTCAGCGTCATGGCATAGCCGGCCACGGTGACGGTCTCGCCGATGCGCTGGCTCTGGATGCTTTCCGAGATCCAGGCCGACGACGCCGTCATGCCGACGATGAACAGCCCCAGGCCGCAATGGGCCAGCGTCATGCCGAAGGCGCTGCGCGGCAGCGCGGCAAGGCGGCTCGCCGATTCGCCCCAGGACACCCGGAACAGGCGGATGCGGTCGGCCATGTCGGACAGGGTTCCGACGATCAGCCACGCGGCCAGCGCCAGCCCCACCGACGCCCACCATGGCGAGGCCGAACCGCCGCCCAGGATCCACACCGAGGCCGCCACCGCCACCGCGGCGGCGGCAGCGAATTTCAGCCGCCCCAGCAGCCCGGCGAGATCGCCGCGCTTCCACGACAGCATCGGCCCGGCGGCCATGGCCAACACCATGGGCACCATCAGCGGCAGGAACACCGCATTGAAGAACGGCGGCCCCACCGAGACCTTGCCCAGGTTGAGGGCATCGGCGAACAGCGGATACAGGGTTCCCAGCAGCACGGTGGCGGCGCCGGTGGCCATCAGCACGTTGTTGAGCAGCAGCGAGCCCTCGCGCGACAGGGGGGCGAACAGACCGCCCACCTTGAGGCTGGGGGCGCGCACGGCGTAGAGGGTGAACGACCCCCCCACCGCCAGCACCAGCAGGGCCAGGATGAAGACGCCGCGCTCGGGATCGGTGGCGAAGGCGTGCACGCTGGTCAGCACCCCGGAGCGCACCAGGAAGGTCCCCAGCAGCGAAAAGCCGAAGGCGACGATGGCCAGCAGAATGGTCCAGCTTTTCAGCGAGTCGCGCTTCTCCACCACCACGGCGGAATGCAGCAGGGCGGTTCCGGCCAGCCACGGCATGAACGACGCATTCTCCACCGGGTCCCAGTACCACCAGCCGCCCCAGCCCAGGGTGTAGTAGGCCCACCACGACCCCAGCACGATGCCGCCGGTGAGGAACACCCAGGCGGCCAGCGTCCACGGCCGCACCCAGCGCGCCCAGGCGGCGTCGACGCGGCCCTCGATCAGCGCCGCGATGGCGAACGAGAAGGCCATGGAGAAGCCGACATAGCCGAGATAGAGGAAGGGCGGGTGAAAGGCCAGCCCGGGATCCTGCAGCATGGGGTTGAGCCCCTGGCCGTTGATCGGCGCCGGGTCGAGGCGATGGAACGGGTTCGAGGTCAGCAGGATGAACAGCAGGAAGCCCACCGTGATCATCGCCTGCACCGCCAGGGCACGCGCCTTCAGGCTGGGCGGCAGGTTGCGGCCGAACAGGGTCACCGCCAGGCCGAAGATGGCCAGGATGGTGATCCACAGCAGCAGCGAGCCCTCGTGGTTGCCCCAGACGCCCGACACCTTGTAGAGCAGCGGCTTGTCGGTGTGCGAGTTCTGCGCCACGTTCATCACCGAGAAATCGCTGGTGACATAGGCCCAGGTCAGCGCCGCGAAGGCGATGCCGACGAACAGCATCTGCGCCGCCGAGGCCGGCCCAGCCACCGCCATCCAGCGAGCATTGCCGCGACTGGCGCCCACCAGCGGCACGGCGGCCTGCACCATGGCCACGGCCAAGGCCAGGATAAGGGCGAAGTGCCCGATCTCGGCGATCATTTCGCGGTCCTTGCCGCGGCGGCGGCCTTTTCGGGGTCGTGGCCCTGCCAGTCGCCCTGCTTCTTCAGCGCGTCGGCCACCTCCTTGGGCATGTATTTCTCGTCATGCTTGGCCAGCACCTCGGTGGCATGGAAGACGCCGTCGGCCTCGAAGCGGCCCTCGGCCACCACGCCCTGGCCCTCGCGGAACAGGTCGGGCAGGATGCCGGTATAGGTGGCGGGCACCGCGGTCACGTTGTCCTGCACCCGGAAGGCGATGGTCTTGCCGTCGCGGGCGACGCTGCCCAGCTCCACCAGCCCACCCAGGCGCATGCGGCGGCCGGCCTTCTGGTCGCAGCCCTCGTCCTTGGCGGCGAGGTTGGCCGGAGTGCAGAAATAGACCATGGTGCCGCGCACGGCATAGAGCACCAGCCCGGTGGCCAGGCCCAGGCACGCCATGCCGAGCAGGACGAAATAAAGACGACGCTGTTTGCGGGTCAAACCTTGGCCTCCCGGTTGCGGCGGCGGTCCTGGCGCAGCTGCTGCATGATCGCCAGCTCGGCCTCGGCCTTCCTGGCACCGCGCAGCGACGCCAGCAGCAGGGCCAGCATCACCACGGCACCGATGCCGTAAGCCGGCCAGACGTAGCCACCGTAGCCGCCCATGGTAAGGAATTGCTGCAGGGCATCCATGACGTTGGTCACTCCTCCTCGGGTCGCGGGCTCGGGTCGCGGGGCTACTCGCTGGCTGCGTGCACCTGGGCCATGCGGATGGTGAAGATCTTGGCATTGGCGATTTCGGCGCGCGCCCTCAGGATGAGCACCGAGATCCAATAGGCCTTGAAGCCCACCGCCATCAGCAGCAACGGGATCAGCATGGTGGTGTCGATGGCCGGCCCACCCATCTTCACCACGCTGGCCGGCTGGTGCAGGGTGTTCCACCAGTCCACCGACCACTTGATGACGGGAACGTTGACCGCCCCCACCAGGGCCAGGATGGCGGCCGCCTTGGCACCCCGCTCGGGGTTGTCGAAGGCGTTCACCAGTGCCATGTAGCCGAGGTACAGGAACAGCAGGATCAGCATGCTGGTCAACCGTGCGTCCCACACCCACCAGGCGCCCCACATGGGCTTGCCCCACAGCGAGCCGGTCACCAGGCACAGGAAGGTGAAGGCGGCGCCGGTGGGCGCGGTGGCCTTGGCCAGCAGGTCGGCCAGCGGATGCTTCCAGATCAGGGCCATGGCGCTGAACACCGCCATGGCGGTGTAGCAGAACATGCCCATCCAGGCCGACGGCACATGGATGTACATGATGCGGACGCTGTCGCCCTGCTGGTAATCGGCGGGCGAAGCGAGCAGCCCGAACCACAGGCCGGCCCCCAGGCAGAGGGCGGCGACGGCAGCCGACCACGGCAGGATGATGGCGGACAGGCGCAGGAAGCGGGCGGGATTGGCGAAGCGATGCATGGGCGTACTTCTTAGCGATGTTCGGCAGGCATTTCCAGCGGAGTCCTATACCGGCGCCGCCCGGAGTTGAAGTGCGCAGCCGGGCCGTTACACCCTGTTACCGAGTTTGCCCCCGTCCGACACACCGGCGTTACGACACCAGCATATAAGAGGCAGCATAAGTTCACCAACCGGAGCATCCGTCATGTACGCAACCCGCCTTCTCACCGCCACCGCCCTTGGCCTCGTCCTGGCCGGTGCCGCCCTGGCCCAGACGGCGCAGCCCCAGGCGCCGCAGATCGATCGCACCGCCCTGTGCAAGGAGCGCGACGCCCACCTTGCCGGGAAGCTGGCCTATGCCGAAGCCAAGCTCGGCCTGAGCGAGGCGCAGAAGGCCGGCTTCAAGAAGCTGACCGACACCATCACCGCCGCCCACGAGTCGACGCGCAAGCTGTGCCTCGACCAGGCCGCCCAGCCTGAGCCCACCGCCCTGCCTGGCCGGCTGGAGCGGATGCAGAAGTCGCTGGAGGCCCGCACCGAGAGCATGCGTAAGGTGGTTCCCGCCATCACCCAGTTCTACGGCACCCTGACCCCCGAGCAGCAGAAGATCGCCGACGGCCTGATGAGCCACCGGGGGCACGGCCATATGGGGCACGGCCACACGGGATACGGCCAAATGGGCTACGGCATGATGGGGGGTCAGATGGGGAGTGGCATGGGCGGGATGATGGGGCGCTGAGGCGCTCTCCCGTCAAGGATCAGCAAACCCAATGAAAAGGGGTCGGCGCCGATGGCGGCCGACCCCTGATCATTTGGTGGAGCCGAGGGGAATCGAACCCCTGACCTACGCATTGCGAACGCGTCGCTCTCCCATCTGAGCTACGGCCCCGTTGTTGGGAGCGGCGATAATGGGCAAGGCACCGTCCGGAGTCAAGCACGGGATGGGCACGGCGATGGGCAAAACAGAAACGCCCGCCAAAGGGCGGGCGCCGGTGCAGCAGTCGGCCGGAAGCAGCCTACTTGATCTTGGCTTCCTTGAAGGCGACATGCTTGCGGACCCGCGGGTCATACTTGCGGAACTCAAGCTTTTCCGTGGTCTTGCGCGGGTTCTTCTTGGCCACGTAGAAATAGCCCGTACCGGCGGTGCTGACGAGCTTGATGAGGATGGTGGCTGGCTTGGCCATTGCGAAAATCCCGAAACTTGTGTCTGAACGAAACTTAGGCGGCGGAAGATACTGATCCAGCCGGCGGTGTCAAGCACGATGAGTCATCGACCGGCCGGAACCACCGTCTCCGGCGGGAAATTCCTTACTGCCGCACCTGTTGCATCGACGAGCTGCGGCGGGCCTCGGCGGGGTACGGCTGAGCCACCGGGGCCGACATGGATAGCGCCCGGGAATAAAGCGTCTGGTCGGACAGCAGGCGCTCGGCCAGGTCGAGATCGATCCGCGCGTCGCCGTGCTTGGACGACGGGCAGGTGCCGCGCAACTGCTTCCGGAGGTCGGTCTCCTCCAGCTTGGCATGGCGCCAGCGCACCAGATCGCCGGTCACCGGGGCGGGCAGCGCCACATGGATGAAGCCGTCCATCACGCCGCCCGGAGTCGCCTTGTCGTCGGCGGTACAGATGGTGGGCAGCACGCCCAGGCCGTGCAGGGCGTAGCCCGACGGCGTGAGGAAGCGCGACCAGGTCAGGGTCATCTCGCCGTCGTTGGGCAGCCGCAGCACCGTCTGCACCGTGCCCTTGCCATAGGAGTTGGTACCGATCACCACGGCGCGACCGGCATCCTGCAGCGCGGCGGCAACGATCTCGGCGGCCGAGGCCGACTTACCGTCCACCAGTACCACCACCGGCAGATCCTCGCCGCCATCGCCGGAGCGGGCTTCGAAATACTGGCTGGCGGAGGGATGGCGACCCTTGGTGGAGACGATGGGGCCTTCGGTCATGAAGATATCGGCCATGGCGACGGCCTGATCGAGCAGCCCGCCGGGATTGCCGCGCAGATCCAGCACCACGCCCTTGACCCCGCCCTTGGCGCGGGCCTGCTTCAGTTCGGAGGCCAGGCTGGCGGCGGTGCGCTGATTGAAGCCGGTGATCTTGAACTCGGCGGTGGTGCCGTTCATGGTCGTGGTCACGGTGGGCGGCACGATGAGCGAGCGCCGCATGGACACCGACAACTGCGAGGTCCCGCGGCGCAGGCCCAGCGCCACGTCGCTCGATACCGGCCCGCGCAGGCGGTTGGAGATCTCGGGGCGGCCCCACTCGCGCACCACCTGATTCTCGATGCGGGTGATGACGTCGTTCAGCTTGACGCCGGCCAAGTCGGCAGGGCTGCCCTCCATCACCTCGATGACCTTGGGCTCGCCGTCGACGATGTCGAACTTGATGCCGATGCCGCCGAAGCCGTTGCGGCTGGCGCGATGCTCGCGCGCCTCCTTGCCGCCGGCGTAACGCGAGAACACATCGAGCTTGGCCAGGGTGGCGTCGAACACCGCCTCGTAGACCTTCTCCAACTGGGCGTCCTTGACCTGGTGCGAGACGCCGCGGGCCTCCAGGGCCACCGTCACCGTCAGCCGCGCCCAGGCGCGGGTGTCGTCCTCGGCCGGAGCGGGGTACTCGGCCACCACCCGGTCGGAGGCCGACAGCAGCACGCGGCCGTCCAGCCGGGAAATGCCGACCTCGGGGTCGATGCTGCCCAGGCCCCGCATGCCCTCAAGGGCGATTTCGGCGGCGGTGACGCGTTCCAGGTGGCGCTCGACGATGGACGAATAGGCAAAAGCCAGCGTCTTTTCCGCCTCGACCACGTCGTAGGGGGCGGCGGTACCGGTGATGGAACCCGGGCTTACCGGAGCGCACGACCCCGCCAGGACCAGCGACGCCGCAATCACCCACCGTCCAAGAGCGTTATGCTGCAAAATTTGCCACCGTCAATCGAGGTATGTCCAAAGCAGTACGCAACGAGATTATGCGGAGAGCTACTGCTTGGGTACAGAACTTTCACATAACTCAAAGGTGGCAGGGAGGAATTAAATAAAGGTGCACACCGTTTCTTGCACTAAGGTTGAGTCCGGATGCCCGGCACCCCAGGTGCTGGCCGAAGCGGTGCGGACTTCCCATGCCGCGCCGCAGCCGGTAATCTGACGGAGGAAGGGGACGCCGCGATGACCATGGCAGAAAAAGTCCACAATATCCTCGTGGTGGAAGACAGCCGCTTCTTCACCACCGTTCTTCGCCGCGCCCTTGAGTCGCGTCCCGGCTTCACCATGTTCCACACCAAGACCCTGGCCGAAACCGAGGCGCTTCTCGCCGATCCCAATCGTCCGGAATTCCTGGCGGCGCTGGTCGATCTCAACCTCCCCGACGCGCCCGATGGCGAGGTCGTCAAGGTAGTGGTGGACGCGAAACTGCCGGTGATCGTCTTCACCGGCGCCTTCAGCGACGAGATCCGCGAATACGTGCTGTCGTTCAACGTCGTCGATTATGTCTCCAAGGACGCGCCGTCAAGTATCGACACCGTCCTCTACATGCTGAACCGGCTGGCCCGCAACGTTGGCACCAAGGTATTGGTGGTGGATGATTCCCGGGTGTCGCGGCTGCATCTCACCCGGCTGCTGGAAAACCATCGCTTCACGGTGCTGACCGCCAACAGCGGTGCCGATGCGTTGGCGGTGGTGGAGCGCAACCCCGATATCCGCCTGGCCATCGTCGACCATCACATGGAGGGCATGGACGGCTGTCAGCTGACCCGCGAGCTGAGGCGCCAGTTGCCGCGCGATATTCTCGGCATCATCGGCATCTCGGCCTACGGCAACAGCCTGACCTCGGCGCGCTTCATGAAGTACGGCGCCAGCGACTACCTCAACAAGCCGTTCCTTCCCGAGGAGCTTTTCTGCCGCGTCTACCAGAACGTCGAGGTGCTTGAGCGCATCGACGTGCTGTCGGCGGCCAACAAGGCCCTCAACGCCGCCAAGCAGCGTGCCGACGACGCCAACCGCTTCAAGTCGGCCATGGTGGCCATGCTGAGCCACGATCTGCGCACGCCGTTGGGCGCCATTGCCTCCTATGCCGAATCCCTGCTGAACGGCGTATTCGGGGCACCCGCCAACGACAAGCACCGCAGCTACCTGACCCACATCCAGGACACCGCCCAGCACGTGGTGCGCCTCAGCGGCGACCTGCTGGACATGGCCGTCATCGAATCCGGCCGTCTGGTGCCGGTGCGCGAGCGCATGGATGTCGCCGCCGTCGTCAAGGACGCCCTCGCCATGGTGCGGCCGCAGGCGGAGAAGGATGGGCTCATCCTGTCGTCACGGCTGGAAAAACTGCCGGCCGTCCGGTCCGATGCCAACCGCGTCAAGCAGATCCTGGTCAACCTGCTGGCCAACGCCATCAAGTTCACCCCCGAGGGTGGCACGGTGGCGGTGGAAGCGCGGGCGGCGGAATTCGGCGAAATCGAAATCAGCGTCAAGGACAGTGGCGTCGGCATGACCGCCAAGGAGATCCGCGCTGCCTTCGACGCCTTCACCCAGGCCGGTGATCCCGCAGCGCACCCCGCCAAGGGCTGGGGCCTCGGCCTGCCCATCGCCAGGGGGCTGGCGGAGGCGCTGGGCGGCTCCCTGACCGCCACCAGCAAGCCCGGCAAGGGAACCGTCATGCGCCTCACCCTGCCGCAGACGTCCCCCGGCAAGCCCGGCGCCGCGTGACCCCCTACCCCTTCAGCAGCGCCAGGATCTCCCTGGCGGCGGTGGGGATGTGGGTTCCCGGGCCGTAGATGGCGGCGACGCCGGCGGCCTTGAGGGCGTCGTAGTCGCGGGGCGGGATGACGCCGCCGGTG
>CAJANL010000339.1 GCA_903941105.1 uncultured Rhodospirillaceae bacterium
CATCCGCGCCCTTGGCCGCGGCCTCAATGGCCGCTTGTTCGCTTGCCCCTCGCCGGGCGGGCGCATCCGCGCCCTTGGCCGCGGCCTCAACGGCCGCTTGTTCGTTTGCCCCTCGCCGGGCGGGCGCATCCGCGCCCTTGGCCGCGGCCTCAACGGCCGCTTGTTCGTGTGTCCCTCGCCGGGCGGGCGCATCCGCGCCCTTGGCCGCGGCCTCAATGGCCGCTTGTTCGTGTGTCCCTCGCCGGGCGGGCGCATCCGTGCCCTTGGCCGCTGGTACTAATTTTGAAGCGCGGGTGTCGCGCCCACTATCACTTATCCGGTCCGGCAAAGAGGCTCTCGCTCCGCGTCTGGCGTCCGTCGGGGGCGGTCAGCACGAAGAACACCGGGGTGCGCTTGCCGTGCAGCTTGGCTTCCGGGGCGGTGACAAACAGGGTGAAGGTCCCCACCCCGTCGGGCGCTACCTTGAGTTCGGTCGTGGCGACATTGCTGTCGCCGCCCACCACCGACAGCCGGGCGTCGTCCAGCGCCGCCACCTGAAGCCGGAAAGTCCGCTCCTCGCGCACCATGTTGAGCACTTTGTAAACATATCCATTGCGAATGCTGCCATCGGACAACTGGACGTACAAGGGCGAGCGCTCGTGCAGGATATTGACCTCGGTGGACTTGCGGAAGGCCAGGGCATAGGCCATCACCGCGCAGGTCACCACGATCATCGCGGTATAGATCACCGTCCGGCTGCGCACCAGCTTGTACTTGGCCGGCTCCCCCTTTGCGCGGGCCTCCAGATTAAAGCTGGAGTCGTAGGAAATCAGGCCGCGCGGCAGCTTGTAGCGGTCCATCATGGTGTTGCAGGCGTCGATGCACAGGCCGCAGCCGATGCAGGCCAGCTGGCTGCCATCGCGGATGTCGATGCCGGTGGGACAGCTCACCACGCACATCTTGCAGTCGACACAGTGGCCGCGGCCCTCGAAGCTCTGGCCGCGGCGGGCGCCGCCGCGCGTCTCGCCGCGCCAGCCCTCGTACGAGACGATCAGCGAGTGCTCGTCGAACATGGCCGCCTGGAAACGTGAATAGGGGCACATGTAGATACACACCTGCTCGCGGCCGAAGCCGGCCAGCAGATAGCAACAGCCGCCCACCACCGCGATGGCGCCGTAGACCGCCACGTCCTCGCGGCCCAGCAGGATATCCACCAGCATGTCGGGCGCGTTGCCGAAGAACAGGGTGAAGGCGATGCCACAGGCGGCAGCGATCACCAGCCAGGCCGCGTGCACGATGCCGCGCTTCACCAGCTTATCGGCGTTCCACGGCCGGCGCTCCAGGTGGATACGGGCGTTGCGGTCGCCCACCACCAGGCGTTCCACCAGGACGAACAGATCGGTATAGACGGTCTGCCAGCACAGGAAGCCGCACCAGACGCGGCCGGCCAGGGCGCTCATCAGGAACAGCGCGATGGCGGAGATGGCCAGCAGGCCGGTGATGTAATAGACCTCCTGCGGCCAGATCTCGATGAAGAAGAAATAGCCGCGCCCGCCACTGAGGTCGGCCAGGATGGCCTGGCTCGGCGCGCCTGGGCCACGGTCCCAGCGCATGAACGGCGCCAGATGCCAGAAGGCCAGGGTGAGGCCCATGGCCCACCACTTGTAGGCCCGGAACTGGCCCTTGACCTTGCGCGGGTGGATGGTCTTGCTTTCGGCGTAGGCTTCGTCACCGCCTTGCAGGCCGGTGGGCGGTCTGGTCGCTATGGCCATGGGTCGCTGAACACTTTGCTGTTTGGGACGATTTCACGGGAGATCGAGTGTAACCGGTACCGCAAAAGCCTGTTCGTCCAAAATGGCATGGCGGGGATGCGATGCCGGAGCGGAATGTTGGAGCGTCGGCGTCCCGCCCGCCCCATTTTCAAAGAAGCGCGCCCCGGCGTTGCCGCCGGGGCGCTCCCCATTTTAACGGACTGTCGTCCTACTTGCCGCCGCCCAGGTTATGGACGTAGACGGCAAGCATCTTGATGGTGCTGGCATCGAGACGCTCGGACCAGGCCGGCATGGAACCATGCTTGGGCTTGGTGATCTGAGCGGTGATGCCGTCCTTGCCACCCTTGAACAGCCAAAGCTGGTTGTTCAGGGCCGGCGCACCGAGGTCCTTGTTGCCCGAGCCGTCTTCGGCATGGCAGGCGACGCAGCGCTCGGCGAAGATGGCCTCGCCGGGCGAGCCCTTGGCCGGGGCCTTACCCGCCATGGACACCACGTAGTCGGCGAGCTGACCGACCTGCTGGTCGGCAAGCTTGTCGCCGGTGCCGAAGGGCAGCATCTCGGACTGGCGCGAGTTGGCATTGGCGTTGCGGACGCCGAACTTGATGGTCTGTTCGATTTCCGCGACGCTGCCGCCCCACAGCCACTCGTCGTCGGCCAGACGCGGGTAGCCCATGGCCCCCGAGCCGCCGGCGCCGTGACAGGCCGAGCAGTTCTCGCCGAAGATCACCTTGCCGCCCACCATGGCGTATTGCAGCAAGGCCTTGTCCTTCTCGATCTCCTCGACCGAGGCCTTCTCGATCTTGGTCAGCCAGGCCGACCGCGACTGCTTCTGGGCCTTCAGGTCCTCGTCGAGCGAACCGCGCGACGAGTAGTTGAGCATGCCCTTGGTGAAGCCGTTGGGGGTCGGCCAGGCCGGCATCGCGATCCAGTAGCCGATGGCCCACACGGTGCACGCCCAGAAGACATACACCCACCACTTCGGCAGCGGAGTATTGAGCTCCTTGATGCCGTCCCACTCATGACCGGTCGTATTCTGACCCGACACAGCGTCCTTCTCAATGGTCGCCATTGTTAGCGCTCCTCGTTGTCATCCTTCAACGGGATGCTTCCATGCTCTTCCAGCCGCTGCTTGTTCTTGGGCCGAAAGGCATAGAAGACGATCCCGAGGAAGAAAATCATCAACCACAGTCCCCAGATGGGGCGAAGATAGGTCTCGACGATATGTGCGAGCACCTTTCGCCCTCCCTACCGGCGGATCGCTTCGGGGTTCACCTTGGTAAAGTCCACCATGGTGCCGAGGATCTGCAGATAGGCCACCAGGGCATCCATCTCGGTCACCTTGTCGGTGCCCATGGCGGAACCCATGCGGGCCTTGGGGTAACGCTTGGCGATCGCCGCGTCGGGGGCCTCGGAGAGCACCTGTTCCGCCATGTCCTTCTTGGCGTTGGTGATCTGCTCCGCGGTATAGGGCACGCCGACGACGCTGAGCGCCTTCAGGTGAGCCTCGATGTCGCCATAGTCCAGGCTCCGCTTGAGGTGCGGATAGCCGGGCATGATCGACCCGGGGACCACGTCACGCGGGTTGATGAGGTGCCGGACATGCCACTCGTTGGTGAACTTGCCGCCAACGCGCGCCAGATCCGGGCCGGTACGCTTCGACCCCCACTGGAAGGGATGGTCGTACATGGACTCGGCCGCGAGGCTGTAGGGTCCATAGCGTTCGACCTCGTCCTTGAAGGGACGGATCATCTGGCTGTGGCAGTTGTAGCAGCCCTCGCGGATGTAGATGTTGCGCCCCGCCAGTTCGAGCGGGCTGTAGGGGCGGACGCCCTGGACCTTCTCGATCGTCGATTCGATCGAGAAGAGGGGCACGACTTCAACCAGACCGCCGACGATGATGCACAGCAGGATGCCGACCGCCAGGAAGAAGACGTTGGTTTCGAGAACCTTGTGTTGCTTGAAGATGGACATCGGTCGGTCTCCTCAGCGAGCGCCGCTGGTAGCGGGAGTGAGCGCCTCTTCGGCAACGTCGCCCTTGATGGTCTTGTAGACGTTGTAGACCATGACAAGGGAGCCGGCGACGAAGAGCAGGCCGCCGAGAGCGCGGATCACGTAGTACGGATGCATCGCCTCGACAGTCTCGATGAAGGAGTACTGCAGGAAGCCGAGAGTGTCGTAAGCACGCCACATCAGACCCTGCATGATGCCCGAGATCCACATCGAGGTGATGTAGAGCACGATGCCGATGGTGGCGATCCAGAAATGGACGCCGACCAGCTTCAGCGAGTACAGCTCCTTACGGCCCCACAGCTTCGGCACCAGGTAGTACAGCGCGCCGAACGAGACGAAGGCCACCCAGCCGAGGGCACCGGAGTGCACGTGGCCGATGGTCCAGTCGGTGTAGTGGGACAGCGAGTTGACGGCCTTGATGGACATCATCGG
>CAJANL010000340.1 GCA_903941105.1 uncultured Rhodospirillaceae bacterium
GGCCACAACGAGCCCGCCGGCTATCCCACCCTGTGCAAGGGCCGCTTCCTGGCGGCGGGCAAGACCAGCTACCTGTTCGAGGAGCCGACCTCGCTCAATACGCTGCCCATGCTGCCCGACCTGATCAAGGCCGGCGTCACCGCCTTCAAGATCGAGGGCCGCCAGCGTGGCCGGGCCTATGTCGCGGCGGTGGTGCAGGCCTTCCGCGCCGCCATCGACGCGGTGATGGCCGGGCGGCCGCTGCCCGACATCGATCTCGAACGCATCACCGAGGGCGGCCGCCAGACCACCGGCGCCTATGAGAGGGCCTGGCGTTGAGCAAGCTGACCTTGGGACCGGTGCTGTTCAACTGGCAGCCCGAACGGATGCGTGACTTCTACTTCCGCATCGCCGACGAGGCCTCGGTCGACAGCGTCTGCGTCGGCGAGGTGGTGTGCTCGAAACGCACCCCGTTCTTCGCCCCCTTCCTGCCCGAGGTGGTCGAGCGCCTCACCACCGCCGGCAAGGAGGTGGTGCTGTCGTCGCTGGCGCTGATCATGACCGAGCGCGAACTGGACGGCGCCCGCGAACTGGCCGGCATGGAGGACGTCATGGTCGAGGCCAACGATGTCTCGGTGGCGGCCATGCTGGCCGGGCGGCGCTTCGCCATCGGGCCGGTGGTCAATGTCTACAACGAGGGCACCCTGGCCTATCTGGAAAGCCTCGGCGCGGTGCGAGTCTGCCTGCCGCCGGAGTTGTCGGCGGCGGTGATGGGCCGCCTGGCGGCCGGCGCCAAGGCCGAGCTCGAAGTGCAGGCCTTCGGCCGCCTGCCGCTGGCCATCTCGGCCCGCTGCTACGCCGCCCGCGCCCGTAACCTGGCCAAGGACGGCTGCCAGTACGTCTGTGCCGACGATCCCGACGGCATGGCGGTGGAGACTCTCGACGAGGACCCCTTCCTCGCCGTCAACGGCACCCAGACCATGTCCTATCACTACATGGACCTGTCGGCGGAGCTGGACCGCCTGCGCGCGGCCGGCATCGCGCGGTTCCGGCTGTCGCCGCAGGACGTCGACATGGTGGCGGTGGCCGCCCTGTATCGCGCAGCCCTCGACGGCAGGATGGACGGCGCCCGGGTGGGCGCGAAACTGGCGGAATTGTGCCCCAATGCCGAATTCGCCAATGGCTATGTCCACGGTCGTCCCGGCCATACCTTCGTCGAGGCCGAGGATTGACGCTGGTGTGAGTGGTCGGACCTCTTGTTCGACGGACCCGAGGCCTGCATACTGTTATAGGACATGGCTGGGGGCGTGCCGGTTTGGGCTCGGGTGCGCGAGAGAAATATGGCTGACAAGAACGATGCCGACGATGGCGTCATAAAATTCGATCACAAGTTCTTCTCGTCCTTCGAGGACCTCTATTTCCGGCTGTCGGATACTGGGGAACCGGTGGCGGTGCTGAAGCTCGCCAGCAACGACGCGGTGCTGACCTTCGACGGCATCAAGCGTGAATTCATGCTGGCCCCCGAGGCACCCGACTTCAAGATGCTGGACAAGGTGGCCGAGGGCCTGCAGTTCATGCGCGGCCTGCGCCCCGGCGATCCCCTGCCCAAGGAAGTCACGACGCGGGAAGCATCGTGGGAGCCGCAGGAGCGGCACCGCATGATCGCCTATCAGCGGCTGACCATGCAGCTGGTGACCTGGCTGACCGGCGACGAGCACATCATCACCTCGGCCGAGGAATTGCTGCAGATCGCCGAGGACCCGCAGGTCAAGAAGAACGTCAACATCGCCTTCGCCGAGGCCGCCGAGGAACTGGGCCTGGGGCGCGAGCGGCGCGAAGAGGTGGTGCACTATCTGGAAATGCTGGCCAAGGAATTGGCCTATATCGAGGCCGAGCGCGACATCCTGGCCGAGATCAAGAAGATCGACGAGAAGCTGCAAGGCTTCCGTCGCATCTACTCCACCGATCGCGGCATGAACGAAACGGTGGATCAGGTCGCTCGCCTGTCGCAGCGGGCCATCAAGGTCCTGCAGGAGTATTTCGATCAGGTCGACGCCCAGACCGGCGAAATTCTCGCAATGCTGAAGAATATCGACAACCAGATCGGCTATATCCGCAGCGTGCGCGACGAACTGCTGCGTCGCCTGACCGCCTGGGAGGACTTCATCCCGGTGTGGAAGACCATCTTCGTGGTCCGCTCCGACGAGAACACCAATCGTATCCGCGACATCTACCAGTTTCTGGCGCCACGCTACATGCAGGTGCACGAATGGACCCTGATCACCCGCCGCGGCGCCACCAAGTCCAAGCCCATAGGCGGGACGATGCGTTGGTAGGTTCTACCCGTTTCAGGAAGTTCTGAGTCCAGAAACGGGAATCCAGCCGCCATTGAGGGCGCAAACAACGGCGCAGATGCGCCCGCCCGCTCCCATGGCTACCGCGCCAGAATCTGCCCCCGGTCGCCGAACCAGGCCTCGTGGCCCTGGGCGTGGAAGCCCTTGCGGCGCTTGAGGTGCAGGTCGTGCTTCACCGCGATATCGAAGTCGTCGTCGGGTGCCGGCGCGAGGTGACGGCGGCCGTCATAGATCGCCAGCTTCTCTTCCAGCGACAGCCGGCCCGACAGCGAGAAGTCCCAGATCGAGCGCAGGTCGAAGCCGGTGGCGGTCTGGTAGAAGTGCCAGGTGTTGACGTCCTGGATGTGCTCGACCAGCGTCGACAGCGGGCCGTAGAGCCGGCGCACCAGGCTGTCTTCCCCCGCCAGCTCGCAGCCGCGGCCGCCGCAGGCCACGAGGTTCCACGAATCGAACGTGACGCGCGGCTTCTTCAGCACGGCCCGGAAGCGGTCGCTGCCGACGTCGTAGCGCCGCCGCCTGGCCGCCTTTTCCAGCCGCGACCGTACCACCGGCATCGGCGCGAGGCAGAAGACCTGGGTGCAGGCGAACATGCGGCCGATCACCTCGCCCGACAACAGCTCGGCGGCGCGGTGGTGGGCGAAGACCCACAGATGCATCCGGCCGCGGCCGTCGATCTCCACCAGGTCGCAGACGAACTTCTGCGGTCCAGAGTAGTCGTCGCCGCCGGCCCAGGGCAGGGTGAGGGCATCGAGGAAATAGCTTTCCGGATTGTGGCGTCCGGCAATGTCGAGAAAGCGGTCCAGGAACCAACGGTCGTTCATCGGGTCACCTCGGGTGGGTAGACCCAAGTCTTATAGGCCTACCCCAATTGCCGGGGTGAATGTCAAAAAGCGGCCCGTTCCGTCGTGGGGCAGGGAACCCACCCTTTCGGGCCACTGGTGGAGAGCCGCTATTTTCCTCTATTCTTGCCCCAACAACATGCCGAGGGAGGACGTTTAATGCTGCACGGTAAGGTGCTCGTGGCACAGGGGGGCGGACCCACCGCCGTCATCAATCATTCGATGGTGGGCGCCGTCCTGGAAGCTCGCAAGTTCCGCAACGTCGATCTGGTCTACGGGGCCTATCACGGGGTGCGCGGCATCGTGAACGAGGACTTCCTCGACCTCACCCAGGAAACCAGTCACAACCTGGAAATGGTGGCCAACACGCCATCCTCGGCGCTGGGCTCGACCCGCGACAAGCCCGACCTCAAATACTGCCAGGAAATCTTCAAGGTCCTCCAGGCCCACGGCATCGCCTATTTCTTCTATATCGGCGGCAATGACAGCTCGGACACCGTGCGCATCGTCTCCGAGGAGGCGCGCAAGGCCGGCTATCCGCTGCGCTGCATCCATATCCCCAAGACCATCGACAATGATCTGGTGGGCAACGACCACACCCCCGGCTTTCCCTCGGCGGCGCGCTTCGTGGCGCAGGCCTTCATGGGCGCCAACCTCGACAACACGGCGCTGAAGGGGATCTATTGCGCGGTGGTGATGGGACGTCATGCCGGCTTCCTGACCGCCGCTTCGGCCCTGGGCAAGAAATTCCCCGACGACGGCCCGCACCTGATCTACATCCCCGAGCGCACCTTCGTGGTCGACAAGTTCCTCACCGACGTCAAGGCCACCTATGACAGGTACGGCCGTTGCGTCATCGCGGTGTCGGAAGGCGTCCACGACGACCAGGGCACTCCCATCGTCACCAAGTTGGCCAAGGACATCGAGAAGGACGCTCACGGCAACATCCAGTTATCGGGAACGGGCGCCCTGGCCGACCTTCTGTGCGAGGAGATCAAGGGCAAGCTGGGCATCAAGCGGGTGCGCGGCGACACCTTCGGCTACCTGCAACGCTCGTTCGTCGGCTGCGTCTCCGACGTGGACCAGCGCGAGGCGCGCGAGGTGGGCGAGAAGGCGGTGCAGTTCGCCATGTGGGGCGATATGGACGGTTCGGTGGTGATCCAGCGCACCGGTTTCTATTCGGTGGACTACAAGCTGCTGCCGCTGGACGCGGTGGCCGGCAAGACCCGGGTGATGGAGGACGAATTCATCGCCGACTGCGGCACGGACGTCACCGACAAGTTCCGGCTTTATTTGCGCCCGCTGCTGGGCTCCGGCATGCCCGACGCCTATCGGCTGCGGCACAATACGGTACCGAAGATCCTCAAGGCATAGGATCCAAGCCGGCCGTCACCTTAGAGCGTGATGCCCTAAATGTGCATCACGCTCTAACCTTTATGATTTCGCCCTCGCCGGGCGCTCTCTCCGCTCGCTAGGCCGCGCCCCTAATGGGCGCTGACGCAGCCTCGTTTCATGCCTCGCGGGTCGGAAGCTCCGGTGGGGGGCTAAAGCGGCAGCCTGACCCGCGCCCGCAGGCCGCCCAGCGGCGAGGTTTCGAGGACGATATCGCCACCGTGGCCGCGCACGATGTCGCGGGCGATGGTCAGGCCGAGACCGACGCCGCCGGTGGCCTGATTGCGTGACGACTCCAAGCGGGTGAAGGGCTTGAACACCTCGTCGCGGCGGTCGGCCGGAATGCCGGGGCCGTCGTCGTCGATGGTGACCTCGGCGGCATCCTGGCGATGGCCCACCCGCACCCAGACATGGCCGCCATAGCGCAGGGCGTTGCCGATCAGGTTGTGAGGGCGCGCGACATGGCGTGCGGCCGCAGCGGCAGCACCACCTCGCCCTCGCCGTGGAAGTCGATCTCGCGCCCCTCGCGGCGGAAGCGGCCGGCGACATCCTCGGCCAGCTGCGACAGGTCGGTGGCGAGCGGGCGTTCGTTGCCCTCGCCGCGGGCGAAGGCCAGATAGCCCTCGACCATGCGCTCCATGTCGGCGACGTCCTCTTCCAGGTCGGCACGGCCCTCGAACTCCCCCATCATGGCGAGTTGGAGCTTCATGCGGGTCAGCGGCGTGCGCAGGTCGTGGGAAACACCCGCCAGCATCTCGGTGCGCTGGGCGATCTGGCGTTGCAGGCGGTCGCGCATCTGCAGGAAGGCCTGCGCCGCCTGCCGGACCTCAGAGGCGCCCTCGGGTTTGAAATTGACGATGTCGCGGCCCTTGCCGAAGCTGTCGGCGGCGGCGGCCAGCTTGCGCACGCTGCGCACCTGATTGCGCATGAACACCGTCGCCACACCGAACAGCAGCATGGCGGTGCCCACCATCCACAGGGTGAAGACGTAGGTGGTGGAGGAGAACAGGCGCTTCCGGGGGGCATAGACCACCAGCAGGCCGTCGGAGAGCTGGACGCGGATGGTGACCTCGCGCTCCAGGCTGTCGGCGTCCACATGGAAGGGGCGCTGCACCCGTTCGCCCATGGCGTCGAACAGGCCGACCTCCATGTAGCCGACGGGCGGCCGCTGCGGCTGGTTGGGCAGGATGCCGCCTTCCTCGAAGCGGATGTCCAGCTCCATCTTGTTGGCGGCGATGTGCAGGATACGGCCACGCTGCTCGGGCGCGGGGAAGGCGCGCGAGGCGTCGATGACGGCGCCGATGTCGCCGGCCAGCCCGTTGGCCAACCGCCGTGCCACCGTCTCCCAGTGGCTGGTGTAGAAGATGTAGGCCGAGACCAGTTGCAGCACCGCCAGCGGAATGACGATGATCAGCAGCGAGCGGCCGAGCAGTCCCTGGGGCAGCAGACGCTTGAGCCACCGGCTGACGCGGGTCATCCTAGTCTGGCCTCAGCATGTAGCCCTGGCCGCGCACCGTCTGCAAATAGCGCGGCAGGCGTGAGTCGTCCTCGATCTTCTTGCGCAGCCGGGTCACCTGCACGTCGACGGTGCGGGGGTTGGCGGCGTTGCCGGTGCGCGCCGCCAGATCGTCGCGGGAGACGGTCTGCCCCGCCGCATCGGCCAGGATGGCCAGCAGTTCGCGTTCGGCGGTGGTCAGGTGCACCGGCTCGCCCTGCCGGCGCAGCTCGTCGCGGTTCATGTCCCAACTGAACGCACCGAGGCCCAGCACGCTGGCCGCCTGTGGCGGCTCCTCGGTCGGCGCGCGTCGCAGGATGCTGGCCACCCGCAGCAGCAGCTCGCGCGGGTCGAATGGCTTGGGCAGGTAATCGTCGGCGCCGCTCTCCAGGCCACGGATGCGGTCCTCGACCTCGCCCATGGCGGTGAGCAGCAGGATGGGCACCCGGTTGGTCTTGCGCAGGTCGCGGGTCAGCGACAATCCGTCCTCGCCCGGCATCATGACGTCGAGCACCAGCAGGTCGAAGGCCATCGCCCCCAGCTGCTGGCGCGCCTCGGCGGCGTCGGCGGCGATGGAGACCAGATAGCCGTTGTCCGACAGGTATTTGCGCAGCAGCTCGCGAAGCCGCTTGTCGTCATCCACCACCAGGATGTGGGGAGCGTCCTCCATGTCAGCGGCGCATGCCGCCGGGGGGCGCGAAGCGGCCGCGGTCGCCCTCGTCGATCAGGCCCAGCAGGACCTTGCGGAAGCCCTCCACCGCCTCCGCCCCGGCCTCGCGATAGGCGCGCGCGATACGGCCGCGCTGACGTTCGGTAAGCTGGCGCTCCAGTTCGATGCCTTTCTCGGTCAGCTCCAGCAGCCGCTGGCGGCGGTCGCGGGCGCCGGGGCGCTGGGTGATGAAGTTCTCCTGCACCAGTTGGCCCAGCACCCGCGACAGGCTCTGTTTGGTGATGCGCAGGATGGTGAGCAGGTCGCTTACCGTAATGCCGGGGTGGCGGCCGACGAAATAAATGACGCGGTGGTGCGCCCGTCCGAAGCCGTAATCCGCCAGCATGGTATCGGGCTCGGCGGTGAAGTCGCGATAGCCGAAGAACAGCAGCTCGATCCCTTGCCGCAGCTCCTCCTCGCGCAGGAAGAGGGGATTGATGCCGGTTTTTATGTCAGTCATGTTGACATATTGGACTTAAAATGTTACCTGAGGCAAGTGCAATCGGTAACATTCTGCTGTTTCCCCCTTTCACTTCGAACGGATCTTCCTCATGGCTGGTGTTCTCCCCTTCGACGACCGCGACGGCGCCATCTGGTTTGACGGTGAGTTGACGCAATGGCGCGACGCCAGGATCCACGTGCTGACGCACGGCCTGCACTACGGCTCCTGCGTGTTCGAGGGCGAGCGGGTTTACAACGGCAACGTCTTCAAGCTGACCGAGCATTCGCAGCGTCTGATCGATTCCGGCCGCATCCTCGGCTTCGACATCCCCTATTCGGTGGCCGAGATCGACGAGGCCACCCGCGCCACGGTGGCGGCCAACGGCATCGTTGACGGCTATGTCCGCCCGGTGGCGTGGCGCGGCAGCGAGATGATGGGCGTGGCGGCGCAGTCCTCCAAGATTCATCTCGCCGTGGCGGTGTGGAGCTGGCCGAGCTATTGGAGCCCCGAGGCCCGTATGAGGGGGATCCGGCTCAACATCTCCGAGTGGCGCCGCCCGCATCCGCTGACCGCCCCCACCGCGGCAAAGGCGGCCGGGCTTTACATGATTTGCACCATGAGCAAGCACAAGGCCGAGAAGGACGGGTTCGAAGACTCGTTAATGTATGATTGGCAGGGGCAAGTTGCCGAGGCGACCGGCGCCAATGTCTTCTTCGTGTTCGGTACCGAGCTTCACACCCCCCGGCCGGACTGCTTCCTCAACGGCATCACCCGCCAGACGGTGATCGCCCTGGCCAAGGCGCGCGGCATTTCCGTGATCGAGCGCGTCATCCTGCCCGAGGAAATGGCCAAGGCCGACGAGTGCTTCCTCACCGGCACCGCCGCCGAGGTGACGCCGGTACGCGAAATCGGCCCGCACCACTTCATCCCCGGCGATATTACCCGGCAACTGATCGCCGACTATGATGCCCTGGTCCGGGGAGTGTGAATTAGGGCACAGGGGATAATGAGAGGATAACGAACGGCCGGTATTCTCATTTCCGGCCGTTCGTAATAAAGTCATCACGGGGTGGCATAGGCGGCGCAGGGAACGACCGTCCACATGATGGAGTCTCCGTGAATTTCTGGAGCAACATGCGGCTGTCCAGCCGCTTCATGGTCATTGTCGGCCTCGGGCTGATCACCCTCGTAACCAGCCTCGTCGTGGGCATCGCCCGGTTTGAGCGCACCGAGATGGAACGCCAGTTGCAGCAGATCTCCGCCAACGAGATGACCTCGCTGCACGCGCTGATTCTCAACGTGATGGCCAAGCGCCCCGAGGACGGCGACAACATCGGCATCGCCGTCTTCAATAACTGGTTCGACAGCCGCAACATCCACTATCCCGGCAAGGTGTGGAGCGCCTGGGGTCCCAAGGTGGTGCAGTTCATGGCCGACACCGAGCCGACGCGCGCCGCCAAACTGCCGCGCGACGACATCGATCGCGAGGCCTTCGACAGCAAGCAGCCGGTTGCCCGGATGGTGGACGGCTACTATCGCTACGCCCTGCCCATCGTTCTGGGCGTCACCGACGGCACCACGGATGAAATCTGCCACAGCTGCCACGGCGGCATGGGTATGGAGGACGGCGACGTCATCGCCGTGCTGTCGTCGTCGCTGTCCACCGCCGACGCCGAGGGCAAGCTGAAGACCATTCTGATGTGGCTGATCTGGGGCGGCATCGCCGCCACCATCGCCGCTGTTTTCGGGGTGCGCTGGAGCCTCAACAGGATCATCGTCGATCCGGTCCACGAGATGACCGCCACCATGGGCCGCCTCGCCGGCGGCGACGTCGCCATCGAGGTGCCGTCACTGGGGCGCCGCGACGAAGTGGGCGAGATCGCCCAGGCGGTGCAGGTGTTCAAGAACAACACCGTGGCCAAGCAGCAGATGGAGGCCGAGGCGCTGAAGGCCGCCGCCGCCCGCGAGGCGCGCATGCACCGTCTCGAAGACTTGATCAACACCTTCGAGCGGGCCGTTGCCACCGTGCTCGACACCGTCGCCGTCTCGGCGCAAAAGATGACCCACACCGCGCGCCGGATGGTGAGCCAGGCCGATCAGGCCGCCGAGCGCGCCAATTCCTCGGCCACCCAGGCCAGCGATGCCAACGAGAACGTCCGCATGGTGGCAGCCGCCGCCGAGGAACTGAGCAACTCCATCTCCGAGATCGCGCAGCAGGTCGGCATGTCCAACGACGTCGCCGCCTCGGCGACCAAGGAGGCGACTTCGGTCAACGACCGCGTCCAGGGCCTGGCCGGCGCCGCCGACAAGATCGGCGAGATCATCGAGCTGATCACCGGCATCGCCGAGCAGACCAACCTGCTGGCGCTCAACGCCACCGTCGAGGCGGCGCGGGCCGGCGAGGCCGGCAAAGGCTTCGCCGTGGTCGCCAGCGAGGTCAAGAACCTGGCGCGCCAGACGGTGCGGGCCACCGAGGACATCTCGCTGCAGGTCTCCACCATCCAGGATGAGACCGACAAGACGGTGCGGGCCATCCGAGGCATCAACACCACCATCTCGTCCATGGACGGCATCACCACCGCCATCGCCGCCGCCATCGAGGAACAGGGCGCCGCCACCCAGGAAATCGCCCGCAACATCGACCACGCGGCGTCCGGCACCAACTACGTCTACGAGAACATCACCGGGGTGTCCCACACCATCCACGAAACCGACAAGGCCGCCCGCGAGGTGCTGGTGGCGGTCGAGGACCTGCAGACCCAGGCCGCGACCCTGCGTAGCGAAGTCGACCGCTTCCTCAGCGGGATCCGGGAGGTCTGAGGGCGGCGGGCCGCGGGCTGGCCGGACGGGGAGCTACAACAGGCTCCCCTGCCGCCGGTCCCCCGGTGTCCCCTTGCGCGGCTTCCGGGCACCTTCACCGACCGTGACGCCGACGCTGCCGTCCTTGAATTCCACCGTCCAGGCCGCCCCCGCCTTGGCCGCCTCGGCCGAGGTCACCGGGTGGCCGGCGTCGTCGCGCACCACCGCGTAGCCGCGCTCCAGCACGCCCTTGTAGGACAGGCTTTCCAGCAGCTTGGCGGTGGCCTCCAGACGGCGGCCGCGCTCGGCCAGCAGGCGCGGCATCACCGCCGCCAGCCGCTCGCCGGCCTGATCAAGCTTGAGCCGGCCCTGGGCCAGCCGCGCCGTCTCGGCCTGCCTGGCCTTGTCGAGGGCGTGGCCGAGTCGGACCGACAGGCGGTCCAGTTCGACGCTGCGCCGTGTCAGCAGGGTGGGGACGGCGTTGCTCAGGCGCTCGGCACGGTCGTCGAGGCGGCGGGTGCAGTCCTCGATGATGCGGCGGGGATGCGGCAGGGCGCGGAACAGATGGTCGACGCGGGCGCGGCGTTCGTCCAGCCCCCGGGTCAGGCAGCCCACCAGCCGGGCGCCCTGCTCGGCCACCTGGACCAGCAGATCGGCGCGCACCGGCACCGCCATTTCGGCGGCGGCGGTGGGGGTGGGGGCGCGCAGCGAGGCGGCGAAGTCGATCAGGGTGGTGTCGGTCTCGTGCCCCACCGCCGAGATCAGCGGAATGTCCGATGCGGCGGCGGCGCGCACCACCACCTCCTCGTTGAAGGCCATCAGGTCTTCCAGGCTGCCGCCGCCGCGCGCCACGATCAGCACGTCGGGGCGGGGGATGGGGCCGCCGGGCGCCAGGGCGTTAAAGCCATGGATGGCGGCCGCCACTTGGGCGGCGGCGCCCTCGCCCTGCACCGCCACCGGCCACAGCAGCACGCGGCGGGGAAAGCGGTCGCGCAGGCGGTGCAGGATGTCGCGGATCACCGCCCCGGTGGGTGAAGTCACCACGCCGATGACCTCGGGCAGGAAGGGGATGGGCTTCTTGCGGGCGGCGTCGAACAGGCCCTCGGCCGCGAGGCGCCGCTTGCGGTCCTCCAGCAGCTTGAGCAAAGCGCCCTGGCCGGCCAGTTCCATGCGCTCGACCACCATCTGGTACTTCGAGCGCCCGGGATAGGTGGTCAGCCGGCCGGTGCAGATGACCTCCATGCCGTCTTCCGGGGCGATGCCCAGCTTCACCGCCTGGCCGCGCCAGCTCACCGCGTCCATCACCGCCTCGGCGTCCTTGAGGGCGAAGTAGAGGTGGCCGGAGGAATGGCGCTTGAAGCCCGAGATCTCGCCCCGCACCCGCACGAAGGCATAGGCCTCCTCGACGGTGCGGCGCAACGCCTGGGATACCTCGGAGACGGTGTATTCGGGGACGTTGGAGGGGGCGGCGGGCTCGCTCATAACCTTTTGTCACGCTCCAGCCTGAGCCGCACGTCGATGCCCCGCTTCTCCAGCGCCCGGTGGATCAGCACCGTCACCGTCACCGCCAGCCAGGCACCGGCGATCGCGTCGCTGAAGTAGTGCACCGAGGTCGCCACCCGGCTCGCCGCCACCAGCACGGCGATGGCGATGAAGGCGACGTCGTAGCGCGGCATCACCAGGGTCAGGGCCGCCATGGCCGCGAAGGCCGCCTGGGTGTGGCCCGAGGGGAACGAATTGTACATCCATTTGTGGCTGAAGAAGACGACGCCGTAGAAGCCCTCGTCGAACAGCAGCCGAGGCCGGGCGCGGCCCAGCGTCCATTTGATCAGGCTGTTGAGGATGCCCGACACCGCCATGGCCAGGAAGACGAAGCCCGGCGTCCAGGCCAGCCGGCGCAACCGCTCGCCATATTTCAGCGACGCCAGCAGCAGCCCGGCGGTCAGCAGCGCCGATGGCACCAGATAAAGCTCCGCCAGGCCGAGGTCGGTCACCACCTTCCAGAAGCCTTCGGCATGGCCGTGGGTGTGGGCCTTGAAGTACAGCGCCAGCGGCCGGTCGATGACGAACCAGCCCAGCAGCACCAGCGCCAGGGCGACGAGGCCGCCCCAGGTCAGCGGACGCTTCACGGCTCGCGCTCCCGCATCTTGGCGTAAATGGTCAGCGCCGCGTTCTTGCCGCGCGAATAGTGGAAGCCCTTGACGATGGCCAGCGGGATGGGCTGGTAGCCCAGTTTGGCGGCGGCGGCGGCGAAATCGGCCTCCTCGGTGCTCGACACCACCGCCAGCGATCCAGGGGCGGCGACCAGTTGCCCGGCGGCGCCGCTGCCGGTGGTGATCATGGTGTCGGTGCCCAGCAGGAACACCAGGCTGGGCTCGCTATAGCCGGCGATGGCCACCGGCGCGGCGCGGCCGATATAGGCCACCTGGGCGGCGACGGTGCGGCTCATCCACATCTTTTCCAGGCTGGGCAGGACGCCGTCGAACAGCACCGGGAAGGTACAGGCCGCCGTTGCCACCAAAGCGATGGCGGCGGTGTGGGCGCGGCCGCGCAGGGCCAGCCAGACCGTCAGCAGGGTGGCGCCGGCGATCCCCAGGGCGCCGGGGACGCTGAACAGCGAGAAGCCCTCGCCCAGCCGCATGGGCGCCACCACCACCGCAACCGCCAGAGTCAGGCCGACCAGGGTCCACACCGCGTACCAGGCCTTGGCGCCACGGCTGAACAGCACCGGGGCGCCCTGCATCACGGCGGCGGCGGTCAGCAGTGCCAGTGCCGGGAAGGTGGGCATGACGTAGTGGGGCAGCTTGGTGGGAATCAGCTCGAAGACGATCCAGGCCGGGATGATCCAGGCCAGGCAGAAGCGCACCTCGGGCTTGAGCCGCTGGCGCCAGGCGTGCACCAGCGCCGGCCAGGCCAGCGCCGAGGCCGGCCAGAAAGTCACCGAGGCCAGCAGAAGATAGAAGCCGGGCTTGCCGCCGTGGCTTTCATGGGCGCCCAGCAGCTTGGGCAGCAGGTCGCCCTTGATCGCCTCGTCGACGAAGGTGCCGCCGGTGGCCTGATTGATGGCGGCGAACCACGGCGCCGCCACCGCGACGGCTACCAGTGCGCCGGTGAGGGGCCGCAGCGCCACCAACCAGCCGGCGCGGCGGTCGGCGATGACCAGGGCGGCGATGGTCAGCAGCGACATCATGGGCACGATGGGACCCTTGACCAGGATGCCGATCCCCTGCGCCAGCCAGAAGGCCAGCGCCACCAGGATGCCGCCGCGTCCGAGATAAGTCCGGGCCAAAGCACCCTGCGCCGCGACCACGCAGGCCAGCAGCACGGCATCGGTCTTGGCCTGATGGCCCTCCAGCACCAGCATCAGGCAGGAGCCCAGCAGGGCGCCGCCGAGCAGCGCCGCCTGCCGGCCGAACAGATGGCAGCCGAAGGCGAAGGTCATCAGCACCGCCGCCCAGGCGGCCAGAGCCGACGGCAGGCGGTAGGGCCACAGCTTGGTGGCGCTGGCATCGGAGAACAGGCTGACGCTGGCCGCCTGCAGCCAATAGGCCCCCACCGGCTTCTTGGCCCGCATCTCGTTCTGATACTGAATGCGCACGAAGTCGCCGCTCTCCAGCATCTGCCGCGTCGCCTGGACGAAGCGCGACTCGTCGCGGTCCAGGGGCGGCACCGTCGCCAACCCCGGCATATAGAGCAGCAGGCACAGCAGCGACAGCAGCAGATAGGGGCGGAAGCCTTCGCTCAGTCGATCCACGGGGCCGGCCTTGATGTTGATTGCGGAATCGTCAGACAGCATGAAGTCGGCTGGCGGGTCAAGGTCCGAGGGCACGGCGCCCTCACCCACCATACTCGGCGACGCAGTTGGGGGTTTCCCAGACGCGGAGGAGGACCAGACGGGCGGTGGCGTCGGAGCGGGAGGCGACCGGGCCGGCCAGCAGGTCGAACCAGTGCCGCGCCAGGCACTCGGCGGTGGGCTGGAACGGCACCACATAGAGCTTGGTGGCCAGCCGGGTGTCGCAGGTCAGATGGGCGCCGGCGGTCCGGACCGCCGCCTTGACCTCGGCCACCCAGCCCTCGCGGTCGGCGGGGGCGAACATGGCGAGCAGTTCGTCGTCGACGGCGGCGGCGATGAAGCCGTGGTCGCAGGGGGCGTCGATGGCCCGCATCATCTCGTCCTTGAGGAAGCCGAAATCCACCACCATGTCGGTCTGCTCGCCGCCCTGATGCAGATGGGCCGCCTCGCACACCGCCTCGATGGCGTAGCGATGGCCGTGCAGGTGGCGGCATTTCGAGCCGTGGGTCATGATGCGGTGGCCGGCATCGATCTCGATGCGGCGGCTGACGCGGAAGGGCGCGTTGGTCATGGTATTCCCAGCAGCTTGTGGACCTGCAGGCCGAGGCGCCAGCGCGGGTGCGTCCGGCAGTACTCGACCGCCCGGGCGGTGTTGACGGCCGCCGCGGGTCCGTCCATGGGTTGCAGGATAAAGTGGCGGAAGGCAAGCCCTTCGTACAGCTCGGGCGCAGCACCGTCCTGGGGGAACACCAGCTTCAACTCGTCGCCGCCGGTCACCGCCAGCGTCGTGCCGGCCTTGGGGCTGACGCAGACCCAGTCGAGGCCGGCGGGCAACGGCCGGGTGCCGTTGGTCTCCACCGCCACCTCGAACCCGGCGCCGCGCAGCGCAGCCACCAGCGACTCGTCAAGCTGCAACGCCGGCTCGCCGCCGGTGCACACCACCAGCTTCGGCCCGCCGACGCCGGCCGGCCAGGCATCGGCCACCCGGGCCGCCAGGGCTGCCGCATGGGTGAATTTTTCGCCGCCGACGAAGTCGGTGTCGCAGAAGCGGCAGGTGGCGGCGGCGCGATCCTCCTCGCGGCCGCTCCACAGATTGCAGCCGGCGAAGCGCAGGAACACCGCACTGCGCCCTGAATTGGCGCCTTCACCCTGGAGGGTGTGGAAGATTTCCCTGACCGTATAGGTCGTCATGTCCGTGTACCGGTGGCTTGCCCATCAATGATCGGAGCCGTGCAGGATCTCGTGGGCAATGCCGGTCACGTAGTTGAGGCCCTCGGGGGTGACCGACAGTGCCAGGGGGAAGTTGCCCCGGATCAGGCCCTTGCGCTCCAGGGCGGCCCACACCGCTTGATTATGCAGCCCGGTGGCATTGCGTGAGGCCACCACCTTGCGGCCGATGTGGAAGTGGTCGCCGTGCGGATGCGGCAGCGCGCTGAGGAAGACCTCACCGGTCTGCTGTGGGCTGCCGGTCTCGGGATAACGCGCCAGCTCCTGGAACAGCACCAGGGTCTTCATCTGCAGCGCGTTGAGCTTGAGCGGGTTGAGCTTCTTCATGGCGGCGGTTCTCTTCTGAGGTCAGGGGCGGATTATGGGCCGGCATCCGGGCGGCGCCAATCCCCCTTCAGCGCCTGCCACAGCGCCAGGGCGACGATTGCGGCGGTCTCGGCGCGCAGGATGCGGGGGCCGAGGCCGACCGGGCGGGCGAAGGGCAGGCCGGCCAGCAGGCGGCGCTCGTCGTCGGAGAAGCCACCCTCCGGCCCCACCAGCACCGCCGCCGGGCCGTCAGGCAATGCCGCTACCACCTCGGCCATGGGGCAGCCGCCGCCGCTCTCGTCGAGGAACAGCAGCACGCGGCCGGTGGGCCAGCCGGCCAGCGCCTTGTCCAGTGCCACCGGATCGGCCATCTCGGGCACGGTCAGGCGGCCGCATTGCTCGGCGGCCTCGACCATGTGGGCGGCGAGGCGCTCGGTGTTGACGCGGGTCATGGCGGTGCGGCGGGTGAAGACCGGCACCAGCCGCGACACCCCCAACTCGGCGGCTTTCTCGGCCACCAGATCGATGCGGTCGCGCTTGATGGGCGCCGCCAGCAGCCACAGGTCGGACTCGGGCGCCTGGGGGCGGAGCCGGCTCTCGACCGTGAGCCGCGCCCCGGCCTTGGGCAGGGCATCGACCCGTCCTAGCCACTCGCCGTCACGGCCGTTGAACAGCAGTACCGCCTCGCCGGCCGCGACGCGCATGACATGGGCGAGGTAGTGGGTTTGTGGCCGCTCAAGCATCAGACTCGCGCCGGCAGCCAGCGGCTGGGCTACGAACAGGCGGGTTCTGGCGCGCAACGAATCGCTCATGTCCTCGTTCTACGCCGGGAGGATGCGGACGGGAAAGCCTATAACGCCCGGCTCGCGTCGAGGAAGGTCATGCCATGCAGTTTGGTGATGGCGGCATGGATGCGCAGCCACTGCACCTCGCCGTCGCCGTCGCGCCGGCGGCGCATGCGCCGAACCATGGATTCCGCATGCCCAGCCGCCCGGGCATCGAGTGCGTTGAGCAACACCCTCGCCACGCGATAGGATTCGAGCTCAATGACTTCTGTCATTTGCCACCCCCCTGGCTCTGGCCGCCTCTTCCGGTTGAACCGCTGGGCGACCACCTTCGTTATTAGGCCTTAAGTATACCACATTCATCGAAGGGATAAATTCATTCCCTGGACGCGATGAATGCAATTCCGGCATGTGCGAAATGCCGGCCAAGCTTGACGACCAGCCCCGGCGGGCATATGTCACCTTCGGTTATTCGTGAAAGGTCCAGAGCCCATGGCCTTGCTGCCCATACTCACCGCTCCCGACCCACGCCTCAAGACCAAGGCCAAGCCGGTGGACAGGGTGGATGACGAGATTCGTCGGTTGATGGACGACATGTTGGAAACCATGTACGACGCGCCGGGCATCGGGCTGGCGGCGCCGCAGGTCGGCGTTTCGCAGCGGGTGCTGGTGATCGACACCGGCAAGACCGAGGCCGACCGCAAGCCGATCCGCATGGCCAATCCCGAAATCGTCTGGGTCTCCGAGGTGGACAGCAGCTATGAGGAAGGCTGCCTGTCGGTGCCGTCCCACTACGCCGACGTGGTGCGGCCGGCGCAGGTCAAGGTGCGCTACCTCGACCATCAAGGCGAGATCCGCGAGATCGAGACCGATGGGCTGCTGGCCACCGTCGTCCAGCACGAGATGGACCATCTCGACGGCGTCCTGTTCATCGACCGCATATCGTCCTTGAAGCGCAACATGATCCTGCGCAAGCTGGTGAAATCGAAGAAGGAAGAGGCGGCGGTCTGATGCGACTGATCTTCATGGGGACCCCGGATTTCTCGGTCCCCATTCTTGCCGCCCTGCTGGATGCCGGCCACCGGATCGCCGCCGTCTACAGCCAGCCGCCGCGCCCCGCCGGCCGCGGCCACAAGGAGCAGCCCACCCCGGTGCATGGCTTCGCCGCCGCTCGCGGCCTCGACGTGCGCACCCCCAAGAGCCTCAAGGGCGCCGACGAGCAGGCCGCCTTCGCCGCCCTGGCCGCCGACGCCGCCGTGGTGGCGGCCTATGGCCTGATCCTGCCCAAGGCCATCCTGGCGGCCCCCCGGCTGGGCTGCCTCAACGTCCACGCCTCGCTGCTGCCGCGCTGGCGCGGCGCCGCGCCCATCCAGCGCGCCATCCTGGCCGGCGACAGCGAGACCGGCGTCACCATCATGCAGATGGACGAGGGGCTGGATACCGGCGCCATGCTGGCCACGGAAACCATCCCCATCACCGCCACCACCACCGCCGCGACCTTGCACGACGCCCTGTCGGAGATGGGGGCGCGGATGATCGTGGCGGCGCTGGACAGCCTGCCTCGCGCCGGCACGCCGCAGCCCGCCCTGGGCGTCACCTATGCCGCCAAGCTGGCCAAGGACGAGGGCCGCATGGACTGGACCCGCCCGGCCGCCCTGCTGGAGCGCACCGTGCGGGCGCTCAATCCCTGGCCGGGGGTGTGGTGCGAGCTGGCGGGAGAGCGGCTCAAGGTGCTGGACGCCATGGTGGCGGCCGAGGGGGGAGCGGGAGAGCCGGGCCGCCTGCTCGACGACCGCCTGCTGGTGGCCTGCGGTGAGGGGACGTTGCGCCTCACCCGCGTCCAGCGCGCCGGCAAGGGCCCCATGACCGCCGACGAATTGCTGCGCGGATTCGCCGTGGCCAAGGGGACGGTCCTGCGGTGATGAAGACTTTTCATACCGGCGAGCCGCGGAAGCGACTCGCCTTAAGTCCTCATGTGAGCTCTACCCAGCCGTCGCAAAGCTTCGGGCTGCGCCTCGATGAGTCTGGCTCATCGAGGCTTGGCATCAATCCCTGAGCCTGCGATAGATCCCCCCGACGGCGCCACCCAGCACCAGCCAGAACAGGCCGGTTGCTGCCAGTGAATTGGTGACGAAACGGGCCACCAGTTCGGGCGGCACCGAGCCACCGCTACCGCCATCGGGCGCCCCGATGGCGTGCGGCAGTACCAGCAAGGCCACCGCCGCCGCCTTGGCCCATGGCTGCCTGACGAACACCATCAGGGCGATGCCGGCCGCCGTGGCCGCGGCGGCGAGCGCCCACCAGGCCTGACGCGCCACCAACTCACCCGCGATCATGCCGGGCAGCTCGGGCGGCAGACCGACGGCGGGCGCCATGGAGAAAGCGCCGAAGCTGGCCAGCCCCCACAGCACCCCCTCGCGGGCATCGGGCTCGCGGCTCGACAGCGCTATGGCCCCCACCAGCAGTGAGGCGAAACCGATGCCGGTGAGCAGGTTGGCAGCCACGGTGAAGAGCGTGCGCTCGACCCCATCGGCCGGCGCCCAGGCCGAGCCGTCATGGCTGTGCCCTTCGGCCGGAGCGGCCTTGGCGGCCGCCTCGTGATTGGCGTGCTCATGGGCAACGCCGGGATGTCCGTGGGCGGCGGAGGATTGCTCGTAGAGTTCCGCCTCGTGGATCAGCGGCACGACCCTCCAGGTCTGCACCGCCGACGCGAACAGCCCCGCCAGCCCACCGGCCAGCAGGGCGGTCACCATGACCCTCCTGAACACTGAAATCTCAGTGGCAGGGAAAGGCGAAGGCGTGGCGGCCGTCGTGGGCGGCGTTATGCGCGGCTTCGAGATGGGAGAAGCCGACACCGAACACCATGAAGGCGCCGAAGGCCAGCGCGAACAGCGCGGGCAGCAAGCGGGCGGGGACGGCGACGGTACGGGAGGAAGCAACGGCATTGGTCATCGGTCGGACTCCGTTTGTCGAGACACTGCCGCCCGCGAAACGGAAACCCGACCCTTCGGCACACCCCGGCCGAATGGCTCGCGAACGGCACTCGTGATGGCAGGTCTCCTGGCTCGCGGATATTGAGGATGCCGGCATAGCCTTCCCGGCCGCAATGGCCAGTGGCGTCGCATACGAAAGGCCGGATCCCTACCGCTTACAGTTGCGGGGACAGCCACGGACTGAGCCCCTTTTCGGAGCCGCACCGCGTTCCCTTTTCACCTCGCCCCTTGCGGACGGCGAGGACCATCGGCAGGCAATATAGGGTGGCCATCCCGGCCGCGTCAATTCGATCTGTCGGCTATCAGGCGGCAGGCAGGGTGAATTCAAACCTGGTTCCGGTGCCCGGCCCGGCGGATTCGGCCCGGATGCGGCCACCATGGCTGTCGACGATCTTGCGGCACACCGCCAGCCCGATGCCGGTTCCCTGGAACTCGTCATTGGCGTGCAGGCGCTTGAAGATGCCGAAGATGCGTTCGCAATCGGCGGGAAGGATGCCAATGCCGTTGTCCGAGATGGTGAAGTCCACCATGGCGCCCCGCCGCGTCGCCGCGATCGTGATCCGGGGGGGGCGATCGGCATCGCGGTATTTCAAGGCGTTGCCCACCAGATTTTGGAACAGCCGGATGAGATCGCTCTCTCGGGCCAGCACCGGTGGCAGGTTGGGGGCAACGGTGATTTCGGCGGCGCACTCCTCGGCCTGAGGCTGCAGGTTGGCCAGGGCTTCGGCGATGGCCTCCGACGCCTGGCTGGGCTGCTTGGCCTCGCCATCGCGGCCGATGCGGGCGTATTGCAGCAGATCCAGGATCAGGTGGTCCATGCGGCGGGCGCCGTCCACCGCGAAGTCGATGAATTCGCGGGTCTCGCTGTCGAGGGTGTCGCCGAGGCGGCGCTCGGCCAGGGCGAGGAAATTGGTGACCATGCGAAGCGGCGCCCGGAGATCATGCGAGGCGACGTAGGCGAACTGCTCCAGCTCGGCATTGGACCGCCCAAGTTCCTCGGCCTGCTCCTTCATCTGGCGGGTGGTGGCGTTGAGGGCTGCCACTTTCTCCCGCAGGTCGATCTGATGACGCGCGAGGTGGGCGTGGGCCACCGCGAGGATGATGATGAGCGCCGAAAGCGTCGCCGCCGCACCGAGGATGATGGCAGTCTGTGCCTGCCCCGACCGCAGCACCGAGGCCTGCGTCACCGAGATGGCGACGTAGACCGGGAACTGGCCGACGAAACGGCCGCTGATCAGTCGCTCGGCGCCGTCGACGATGCTGACGGAATGGACCAGTGCTTCTTGCTGGCCCTGCAGCGCCTTGAAGATGGGGCCGGGAAAGGTCTTGCCCACCGACTCTTCCCTGTGCGGCTGCCGTGCCAGCACGGTGCTGTCGGCCCGTTGCAGGGTGATGGCGGCGCCTTCGCCAAGTTCGAACTTCCCGAACAGCGACTGGAAGAACCCGGGGTCGAGCGAGCCGGCCACGGCACCGGCGAAGGCATCGGGCGCGCCCCGACGTATCACCAGCGGCACCAGCCAGTTGTTGTTGATCTTGCTCCGGACCGGGTCGCCGATCAGCATGGCGTGGTCCGGATTGTCCCGTGCCTGGGTGAACCAGGCCCGGTCGGAGAAATTCACCGGTACGGCCGGCATCGGCTGACGCGCCAGATGGGTGAGAACGCCCTGGCCATCGTAGACGGAGATGTCCTGGAGGAAGGGGGCGCTGGCGGCCTCGCGCTTGATGATGGTGGCGATGTCGTCGGGGGTGGCACCGAGCAGGTTACGGACCGTGTCCAGGGCCGCCTCGGCCCCGGTCAGCATCACTTCGGTCTGCGCCGCCAGGGCGCGGCTGAGGTTGCGCAGATTGGTTTCGGCCTGTCGCACCGCCAGATCGCGCAGATACAGCACCGCGAACAGTGCCAGTCCCCAGATCGCCAGGACTGCCAGGGCGGAAACGAGCGGAACGACCCCAGGTTTTTTGTTCATCATTATTTGATACACGCCCTGTCAGGTCCAGGCAAGGCGGCGGTATTTTGCCCCCCAGCCGGAAGGGGTCTTGCAGGCGCGCCCCATTGCGGTAGGCTCTGCGTCTGGCTTCCTCGGAGGTATTTCGCATGGCGCAGACCATCGCGCTGGTGGACGATGACCGTAACATCCTGACCTCGGTGTCCATGGCGCTGGAGGCCGAGGGCTTCCGCGTCCGCACCTA